>QYQI01000046.1 GCA_007280825.1 Ignavibacteriales bacterium | reverse complement strand
TTTGAAAAGAATAAAGCCAAAGGAATTAATTGCATTTATATGGAATACAAAGATTTTGTAGAACAGTTTATTCCGGCTGATGATTCTTATTTTGTTGCTGTTACTTACGGACATCTATTTGATTATGAAATCTTAAAAACATTGTACAGCAGAAATTTAGTTAAGAAGTATATTGGAATAATTGCTTCGCGTGCTAAAGCCGCTGCAATGATTAACAATCTTAAAACTGAAATTGATGCAAACATAGATCTCTCCAAACTTCACATGCCGATTGGATTGAAGATTGGCGGAGATACTGCTTACGAAATTGCACTTTCCATTGCCGCTGAGATACAATCTGTTAAATATGAAAAGAAGATTTTTTGAAATAATTGGTTTTTACTTTAAGTTGCACTTACCACAAGGGGCAGTTTTTTGAGAAAAATGATATTATTGAAATAAATAAAAGTTTTTAAAATAAAGGCAGAGTAACAGCTCTGACTATTTATTTATTCAAAATAAATAATTAAAAGGAGGAACAGATGTTGAATCTAAGAAGATCCTTTCTTTTTATTCTCGCCGCAATTGTTCTAATCATAGCATATGGATGCAAGAAAGATGACAGTAATCCAACTGCATCTGGAGATGATCTGGTGGGAACGTGGGTTTTGACAAAAGTAATAGTGACAACTCCGCAAGGAAAAGTAAACTATACTCCACAGCAAGCAGGTATTACTATGACAGTAACATTAAGGAGTGATAAAACATATCAGCAGACGCAAACAACTAACGGGCAAACAACAAACGAGAGCGGTACATGGAGTGTTTCAAATGGTTCCATAATTGCAAATGCCACTACAGGAACTACAATGACTTTACCTTATCGAGTTAATGGAAATATCTTACAGCTAGATTCTACAACTACCGACCCTTCGACTGGAGCTGTATTACCTATGACACTTGAATATACTAAACAATAATTTTCCCGCATATGGAATATTTTTTAACCTTACCCAACCCCTCTCCTTTTTAAGGAGAGGGGTTCTCAAGATTCCCTTTCCTTTACTAGTTCCCTCTCCTTTACAAGGAGAGGGACAAAGGGTGAGGTCGAAAGAAATAGAAGTTAATCCGCGATTGCCACTGAAGCCGCATAGACATTAGCCGCACCGCATTCTAATAGAATCCTTCCACATTCCGAGGTTGTAGCCCCTGTAGTTATAACATCGTCTATCAACAGCACATTTTTATTTAGTAATAATTTATTGCGGCGGAGAGCGAAAGCATCTTTCATATTTTCTTTTCTCTCAACTAAGTTCATAGTTGTCTGTGTCTCCGTAAAACGGACGCGCTTTATCAATCTGCTTTTTACCGGAACAAGTAAAATCTTTTTCATTCCTTTTGCAATAAAATCTGATTGATTGTACCCGCGTTCCGCTCGCTTTAAGTGATGAAGAGGAATCGGAACGATCAAATCAATTTTCCATTCTTGAATTTTATCATTTACAGCAGCGGCTAATAATTTACCGAGGAAAATTCCGATACTGAATTTACCGTTGTACTTCAGATCGTGGATTATATCCTGAAGCTCTTTATCTTTCTCAAAAACAAAGAGGGAAGTAAATCCTTTTATGATCTTCTCATTCTTAAATTTTCTTGTGAATTCAATTTCGATTCTTTCACTATCGGCATGTTTTATTTTTGATAAACAAGAATTGCATACAACAACTTCTGTACTTGTAAGTTTGTATTTGCAAGAAGGACAGAAACGGGGAAGGAAAAAATCGGAAATGTCTGTTAGAAATTTCATCTAATTTTATTATGAGATTCCGTTCGCAATAAAATATTTACCGCACTTTTTATCACTAAGTTCAATATGATTAAAGAACCACAGCTTAATTCCTTTTAACTGTTCTAATCCAATCGTCTCTAGTCCTTTGCTGTAACGATCTGTTGAGGTGAGCATCTGTTTATAGAACCGGTCATGCTCAAGCTTATGAGAAATATAACCGGGGAATTTTGTTGACCGCATCAAATTTTCTTCGTTCTCAAAATGAACTTCAACAACTTCAAGGAGTTTATACAGATAATTTTGAATTATCTTTTTATCTGGGGAAATTATCTTATCATAAAGTTTATTAACTAATACCGCCATTGATTGATGCTGCTCGTCAATCGAGTTGACCCCAATAAGATCGTTTTTGGTAAGTTCAATGAAGTTCATTGCTGTGCCCATTTATAATATTGATGCTAAATCATTCCAGACCTTTTTCGTAAAAACCACTCAACAGCGAATAAAATGATAATTATTATAAGCACCCGCTCATCGGACCATAAATTATATTCTTTCTTAGTACCGGTTTCTTTTACGGGATTTCTATTTATCCCCCGCAGTTTATCAAGCAGATTAGAATAATTATCAATTGAATAATACTCACCGCCCGTTGATTTAGCAAGCGATTTTAAGAATGCGGGACGCATCCGCGTATCAATCTTTTCGATTTGTGTTTCGCTAAAGCTGAACCGCCCCATATCGGTTTTCATCTTCGTGCCATTTAAAAATGACGATGCTGAAAAGAGATAATCACCGGGTTCGTTTGGAGTAAATGTTGAATTGTAAATTCCGTTTCCGGCTGGTGCTAATGTTAGATCGAATTTCTTTTCACCTATTGAAATTTGTAATTCAATTTGTGCAGTATCAATCGGCGAGAAAGTATTATCATATAATTGTGCGATAAAATTCACTTCTTCATTTGGAGAATATATTTTTTTATCCGTTGAAACACTGAATTGTTTTTGCAGAGATGAAAGGTTGAGCCATTTTACAATGTCGTTAATAAAGTTATCAAAGAATTCGGGATGCTTCTCCGCAGTCTGCAATTGCCATTTCCAAATATCACCTGCTAAAATTACGAATGCTCTCTGCTTGCCTAAATTTCTTGTAACAACTAAAGGATTAGCGATTGGTATGTTCCTTACCTTAGATGAAACCAAAATATTGCTTCCCGGTTTTATCTGAATTTTTACTGCCGCTTGTGAGACGGGAGGCAGATTATTCCAAATTTCTTTTTTGTTATTAGCTGTAGAAAAAGAGGAAGAGTATAGATCGCTGTTAAGTTCCGGCAAAACTTGTATAAACTCTGTGTTGTTATTTTCTATAGTGAAAGGAAGAACATTCTCCAACAATTTCAACCGCCCGATATTAACGCCGTTTGAAAGCAAAATAAAAAACGGTTTGTTCAGATTATTGACAGCAGATAAAATCTTATCAATTAAATTCTGAGGCGAGCCGGAAGCGGGAAAGTCAATCAAGAATAAAACATCAGCGCTGTCTATTGCGGATGTTTTAACATCATTCAAAAATTTATTAGCGGAGATCTGTATTATTTTTTTTAGCTGTATGTTTTTATCAGTTGTTAACGCTTTTGAGATTGCAGAAACATCAGCCGATGGAGTGCCCGCAATTAGACAAACTTTTAACTTTGTATCCAATACATTCAAAAAAATTACTCTGTTGTTGTTTGATGTTGTTACTTCGCTGCTTAAGGGTGATACTGTAATGCTCAACTTTTTTTCACCGCCGTTTTCCGGTTTGTAATTAAAACTAATTTTATTCAATCCGGTTTCACTTAAGAGAATATCTTTTGTCTCTAACAGTTTATTCTCTTCATATAAAGCAACACGGGTATTGCTGCTGCCGAAACCAATATTTTTTATGGCTATCTCTATAGTAGTTGGTTTTTCCGCATAGATGGTGCTGTTGTACTGAACATTGTAAATAAGAATATCTTTCTTCTCTGTGGAATCACCTATCCCTATTGTGAAGATAGGTAATTGTAATTTTTCCACTTGATAGGAAGGATCATTCCCATCATTGATAATACCATCGCTAAGAATAACAGCAGAATTTACCGAGGCGCCTTTCTTTTTGATAAGATCAATAACCGAGGAGAAATTTGTTTGTGCTTCTCTGAAATTGAGTTTAGATGAACCGGCATCTTGAACAGAATCAACTTTCTTTCCGAAAAAAAACAATTGAGATCTTATCTCACTTTCGCCGGAAATTTTTTTAATTAGAGAGTTCACTTGTTCTAATCTTTTTAAACTATCCTTTGCAGCAAGTGAATTTGAATTATCTATAAATACGAGAGTCTTTGATTCAACATTAGAATGAATCATAACAGAAATAACCGGTTCGAAGATCATTATTAAAATCAGAATAAATATGAGAGCACGAAGAATGATCAGAAATGTTTTTAGTAATGCGGATACATTCGGGATGGTGTACTTATAAACGTAAAACGTGAAGGCAGATAATAAAAGTACAAAGAATAAAATTAGCCACGGGTTTACTGATGTTGATATGCTAAAAATTTCGGCAAGTATCATTCACTGTTCAGGACTTTTGTTTGTACAAATTTTCCAATTGCCATGATTTCATAGTATCATAAGTTTCGTAATCTGTCAAGTCAAAATGGATTGGCGTTACCGATACATAATTTTTCTGGACTGCATGCTGATCCGTTTCCAATGTAGAATCCGCTTGAACCAAGTTGCCCGTTAACCAGTAATATTTTTTTCCGTAAGGATCTTTTCGTTCCTCGTAAAGATCATCCCATTTTGATTTACCTTGCTGCGTTAACATAACTCCGGCAATTTCTTCTTCAGGAAGATCGGGCACGTTCACATTCAATAATGTTCCGGTCTTTAATTTATTTTTTACGATCAGTTTAGTTAGTTCAAGAGAAATCTTAGCTGCGTATTCATAATGCTTCGGCTCGTGGCTTGTAACTGAAACTGCGATTGAAGGTACATCCATAATAGCCGCTTCTCTTGCTGCTGAAACTGTACCGGAATAAATAATATTAATTGCAGTATTCGATCCAAGATTTATTCCGCTAAGAACTATATCCGGTGGTTCTTTCATTATGTTTCTTATACCAATTTTTATACAGTCTGCGGGAGTTCCGTCAATCGCATAGCCGAAAAAATCTCCGTTCTTATAATATTCAGTGATTCGTAAAGGGAATTTCATTGTAATCGCATGACCAACAGCGCTTTGTTCTGTTCGCGGTGCAATTACAATTACTTCACCTAATTTCTTCATTTCATTTGCAAGAGCGCTTATTCCCGGTGAGTCTATTCCGTCATCGTTTGAGATTAGTATTTTCAATTTTTCCCTAAAGGTTAATGAGATATTTATTTCGTTTGTGTACAAATATACTGAATAGATGAGAAGCATTGAAATCATTTCTCTTATGCAAAGTAGAAAAGAAAATTCAAAATCTTATCCTAAAAAAGTTTAATTTTATCCGCGAGAAAAAATCTTAGACTTCCAATGCACTTAATAAAAATAATTTTAATTTCAATAATAATTGCGGTTCAAATAAAAGCTCAAACAGACACAACTACTTCTGCCGTAGAGATTTTTATTATAGATTCGTACATCACTCCGGAAACACCTAATAAGTTTGTTCTCTCTTTTTTCACCAGCGATAGTTCTACTTCTAAACTAATAATTATGGATAAAAAGATTTTCGATGTTTCAAAAAAGTTGTCTGAGAATCATAAAATTGAACTTGAGCTTAACAAACTGAATTTGGATTCGGCAATGTTTAAGTATGTTGTTGTTGCATACGATCGTAAAGGAAACGAAACCCGGAGCGAGGTTTATCATGTGGAACTTCCTAAAGGATTAATTATTTCCGAAGAGCAGGATGTTGGTATTTTCAGTGTTTGTCTTGGCGGAATTGTATTTGCAATACCATCTCCCGCATATTTATGGTCTAATAATGAACATCATTGGTCAATTAGTAAAGAGATTCCGCTCTTCTCATTTTATTCGGTTGGGTATAATTATCCTTCGGGTTATTTGGGCGTTGAATATTCATATATTTTTGATTCAGACCGTAAAAATTTTTTACGAGTAGGTTACAAACAAATAATTCAAGTCCCGCAAATAAAATATATCTCACCGGGCATAAATTATTTTACTGATTTTACCGGGTACAATGGATTAAGCACAGAACTTTCAATAGGTTTATTTCAGATCCAGAACACTTTTACTTTTTATACGCGTTACAGATATAATTTCCAATTACAGAATAACGGGACAGGTTTTCATGAATTTTCAATCGGTCTGTTCTCAAATTTCTTCTCACTAAATCTCTAGAACAAATTGAATAAGGGAAAAAATAGTTTTGTTGACCTCGGTTCAAGAGGACGGCTAAATAAGAATAATAAATTGAATGATCTTACCGGTAAAGAGTGGTTAAAATTTACTAAGAGCTGGTTCATACATCGTCCGCCGCGTAGAAAGGAAGATGAAATTTTACATCCAGCTAAATTTCCGGAATCGTTGGTAGAGGAGTTCATTAAATTTTTTACAAAGAAAAATGGATGGGTGTTAGATCCTTTTATGGGGACGGGAAGCACTCTAATTTCTGCTGCAGGAATTAATCGTAAGTCAGTTGGAATTGAGCTTAGCAAAAATTATTTCCGATCATCGTCAAAACGAATTTCAAAAAGGGGATTTGAGAAATCAGCTTTTCCGTTTAACGGCGACTCGCTTCATCTGAAGGAATTGTTATCTAAAAATGGATATGAAAAAATTCATTTTGATTATACCATCACTTCTCCTCCGTATTGGAATCAGCTTATGAGAAATTCATTGCGTCAAAAAAACAGAAAAGAGAAAGGACTTGATACAAAATATTCAATCAACAAAAATGATATTGGAAATATAAATTCTTACGAAGAATTTTTAGAAAAACAAGCACAAGTATTCGATCAAGTATATGATGTGACTAAGTCGAACGGTTACTTAACAATTATTACCAACAATGTTTATTTTGAGGGCAGACTTTACCCACTAGCATTCGATACAGCAATCTCATTAACAAAGCGCGGTGAAAAAAGCTGGGTGCTAAAAGACGAAAAGATCTGGCTTCAAGATGATAAAAAATTAATTGCACTTGGCGTTAACAATGCTTGGGTGGGTAACCGCCACCATCAATATTGTTTGATCTTTAGAAAAGAGAAATGATGGAGAATATTTTATCTGTAAGTGAAATAACCGGACTCATCAAACATACGCTTGAAGAAAACTTTTCCGAAGTGAATGTTATTGGTGAAATATCAAATTTCAAAGCACATGTTTCCGGACATTGGTATTTCACATTGAAAGATGCAAACGCTCAAGTAAGCTGTACAATGTGGCGGGGAATAAACAATTACGTTTTCTTTACTCCGCAAGACGGAATGAAAGTAATCATTACAGGAAAAATAACTGTTTATCCGCCGCGCGGAAGTTATCAAATTGATGTACGTTCAATGAAGCCGGCTGGAGTTGGTGAACTTCAAGCCGCATTTGAAAAACTTAAACAAAAACTTTCCGCTGAAGGGTTGTTCGATGAACAATACAAAAAACCAATTCCTAAGTTTTCTCAAAAAATTGGAATTGTAACTGCAATAGATGGCGCTGCATTTCAAGATATGAAAAGCATTGCTTCACGCCGTTATCCTCTAGTTGAATTAATAATTGCATCAAGCAAAGTCCAGGGAGAAGGGGCTGCTGAAGAAATTGTCGAATGTATTAAACTTCTCAATCGGCAAAAAGATGTTGATTTAATTATTGTGGGACGCGGCGGAGGATCATTAGAAGATTTGTGGGCGTTCAACGAAGAAATTGTTGCGCGTGCAATATTCGATTCGCAAATTCCAATCATCAGTGCAGTCGGGCATGAAATTGATTTTACTATTTCAGATTTTGTTGCTGATCTTCGAGCAGCAACTCCATCTGCAGCGATGGAGCTTGCAACACCAAGTAAAGATGAGCTCTTTGCTTTTATTGCTGAATTTTCCGATTATTTCCCGGAGAAAATGCTGGAAATCATTTCAAACTATAATGATGAAATTAATAAGACAATTTCTTCTTATGGATTCCGTGTACCGCAGGATATTGTAAAAAATAAAATTCAATTGTTTGATAATCTAATTTACCGGTTCCAAAACAATTTTGATATTAAACTTTCCGATCAGAAAAAAGGTTTGGAATTACTAGAGAGCAAAGTAGATTCTTTTAACGTTGATAATGTTCTTAAAAGAGGTTTTTCAATTATAAAACAAAATGATAGATATATTACCCGTAAGAAAAATTTAAAAAAAGATAAATCATTAGATATAAAATTTTATGACGGAGAAGTGAGAATAAAATGAGTAAGAAAAAAGAAAACAGTTTTGAAGAATCACTGAACAGACTTCAAGAAATTTCCAATTCACTTGAAAGCGGTGATATTGGTTTGGAAGAATCAATCAAATTGTATGAAGAGGGAATTAATTTAGCTAAACTATGTTACACAACTTTGAAAGATGCTGAATTAAAAGTAACAGAGTTGAAAAAACAATTGGAACAAAGTATCAAACAATAATTTTGTAAATGATAGGATATTATGAATGGTAGATGAATCGAAATACAAAGTACTTTTTAAGGTTAATTCACCTGCAGATGTAAAAACATTATCTATAAACGATCTTAAAACACTTTGTGTAGAAATCCGCGAATATATGGT
>QYQI01000001.1 GCA_007280825.1 Ignavibacteriales bacterium | reverse complement strand
TTATTTATTCTGTTGATGATTTCATCAACAACTTCTTTTTGATATAGAGTTTTCATTTCATAGACCTATTGTTAATTAATAAAACAAATTCACCTTTAAGATTTTTCTCGGATACTGATTTTAATATCTCAGAAACGGTTCCTCTAAAAAACTTTTCTGTTGGAAGTGTTAGATTGAATGCTACAACAATTTTTGTTGAACCGCCGAATATTTTTGAAATGTCAGTTAAGATTGCTTTTAACCGGTATGGCGTTTCCATTAGAACAATTAATTCTTTAACGCTCTTTAACCTAAGTAATTCTTTCTTGCGCATATCACTTTTCGGTGAGAGCCAACCGGCGTAATAGAATTTATCAAGATTGAAACCCGAACCAACAAGTGCGGGCAGCAATGAACTTGCGCCGGGGATTGGAACAACATCAATCTTTGCTGTTATACACATTTGGACAAGTAGGTTTCCGGGATCTGAAAAGAGTGGAGTGCCGCAATCAGAAATTAACGCGGCGGATTTACCTTCTTTGATTTTTTGAAAAATTTCTTGCGATGTTTCTTTTTCATTATGCTCGTTGAGTGAGCGTAATTCTTTCTCTATTTGATATTGAGAAAGTAATCGTCTCGCTTCTTTGAACTCTTCACAAATAATAAAATCAACCGACTTGAGAGCATTGATAGCACGGAAAGAAATATCTTCGTAGTTACCGATGGGTGTAGAGACAATGTACAACTTTGCATTCATGTTTTATTACCGCAGAGTTCGCAAAGTTTAATGCAAAGATCACAAAGTTTTTTCTCAGTGAACTTTGCGTATTCTCTGCGGTCTTTGCGTTTAGCTTTTAAATCAATTCTTTTAGAATAGAATTTAATTGGTTTAGTTCTACAATTTTTTTCTCGCCGGTTTTTCTGTTCTTCACTTCAACTTTGCCGTCCTTCAAATTTTTCTCACCTACAATTAATTGAACAGGCATTCCAAGCAAATCCGCATCATTGAATTTGAATCCTGCGCTCGCTTCAAGACGGTCATCAAACAGCACCTCGAAACCTTCAGCAATCAAATCAATGTAAAGTTTTTCACAAGTTTTGAAAACGAGATCGTTTTTCATATTCAATCCGATCAAATGAATATCAAATGGGTTGAGAGGTTTTTTCCAAATAATTCCTTTCTCATCATAATTCTGCTCAAGGAAGCAAGCAAAGATTCTTTCCACACCAATACCGTAACTTCCCATCACTATCGGATGTTCTTTCCCGTTTTCATCAAGATAAAGTACGCCAAGCGCTACAGAATATTTTGTCCCGAGCTTAAAGATATGTCCAAGTTCAATTGCTTTGAACACATCTAAAGTTGAACCGCATCGGATACATTTTTCCCCTTTCTCTGTTGTACGCAAATCAAAGTATTCACATTTGGGGACATCGCGTTTCAAATCTATTCCGCCGATGTGATAATCATTTTTGTTCGCACCACTGTAAAAATTATTTCCATCCTTTAAAAGATTATCAGCGATAATTCTATTTGAAAATCCGATCGGACCGATTGAACCGGCATCTGCACCGGAAATCTCTTTTAATTCTTCCGGATGTGCTGGGCGAACATTTCCGCCAAGTACATTACCGAGTTTTGTTTCATTCACTTCATCATTGCCAAACATTAAAACTAAAACAGGTTTGCTATCGTGAATGTAGATCCTGGATTTTGCTGTTTCATGTTCATCAATCTTTAGGAACGCGCAAAGTTCATCAATTGATTTTACATTCGGTGTAGAGATTTCATAAACAGCTTTACTCACTGCATGATGTTTTGCACTAACTGCAACGGACTGAGCAACTTCAGCGTTGGAAGCATATCCGCACTTCTCGCAATAAGCAACAGTATCTTCGCCAGCATCACTCTTAACCATAAACTCTTCGGATTTACTTCCGCCCATTGCACCGCTTGAAGCACCTACAACAAAATATTTTAACCCGCAGCGGTCAAAAATTGCCCGGTAAGCTTTATCATGAAGAGCATAACCAACATCCAACCCGGCTTCATCACGGTCGAGTGTATAAGCATCCTTCATAATAAATTGTCTTCCGCGTATAACTCCGCTTCTAGGACGCGGTTCATTTCTAAACTTAGTTTGGATCTGATACCAGATTTGAGGCAGATCTTTGTAAGAAGCGATGGAACCCTTAGCATGATACGCAACAATCTCTTCGTGCGTCGGAGCTAAAACATAATCGCGGTTCTTAATATGAAAAAGAATATCTCCGAATGCTTCAACTCTTCCGGTCTGTTCCCAAATTTCTTTTGGATTTAATGCCGGGAAGTGAAACTCCTGTCCGCCGATTGCGTTCATCTCTTCGCGAATGATATCCATAATTTTTCTTAGAACTTTATATCCAAGCGGCAGCCAAGAATATATTCCGGCTGATACTTGCCTTATTAATCCTGCACGAATCATTAAAATGTGGCTTGGTATTACCGCATCATTCGGTACTTCTTTTAAGGTCGGAATAAACGATTTACTTACTCTCATTACAATATTGTTTTTGTTAGAAAATTATGGACAAAGATAAGAAATGAAGAAGCGAGATGGAAATTTTGAATGAATGAGTAAATTGATTTCAGACAAATCTTTTTCTGCTTATCTTTGAATAGAAGAAATGACAAATGCCAAGGTATGAGCAATGACAGATTTTGATCCTGTAACTCAAGATAACCCTAAAACAGATCCGAAATTTCCATCATCATTATCTCCCGTGGTTTTTATTAGCGGCGGATCAAAAGTTTTAGGTACAATGTTTATTACATCCGGTGAAGGACTGCATCCAACTGTTTTGCTCTTAACCGGTTTCCCGGGCAATGAAGTGAATTACGATATCGCACACATGCTTCAGCGCCAGGGATTTAATGTGTTCACGTTTTATAGTCGCGGTTCATGGGGAAGCGAGGGCGAATTTTCCTGGAATAACCTTATTGAAGATATGCCCGCGGCAGTAACATTTTTAAAAGACGATTTATGCAGAGAAAAATTTCAGGTAGATAAAAATAGAATTGTATTTGTTGGTTATAGTATGGGAGGATTCTCTGCCCTCTTGAATTCGATTCAATTTGATGATATAAAAAATGTTTGTGCGATAGCACCGTTTAACTTCGGAATGTTTGGACAATTATTAACAATGACTGAAGAAATAAAAAAATATGGCTCGGAAATAATGCTACGTGCAAAGGATTTTGTGAACTGTCCCTCTCCCGAAAAACTTTTGGATGAATTGATCCAACATAAAAACGATTGGGATCTTATTAATCATGCCGAAAAACTTTCACAAAAAAATCTTCTTATCATAAGTGCTAAGAATGATACAACAGCACCTATAGAATTGCATCATAAGCCTTTGGTTGGTGCACTCAAACTCGCAAATTCTAATGTTAAAGAGTTCATACTTGAAGCCGGTCATTCCTTTTCTGAAAAACGGATTCAACTAATGAGGCTAATTTCAGATTGGGTAAACCAAATAAAATTTTAGAGAAAGAGCATGAGCAAGATCAAGAGTTATGGCGATATGCCTGCAGAAGAATTTAAAAAGTACGGATATGAATTAATTGACTGGGCGGCAAACTATATT
Source organism: Ignavibacteriales bacterium (assembly GCA_007280825.1). GTDB lineage: Bacteria > Bacteroidota > Ignavibacteria > Ignavibacteriales > Melioribacteraceae > Fen-1258. The sequence continues at coordinate 20,384 of QYQI01000001.1, read as the reverse complement.
GAGAATGTTGGTTCATTTCCTGTTCTGCCTAAAATTAAACCGGGAGATGTGAAAAGAAAATTACCTAATCACGCACCACAATCCAGCGAGCCGATAAATAAAATCATCGAAGACTTAGATAAAATTATTTTACCGGGAACAACTCATTGGCAGCATCCGAACTTTATGGCGTATTTTAATTCAACCGCAAGCGGACCCGGAATTCTTGCAGAACTTATCAGTGCCACGTTTAATGTTAACTCAATGCTTTGGAAATCCGCACCAGCATCAACCGAACTTGAAGAAACAGTTTTAAACTGGTTTAGAGAAATAATTAATCTTCCAAAAGAATTTTGGGGAATCATTTACGATACCGCTTCGGTAAGTTCAATGCATGCTATTGCAGCGGCACGGGAAAATATCGGATTTGATATTCGTAAAAACGGTATGAGTGGTGTTCCTAAACTACGTTTGTATTGTTCGGAACAAGCACATAGTTCAATTGATAAAAGTGCTCTCACGCTCGGCATCGGTTTGGATGGAATTAGAAAAATTCAGGTTGATTCGGAATTCAGAATGATACCATCAGAGTTAGAGAAAGCAATTAAAGAAGATCGTGCAAATGACTGCGTACCTTTCTGTGTTGTAGCGACAATTGGAACAACATCAACAACAAGTGTAGATCCGGTTGAAGAGATAGCGAAAATATGCACGCAGGAAAAAATTTGGCTTCATGTTGATGCCGCACATGCAGGCGTAACTGCAATGCTGCCTGAGATGAACAGACATTTTAAAGGTGTAGAACATGCAGATTCGTTTGTTGTCAATCCGCATAAGTGGTTGTTCGTTCCGGTTGATTTAAGCATTTTATATACGCGCAAACCGGAAGTTCTTAAGAAGGCATTCTCACTTTCAGCAGAATATTTGAAAACCGCAGAAGATTCATCCGTGATTAATTATATGGATTACGGTATTCAACTTGGACGAAGATTTAGATCATTAAAATTTTGGTTTGTACTGCGTTACTTTGGTGTTGAAGGATTGCAGACAAGATTGAGAGAGCACATCCGTCTCGGACAGTTTTTTGCAAAATGGATTGATGAACATCCTCATTTTGAACGAGTTGCACCAACACCGTTCAGCACTATATGTTTTAGAGCGAAACCAACAGGTTGGAACGATGAGAAGAAACTCAACGAGTTAAATGAAAAATTATTGAATGAGGTAAACTTAACAGGGAAAATTTTTATAACACATACAAAACTGAATGAAAAATTTACAATACGATTAGTTGTCTCCGGACTAAGAACAGAAGAGAAACATCTAGAATTAGCATGGAATGTAATTCAAGAAACATTTTATAAAATATTGAATGACGGTTAAATAATATGGATAGAATTTTTCAATAAGTAAAGATGTGTGATTGGAAAGGTTTTAGCTCTATATATAAACCGCTGTTGTAAACTTCCTCTGCCGATCGCATATAGGATTGATCATTCAATAAATCTTTAATTAAAAAATCTTCAGGGTAACCGCGAACATCCAATTTTATACGGCAAGTTGAAAGAGTTTCAGAATAATTAACCACTACAAGACGCTTCTCATCTTTAAAGCTCCAAATCCAAGCAAGGATATTTGAAAATGTAGTGTTATTATCCAAAGAAGATTCCGGTTCTAAAAGTATCCATTTACCTCTGTTAAAAATTTCGTGCGAAGTAATCGTTAGAAGCTTATTATAAAAATCTCTTAACTCAATGTTCGTTTGCTCTTCGGGTTCTCTTACAAGTTGTACCGGAAGTTTAATTTTCTTCCCCTCAAATTGTCCGTCATAATAAAAACGCATTCCTTGAATTGTGCTTATTATTACCGCCGCTGCTTTAGATTTTTCTTTTCCAAGAATAGCTGCTGCCCGTTCTTCATCATGGTTTTCAATGAAGCGCAATGATTTTTTTTGATAATCATAATCTGCAAAAAGATGATCGTGAATTTCTTTTACCGGTGCATATTTCAAACGATCGGTCAATTTCTTGTCATAAGTAAAATCGAACCCGATCTGTTGAAGATCATATTCAAGATCCCAGTAAGCTTCGGCAATAAAAATAAAATCCGCTCTCTCATTTTTAATTTCTGATATCGCTTCCGTCCAGAATTCCGTTCCATAATTATCAAAACCATTTTTACCTAACACTCCGCCCCAAGTATTCTTAAAAATATTGTTAAGTAAAAGCATTGACATATCGCAGCGGACACCATCACACACTTTTGTTAATGAAATCAGAGTGTTAATATGGAACTGTCTTGCCTCTTTGCTGAAAATATTTATCTGGATAGTATCCTGCCATGCCGGGAAAAAAGGATCTCTGCCATGAGCATAATATTTCTGCTCATTATTATTTGGCTGGTAATACGTGTGCGGATCGCGGTTGAAGAGTTCTTTATCAACCGAAAGAAAAATACCGGGATTTGTTTTGATTAACCTGGTGTCCGCACTATAATGATTTGGAACGAAATCGAGAATGAGTTTCATTCCCTTCTTATTCAAGCGGGATTTTAATTCAAGCAAAGATTTATGATCGCCTAACTCAGGATTAATTTCGTAAACATCTATTGCATAAGGCGAACCGATCACATCTTCTCGTTTCCAGCCCTTTAATGCACGGTCGTAACTTTTTTTTAATCCTTCTTCAAAACAACATCTGTCAATTACTGAATTACATGTTTTCCAAATTCCCATTAACCAGATATAATCAATTCCCTTTTTCGCGAGATTGTCCCAGTATGAATTCGGCACATCGTTCAAAGTTGATTTGATAATTCCTTGATCAAATCTTCGGAGCCAGATACGGGTATTAATTTCGTACAGTGATTGATTGTATAGCATCTTTAATTCATAATTGTTTGTTCTTTGGACCAAGAAGCGATTTTTTTTCGTCCTGCAATTCTTGATTTCGTTTCATCATTTCTAAATGCAGCCGTTCATCCTTGGAATCCGTAATGAATTGATTATTCAGTTTGATTTGCTGATCAATCTGAAATAGAAGAAAGTTTTTTATTGTTTCAAGTGCATGATCTAAAGTATCTTTTTCAATTTTGCCGTTGTAAGAAAGTTCATCCCACTTTTTACTTATAGATTCATCAGCAAGAGTTAATTCAAAAATAAATTCTTGTAACTCTTCATCTTCAATTTTATCAATCAAATATGCAGGAGAAAATTTCTGCTCACTGAACCCGTCCCCAACAATCTCGGCAAGTTTTCTCAAGCTATGATTATTATAATTTTCAATGGAAATTTTATCGAGAATGTGAGAAATAATTTCTTCTTCACCGCTGTAAAGTAAGCGGATCAATTCTTTCTCGTAAGGATTTTCGTCGGCTGATTTTGAAGATAATGCAAGCTGTGATTGAGTTTGCTGAACTGCGTTTCTTTGTTCGGGACGTGCTGTTGAAGCAGTGCTCTTTTCTTTTTGCTGCTGTAAAAATGTGTTTAATTCCGACTCAATCAATTTTTCGCGTAAATTAAATCGCTTAGCAATTGCTTTCATTAAAAGATTCCGCTTAAGTTCATCACCGACTAAAGCTAAAGTCTTCACAAGTTCGCGAATTGCTTTTGTCATTTCAGCCACGTCTTCAAACAATCCTTGGTCTTCAAATTGTGCAGTCTGATATTCAAGAAAATTATTTGCGTGTGAAACTTCTTCTTCAAATTTTTCTTTACCATATTTGATGATATATGAATCCGGATCTTCGCCTTTCGGTAATGCAATAACTTTCACTTCAAAATCTTGCTTTAGTAATATTTCAATACTTCTAAGCGATGCTTTTTGCCCTGCCGGATCAGCATCAAAAAGAATTATAATATTTTTTGTAAACCGGGAAAGGAGCTGAACTTGTTCTTCTGTTAAAGATGTACCGGAAGATGCAACTACATTTTTTACTCCGGCTTGATATAAGGAAATCAAATCCATATATCCTTCAACAAGAATTGCGCGGTCTAGTTTTCTTATATCATCTTTTGAATGGAACAATCCATACAGAGATCGTCTCTTAGAATAAATTTGTGATTCAGGTGAGTTTAGATACTTAGCGGCATTCTCTTGATTTTCTAAAATTCGTCCGCCGAATGCAATTACTCTTCCGTTTGGTGAGAAGATTGGAAATATTATACGTCCACGGAATTTATCGTAATACTCGCCTTTATCGTTGATGTCAATCAGCCCAAGAAGTTTTGCTTTAGCAAGATCAACTTTATTTTCTTTAGCGTGAGAAAGAAAATTATCCCATCCGAACGGAGCGTAACCGATTCCAAAAGTTTTTTGTGTCGGCTGTTTGATGTTTCTTCTTTTTAGATATTCCCGAGCTTCTTCGCCGTCGGTACTTTTCAATAAATTATCGGAAAAGGATCTCGCAGCAAGAACATTTAATTCATATAGTTCTTCAAGTTCATTCTGTTGTGAATCGGTAGGACGGTTTTCATAATCTATCTTTATTCCGAGGTGTTCGGCTATTTCTTCAACAGCTTCAACAAAAGAAATATTTTTTAATTCCATTAAGAACTTAAAAACATTTCCACCCACACCGCAGCCGAAACAATGATAAATCTGTTTGTCTTCGCTTACTGTAAACGATGGGGTTTTCTCTTGATGGAACGGACATAACCCAACAAAGTTTTTTCCACGCTTCCGCAAATGAACGTGACCGGAAATAAGATCCACAATATCAGCGGAGTTTCTTATTTCTTCGATCTTTTGTTCGGGAATACGCATGTTTATAAGTTTTTGCCTTCGTGGTGAACTTTATACAAACGAAATTAGAAATTTATTCCGTCAAACCAAACTTCCATAAGATTGCCGATCAAAATTTATATTTGTATTTTGATTACTGAAACAAGAAAGAGTTAAATTTTTGATTAAGAAAAGTGTTCTATTAATCCTTCCGGCACAAAAATTCAACGAAGAAGAATATCTAATTATTACCAACGCTCTCGAAAGAGCTGATATAAAAATATTCATCGCATCGGATTCATACTCACTCTGTATCGGTTCAAACGGATTAAAAGTTAAAAATGATGTCCAGCTTTATAACATTCACGAAAGTAATTTTGGCGGATTAATACTTATCGGCGGAAGCGGTATGAGAAATTATTGGAACGATCCGGTTATTCAATCAACCGCTCAAAAATTTTCTAAAAGTAAAAAACCGGTCGGCGCGATCTGCAGTGCGGTAATTATTTTAGCTAAAGCCGGAATACTTTCTGAATGTGCTGCTTGCCATTCGGATGATAGGAAGGAACTTGAAAAACAAGGCGTTGATTATAAAGATTCACCTGTTGTTATACAGAAAAATATTATTACGGCACAAAATCCCCCAGCCGCTCCTGAGTTCATCAAAACATTTTTATACGAACTTGCGAAAACAAATTAGAACTTCTTGCCATTTATTCTTGTTAATTATGTTGCATCATGATTGAAAAAATTACAAAATATTGTAATAGTCTAACTCAATATTCCCGCTACAAAACACGCGAAGTTTTTATCGGCGATGTTCCTCTTGGCGCAAACAATCCGATCCGAATACAATCAATGACTACGACAGATACTATGAATACAATAGCTACGGTTGAACAATCAATAAGAATGATTAAGGCAGGTTGTGAGTATGTCCGCATCACGGCGCCCAGCATCAACGAAGCGGAAAATCTTCGCAACATTAAAAATGAATTACGCAAGCGTGGATATAACACACCTCTTATTGCTGATATTCATTTCACTCCTAATGCCGCAGAACTTGCAGCTCGAATTGTTGAAAAGGTAAGAGTGAATCCGGGCAATTATGCCGATAAGAAAAAATTTCAAGTTATTGAATATACAGATGCAGAATATAATTCCGAACTTGACCGAATAAGAGAAAAGTTTTCACCGCTTGTAAAAATTTGCAAAGAGTGCGGAACTGCTATGCGAATCGGAACTAATCACGGTTCGTTATCAGATCGTATTATGAGCCGTTACGGAGATACACCGCATGGTATGGTTGAATCAGCTTTAGAATTTTTACGAATATGTGAAGACTTAAATTATCATAATATTGTTTTATCCATGAAGTCCAGCAATCCGCAGGTAATGGTTCAAGCTTATCGTTTACTAATCCAAAGAATGGAATCTGAAAATATGAATTACCCATTGCACCTCGGTGTAACTGAAGCGGGCGATGGTGAAGATGGAAGAATTAAATCTGCTCTGGGAATCGGGACATTACTCGAAGATGGAATCGGTGATACAATTCGTGTTTCACTAACAGAAGAACCAGAATTTGAAGTACCGGTTGCAATTTCATTAGTGCAAAGATATAACAAAAGAGAAAGCCACTCATCAATAATTTCAATTATAGAATCACCAAAAGATCCTTTCATTTATCAACGAAGAGAAACGTTTGAGGTTGCTGGAATCGGTGGCGCAACTGTTCCAAAAGTAATTTCGGATTTCAGTGAAGAAAGAATTATCAACAACAAAGATTTAACTCAAATCGGTTTCATTTATGATCAGATAATAGATAAATGGAACATGACAGATCAGGCAAGCGATCTTTTATTCATAGGAAATAATGATTTACATTTTGAATCACCGACCACTCTAAAAGTTATTTACAATTATGAAAAATGGTCATCGCTCGTAGATCAAACAAAAGGAGTCCCTTTCTATTCATCCATTGAACAATACAAGTCTGCCGGAAATAAATCATTTATTCTAAATTTTGTTGAAATGAATCAGCAGTCAACTTTTAGCGATCTGCTTTCAGTAATAGCAAATGATCAAACGGTTGTTTTAGTTTTATCGACAAGCAATTTACATGGAATGGCAGAACAGCGCCGTGTTTTTTTTGAGTTGATGCTTAGAAACATAAAAAATCCGGTTATCATAAAAAGATCTTATGAAAAAATGGACGAAAATACTTTCCGTTTATATGCATCAACAGATTTTGGTTCTTTGCTTATAGATGGTTTTGGTGATGGTGTGTGGTTAACCGGGAGAGATCAATCGAACAATAATTTCGAAAAAGAATTTATCAATAGAACGTGCTTTGGAATTCTTCAAGCCGCGAGAACAAGAATTTCTAAAACAGAATACATCGCATGCCCTTCTTGCGGAAGAACTTTATTTGATCTCGTTGAAGTAACAAACAAAATTCGTAAACGGACCGAACATTTAAAGGGTGTTAAGATTGCGATTATGGGATGCATAGTTAACGGACCGGGAGAAATGGCGGATGCGGATTTCGGATATGTTGGTTCCGGAACCAATAAAATAACGCTATACCACGGCAAAGATATTGTGCGTAGAAATGTGAATTCTGAAAATGCTGTAGATGAATTAATTGAAATTATTCGTGAAAAAGGGAGCTGGATAGAACCGACTAAAATTTGACACCATATATTAGTTTGAATCTTATACGCGTTTATGGTATATTTTGTGTGCAAATATGAGAAAATTTTTAATCAAATCAGGCAAACGAAAGAACACAGAACTTTTAAATAGAGGATTCTGATTACCAAATGCACTCACAATATCAAGAGTGCATTTTTTTTATATATGATTGTTGGAGAATTGACAAAATATCTGGATGATTGGGCGCCGCCCGGAGCCGCTTGGGAGAAGGACAATGTTGGACTTCAAATTGGCTCGAGGAGGCAAAAAATCAAAAGCATCATGCTCTGTCTTGAGCTTAATGATGAAGTCCTAAAAGAATCCCTTCAAAAAAAATGTAACTTTATATTTACTCACCACCCTCTCATATTCAAACCAATAAAAAAATTAGATACCGAAAATAATTCTTTAGCAAAACTGATTGATAAATTGTTCAAACATAACATCAGCGTTTATTCTGCCCACACAAACTTCGATTCCATAAAAGACGGTGTATCATTCGAACTTGCTAAAGTTTTAAAATTAAAGAATATCCGATTTCTAGAAAACGAAGAGAACAATCAATTCAAAGTAGTTACATTTATTCCAGCAACAAGCTTAGATAAAATTTCTGAAGCAATATTTTCGGCAGGCGGAGGAATAATCGGCGAGTATGAAAATTGCAGTTTTAGATCCTCCGGTGAAGGAACTTTTAAGGGATCTGATAAATCTAATCCTCAAGTCGGGAAGAAAAATCGTTTTGAAAATGTGAATGAAATTCGATTGGAAGTTATAGTAGATTCTTGGAAATTAAATAAAGTGATTTCCGCAATTGTAAAAACACATCCTTATGAAGAACCGGCATATGATATTTATCCTCTTAAAAATAAAAACGTAAATTATGGTGCCGGTGCAATCGGTGAACTTGAAAAAGAAATGAATGAAAATAAATTTTTATCGTTCGTTTCAAAATCGTTAAAAACAAAAGCTCTTAAATATTGCGAAGGAACGGGGAAAACAATTAAAAAAATTGCTGTCTGCGGCGGATCGGGCTCTGAACTATTGACACAAGCTATTTCAGAAGAAGCTGATGCTTTTGTAACTGCAGATATAAAATATCATACTTACCAAGACGCCGAAAGAAAAATTTTATTGATAGATGCCGGTCATTATGAAACAGAAATTATTTCATTAAAAGCTGCTCAACAAGTAATTAATAATTTTATTCCAAAAAGCAGCGGTATAAAAGTTTTAAAATATTCGGGCAGTACCAACCCGGTCAAATTTTATAAACAATAAGGAGTCCACTTTGATAGAAAAACTCTCGGTTCTCTACGAACTTCAATTGATCGATAATCAACTCGATGAACTTGAAGAATTGCGCGGCGACCTTCCCGCAGCAGTTAATGATCTGAAATTTCAGATCAATACTATTGATGAGCAAATTGAAACTAAAGAAGCTGAAAAGAAAAGCTCTATCAATAAACGCAAACAGAATGATGAAGATGTTGACCGGTTGAAAGCCAATCTTAAAAAGTTCAAATCCCAGCTTTACCAGGTCCGCAATAACAAAGAGTATGATGCTCTCACCAAAGAGATTGATCATAGCGAGGGACAGATTACAAAACTTGAAGCGGAAAGTTCTGCGCTTGAAGATCTTGTTCAGAAATTGAAAAAAGAAATTAGTGAAGTTGAACCGCAGCTCGATACTCTTTCAAAAGATTTGAAGGAGAAAGAAACGGAACTAAAACAAATCATCAAAGCTAATGAACGCGAAGAAGCTCGGTTAAAAGATAAACGCGATAAGGTTGCAACAAAAGTCCGCAAACCAGATTACAATACATACAGCAGAATCCGTAAAGCTCTTGGCGGAAAAGCTGTAGTTACAATTATAAGAGCAGCGTGTTCCGGATGTCATAATGTGGTACCCCCGCAGCGACAGCTTGAGATCAAATCGAGCAAGAGATTATTTTCTTGCGAATCATGCGGTAGGATATTAGTATCACCCGATGTTGCAGCTGAAGTTGAAAAGAAAATTAAGTTTTAGCTTATATAATAAAAGACCCCGACAAAGTCGGGGTCTTTTATAATTCTATCACATAATAATTTTCTCAATTGGAATTCTATTCTCTTCTCTTAAATCCAATAAAGCATTAACCAAATAAACAAACTTGAACTTTTGAATATCATTTAATCTAATCTCTTCTTCTTGAATAATGCCTTCAGCGAGAAGCTTTGTTCTCTTTGTCCCTTTTAGTAGAGGTGATGTAGGAGTGAAATATTTTGTTCCGTCAAAAAAAACAACATTTGAAAAACTCGTATCGGTTACAAATCCGTTTTTGATAATTAATATTTCATCTGCTTTAGATTTTGTAAGATGATCTTCAAATATGGTTCTGTTTTCAAATTTATGGGAATAAGTAATTTCATTATCAGGTACAATTTGTAAGCAATTTATTTTTTTCTTGTTGTATTTCTGAAAATCTATGCTAACAATTTCTTCTGAATAGATAATTCGGCATTTATAAAGTTCATTTGATAAATCATCCGGTAATAAAATGATCTGGCTAAGATCAATTTGATCTTTTGCATTAAAGAGTTCAGCACGTGAGTTATTCATCCGAACATTATGGTATTCGATATTATACAATCTCTTGTTATATACTTTTATACTTTCAATTAATCGGGACATAAACTTTATCTATTAATTCTTGATATTCAGATTTAGCATCACTCAAAAAAGTAATTCCCCCACCGCTCTTGTAGAAATATTTTTCATCTTCCTTTTCTATGAATCGTATCATAACAGCGCTATCTAGAACCGAACCGTCATAGTACCCAAAAATACCGGTGTAGAAACCTCTTGAATATATTTCCGCTTCTCTTATTATCTCAACAGTTTTTTCCTTTGGGGCACCGCTAATAGAACCTGCAGGAAGTAAAGTAAATATCATTTCGCCTATTTTAGTGTTGTAATTTTCTTCTAGTGTTCCAGTTATTTTTGAACTTACCTGCAATAATGATTTATCATTCGTAACTATTTTTTCGACATACCGGTATTTCTCAACTTGCACATTACTTGAGATCATATTTAAATCGTTCCTTATCAAATCAACAATTGTATTATGTTCTGCTGTTTCTTTTTTATCGCTAAGAATAATTTCTTCAGCATTAGGAGTCGAACTATCTATAGTTCCTTTCATGGGATATGATGAAATAGTGTTTCCTTCTATTCTTATAAACGATTCCGGTGAGAATACAATAAATTTGTTTTTATAAAACAATTTATATTTTGCATTACTTAGCAAAAATATCTCTTTAAGTGTTAAATTTGTTTTTATCCCGGTCGGAAAAGTTAGATTGAGGAGATATGTGTTGCCGTCTCGAATTTGTTTTAATACTTTGTCAAATGATCTTTTGTAAATCTCAAATGGAACCTGAGATTTATCAAATTGAATATTTTTGTCCGGGAGTAATTTTGTTTCGTAATTTTTTCTCCCGTTAATATTGAACAGAATCTCCGATGGATTTATTTCATTCAGTTTAATGATTTGCGGTTCAAGCATATCAAAATCAATAATGAATAGAAAGGGAATTTTATTCTTCCCGTATTTGTTCATAGTTTCTAGTACAAGTGATTTATTAATGTTCATGTTTTAAAGATAATGAATAGCAAAATATTAATAATAGATAATTACGATTCTTTCACATTTAATTTAAAACAAATCGTTAAAGAATTTCATTACGATTATACTATTATTAAAAATGATGAACTTACTCTAGATGAGATAGATAAATTTTCAAAAATATTAATCTCACCCGGACCCGGAATTCCCGAACAAGCCGGACTTGTGAAAGAAGTTATCAAACAATTTGCTTCTTCAAAAAGCATTTTGGGAATTTGTCTCGGTTATCAAGCAATAGCTGAGGTATTCGGCGGAAAACTTTATAACTTTTCAGATGTCTGCCACGGCATTTCAACTAATGTAAAAGTAATTGATTCGGATGATTACTTGTTCAGTAGCATTCCGCAAAATTTTGATGCCGGATTGTACCACTCATGGGCTGTCTCTAAGAAATATTTTCCAGACTGTTTGAAGATAACATCTATAAGCGAAGGCGATGTAATTATGTCTCTATCACATATTAAATATGATGTGAAAGGTGTTCAATTCCATCCTGAATCGATTATGACCAAACATGGAAAGCAAATTATTAACAACTGGTTAAATCATTAGAACTTTCTAAAAGCGATTATTATCTGTCGGGAAAGTTTTGCAATATCTTCTTTTGAAAATCCTCATCCCATATTTCCTTTACCTTTCCGTTTTTTAACCAATAAATTCTTGGCGGAGTTTGCCCGATAAGATTTAAGAACTCATTCATATCAATCATGTGATAAGGAAAATTAAATTTTGTCATCTTCTCGAATGAATCAACAGTAACATTTCCTTCCTTAAAAAGAAGAGCATATAACTTAGGCAGCTTGTTTGTTTGGTTTTTTATTTCGGATAATTCTTTCGCCAGAATTTGACAGTGATCGCACTCTAAATTTAATATCACTAATAATTTTTCGTCGCGTGAAAGATCAACCCTTCCTTCACTTTCAAAGTTCGTATAATTAGCAAACTTAAATTCTTTTTGGGAATTGACAGGAAGAAATACAAAAACTGAAGCTATACAAAGCACTACTACCGTTGGTGTAACAAAATGTTTTTTCTTCTCGTTTGTAAATTTGAAAAGTAAAATCAGAACGGCTATCAAAACAATATTTTTCATGATTGATTCAAGCGGAGACATTTTTATCATTTCACCAAAGCATCCGCAGTTCTGCGTATCTTTTAATATGAATCCGGTGTAAGCTAAATATCCGGTGAAAATTATTAGGAATAGAATTGCAGCAGGAATCACAATCGTTTTTAAGGAATACGGCAAGATGAGTAGAATACCTAAAGCGAATTCAAAACCTATTAATAACCGAACTATTATGGCAGCTGTCTCACGTGTGGAAACAATTCCATGATCAACTAAAATTATTTCTGTTAAACCGGGCGAAATAAATTTTGTATAAGCTGAAAAAAGAAATACTGCACCAATTACAATTCTAAGAGTTAAAGCAATTTTATTTTTCATATAAATTCGCTTACATCAGTTAAAAAGAAACAATGGTTATACTTTGTCATCCCAATCTTTGAGTAATATTCGATAGCGGCAGGCTCCGCAAACCGTTATTACCATTACCGTATCAGTTACTTCTAATTTTATCCGCCGTGATCACCAACAATCAGCCACTTGTCGCCTTGCTTCAACAAAATATCTGTCCACCGGCCTGAACTGTTTGTTGTTTTACCTTCGTTCTCCTTTTCGATCATTTTAAAATAGTAATGAACGAAAGCATAATTGCCATAGACTTGAATTGCGACCGGCGTGATTTCGTAAACGAGAATTTTCGAATTCTCCATACTGTATTCAAGAAATTTTCCATGCGATTTTTTTGTGGTTGGCATGGCACTGCTGTTTGACCAGCCGCGATAATCCGTATGAATGTAGGATTGAAATCCATCGAAATCGCCTTTAGCAAAAAGTGTCCAATAGGCTTCCACATTTTTCCAAATCTCTTTTTGTGCGGATGACCATTCCTGCGCGGCGAGAGGCGATGCTTGAATCAAGAACATGAATACAACTACAATCGCAGTAGAAAAATTCTTAAACTGTTTCATTTTATATTATCTCCTTCTCGAAATTGTCTTTAAATTATTTTCTTTATTCTTACAATGTCACTGCACATTAACTATAGACGAACCACTTGTTTAAGCAAGGATTTCTTTTATTGCAGAAGGAAGATTTTCAATCGGGATTATTTCTATAATTGTTTTGCTTTTTATTGCCTTATAATTATTCGAAGGAATAACAACTTTCTTAAAACCAAGTTTTGCTGCTTCTTGAATTCGCTTATCAATATTACTCACACTTCTTACTTCACCGCCAAGACCAACTTCGCCGATAACAACAGTATCATTCTTTGCAAACTTATTAGTAAAGTTTGATGCGATTGCACAGCATACAGCAAGGTCAACAGCCGGTTCATCAATCCTAATTCCACCGGCAATATTTAGAAAAACATTTTGAGCTGATAACCGAAGGTTAGCTCTTTTTTCTAGTACAGCTAGAAGAATTGAAAGTCTGCGGTAATCAAATCCCGTTGCAACTCGCTGAGGATTTCCATACGAAGAGGGTGTAACTAATGCTTGCACCTCAAGAAGGATTGGACGTGTGCCTTCAATACTGGAAGTTACAACTGAACCGGTAATTTCTTTTTCGCGCTCGCTTAAAAATATTTCGCTCGGATTTTTAACTTCATGCAAACCGTCATCATGCATTTCAAAAATGCCAATCTCATTTGTACTACCGAAACGATTTTTCTGCGCACGCAATATTCTGTACGAATAACTTCTTTCTCCTTCAAACTGTAAAACAGTATCAACAATATGTTCAAGAACTTTTGGTCCTGCGATCGCGCCATCTTTCGTAACATGTCCGACAAGTATTATCGCACAATGTTTTTTCTTAGCAAGCTGCATCAATTCGGAAGTGCATTCACGGATTTGTGTAATGGTTCCTGGTGGATTATCAAAATCCGGTTTATATGTTGTTTGTATTGAATCAACAATAACGACTTCCGGTGCATATTTTTCAATTGCATTCAATATAATATCGAGGTCTGTTTCAGTTAGAACAGAAATTTTTTCTGAGTGTGATTTCAATCTTTTTGCGCGGAGATTAATTTGATTTGCAGATTCTTCACCGGTTACATATAAAACTTCGCCGTTAATTTTTGCCGCTGCCTGCATAACTAAGGTTGATTTACCAATGCCCGGATCACCTCCGAGCAATACAACTGAACCGGGCATTAATCCGCCGCCAAGTACGCGGTCAAACTCAACTATATTGGTTTTTATTCTTTCTTCGTCTTGTTCAGTGATTGTGTTCAATTTAGAAATATTTAATTCACCGCTGTATTTCTTTTTGCCAGATTTTTTTTCTTCGATCAATTCTTCTGTAAATGTATTCCAGCTATCGCACGTAGGACATTTACCAAGCCATCTTAATGATTCATGCCCGCAATTTGAGCAAATATATTTTATTCTACTCTTTGCCATTACAACCCTGTACGCTGAATGAATTTTTGTATTACATGGTCTTTACTGTTGAGTACTTCTTCATACGTTCCGGTAAAATAAATTTTCCCTTCGTGCATCATAGCAATTACATCCGCAGTGTTCTTTACGCTAAACATATCATGTGTTACAATAATTGAAGTAACATTAAGTTTCTCATTTAATGATTTGATCAGCTCATCTATGGAATCAGACATTATCGGGTCAAGTCCTGTTGTGGGCTCATCATACAAAATATAATCCGGGTTTGTTACTAATGCGCGTGCAAGTCCGACACGTTTTTTCATTCCGCCGGAAAGCTCCGAGGGTTTAAATTTTTGTGTTCCTGGTAAACCAACAAGCTCAAGTTTTTCTGCAACTATTGTTTGAATTTTTTCTTTTGAATAACCAAAATTATTCTCGACTAAAGCAAGAGCAACATTTTCTTCAACGGACATAGAATCAAAAAGAGCACCGCCTTGAAACAAATATCCAAACCGGCGGCGAACTTCATAAAGTTCTTTTCGATCCAGTTCATTAACAATCTTACCTTCAAATTTTATAAATCCTTCATCAGGAAATAATAGACCAACAATATGTTTTAAGAGAACACTTTTTCCGCAACCGCTTCTACCAATTACGGCAAGTGATTCCCCCTCTTTAATATTTAGATTGATCCCACGTAAAACGTGATTGCTTCCAAAACTTTTGTGAAGATTATTAATTTCGATCATGATGTGCAGAAATTTGTTAATGTCTTAAGTGAATATATAAAAGAAAAGAATTCAATTCGACCTCGTGAGTTTGTTCAATATTATATGTACAAAAATAACAAAGCCCGATTAGTATTTGTAATCGGGCTTCATTCACTTAATAATAGCTTATGATTACGGATTCAATCCGGTATGGCACTCGGCACAAGACATTTCTTTCCAAGAATCTCCAGCTTCTTCGCCCGGATGTTTGAATTGTAGGAAAGAATTAACAGAAGAAAGTTCTAGTTTATCCGGTGGTCCCTGTGCATTTATGCTATGACACAAATTACAATCTTTCTTTATCAATCTACCTTGCGGAGCTGTGTGATTATCATTATGACACCGGAAGCATCCCATAAATTCCATATGCCCGATATTATTCGGGTAAACACTCCACTTAACTTTCATTTCGGGAAAAATATTTTTCTTATATGCTTCTTGAATTCCGCTTACAGCTCTATCAACCAAATATTTTTTGTTGGCGTAAATCTCCGGATATTTCTCTTTGTAAAATGAATTGATCTTATTCTTGATAACAATCATTGCTGTATCAGTAGTTGAATAATCGGCGCCTAAAATATCCATTGCTTTAGATTTGATTGAAGGAAGTTCTTTCGGAATTGATCCGGCTGTGATTGCATTATTAATAAAAAACGCCGGGGGTTGATAATTATGAGATGGGCGGTTATGGCAATCCATACAATCCATTACGCGAGTTGTCATAGTATCAAGTGCTTTCGTGTCTGCGTTTTCATTCTTATCTTGATAAATAAAAACTTCACCGGTTTTTAGATTTGTATATCTAACCCAAGGAATTTTATCTCTCTTATTATCTGAAGATTTATATTCGATTTTCACATTTGGATTTATGTGCCAGTGAATTCCTTCTTGCAGACCTAAAGCGCTTAACGGCGCTCCGATCTTCATTGTTAATGTAACATCCCACTCAGTATTTTTTTCATCCGCTAGATAATGTTTTTGTGTTACTAGTTTTCGTGAGTAAAATTTTTGAGGCCAATGGCATTGCTCACATGTTTCTCGTGCTGGGCGTAAATTTAATATTGGTGTTTCTATCGGTCTTGGAACAGTGCCTAACGTAACGGCATATACTTGATATAAACCGGAAAGTTTGGATCTCACATACCAATCGGCACCCTCGCCAACATGACAAGCAACGCAAGCAACTTTAGCATGGGGAGAATTTTGATATGCGGTATATTCAGGCTGCATAACACTGTGGCAAAGTTTACCGCAAAACTCAACCGACTCTGTGTAATGAAACGCTTCATAACTGCCAAACGCAGTAAGAAAAAGAAAAATTGTTGTTCCTATTGCAAAGATGAAGAATGCATGTCTGTGGTGAATATCATTTAAATTAACTTGCGGCCATTGAGTAGGAGGAAGAAGATGTTTTTTTCTATCACGTCGAACTTTCAAAAACATTCCAGTTGGAATTAGTATCAGTCCAAAAACCAAAAATCCCGGAAGAATAATATATACAACCAATCCCAAGTAAGTTCCTCCCCCGGATGTGAAGGTTATTACAAATAAAAAGATTATCATAAAAAGACTGATCAATGCAATAGTTGCGCCAATAAGAGAAACCCAGTTCTGAGTTGAATGAGGTAATTTTAATTTCATTACTTGCCTTATATATTAATGGTTCATTGATGTCTTTAAAACGATATCACTTCCGAAAATTAATTAGAGCGAGATGAAATTCCAACTTATAATTATTGGAATACTTCAACTTCACACGGTAGGAAAATATTTTCTTTAGTTATGAAGCTTTTTTCTCTTTATCCTTAATTTTAAAATACAGTGCAATAACAAAAACCAAAAAAGCTAAAGTAGCTATAGCAAATCCATTTCTTCTAGTAGAATAGTCGTCAATTTCTTTTTGAGCCAACAGTGATGCTTTATTTGAAAATTCAATTCCTTCTTTTGTTTTATCGCTTACCTTAGCTGAATCAAAAGTATGAATCAAAGTCCTGGATTGAATCAATGCCTGTTTTGCATCTTGAAGCTGGAACCCAATTTCTACATCGTTCATTCCTTTTTGTCTAACTTCTAAATATTTTGCGTTAGCTGCATCGTATTTATTTTTCAAATCGGTCAAAGATGAATATATTTTTTTAGAAACCGCAAAACCTTTATCGCCCTCAGTATGGCAATCAATACACTTTGAATCTTTTCCTACACCAATCATTTCATCGTTTGGTTTTTGAACACCATGATTTCCATGGCACTGTTCACATCCGTGAAAATCTTGTTCTTCAAATGCTTTTGCCATTCTTGTGGTATTAAAATATTCCATATTACTTACGTGACACGTTCCGCATACATGTGAGATAGATTTGAGTCCGGGTGGAGTTGCACCATGATTACCATGGCAATCATTACAAGCCGGTGCGCTTATATCTTTATTTTTAAGTAAAGCAATGCCGTGTACACTTTTTGAATATTCTTCCAACTGATTTACAGGAATATTATAATTTTTCATGAGAGTGGAATTACCATGGCATTTATTACATGTATTCGGAACGTTTAATGCATATACGGATGAACGCGGATCTTTTGCGGGAAGTATTGAATGTGCTGTATGACAGCTAGAACATTCGGCAACATTCTCGTCTCCAGCCAATAGTTTTTTGCCGTGAACACTTGTGTAATATTGTTCAACTTGATCGGTAGCAATTCTCGGCTGATATACTCTCATAATATTAATATTCGAATGACACTTTCCGCAAAATTTAGGAATGTCTTTTCTTTTTGGTGTGCCAACAAAACCTTTCGATGGGCTCATTGCAATATCTTGATCATCACTATTTGGATCCCCGCCGTGGCAGGAGAAACATGAAAGATTTGCGTGGCGATGAATATCATTTTCAGAAAAATCTTTGGGTAGGTTTTCTATTTCTTTATGGCATGCAAAACATTGATCTACTTTAGTACCTTGTTTAGTTTTGTCGCCTTTCTTTTCACTGAGAACGAAACCAAATAGAAACAAGATTGTTATAGCATATATTGATAAATAAAAAAATCTTTTTCTCATATCGTTGTTCCCTATAATATGTAACCTAAGACTGTCATTATCACGATAAACGCAACAATAATAATTCCGATTAAGGTTAATGGTTGAATTTTCCAATTAGGTCTATGTTTAATTTTAATGTATGGAACTAACATCCAAACAAAACCGGCAACACCAAAGAACAATACACCGAGCAATTCTCCTTCCAGGAATAAAATATGAGCAGGAAGAAGTTTTAACGTTTGGAACATGAACATAAAATACCATTCCGGTCTAATTCCTTCGGGAGCTGATGCAAATGCTTGGGCTTTGTTTCCCAATTCCCACGGAGAATAGAGTGCTAAAAAAATCAGAACGTTAAAAACAATAACCCATAGTAACAGATCCTTCAAAGCAAAATCCGGGAAAAACGGAATATATTTTTTCTTTTCTTCGGGTAGATTCTTAAAATGTTCAGGCTCATGCATTCCTTGTTGTTGAATAAACAATAAGTGCATTACTAAAAAGAATGTAAATATGGCAGGAAGAATTGCAACATGAATTCCAAAGAATCTTGAAAGTGTTGCACCTGTTACCTCTTCACCTCCGCGCAAAAGTATTTTAAGCGGTTCTCCAATTACAGGAACTACTCCAACGATATCTGTTCCAACTTTCGTTGCAAAAAATGCTAATTCGTTCCATGGTAATAAATAACCGCTAAATCCGAATGCGAGTGTAAGAACCAAAATAATAAAACCGGTAATCCATGTTAACTCTCTTGGTTTTACATATGCCTTCGAAAAGAATACGCTGAACATATGGATAAACGCGAACAGAACTAATAAATTTGCAGACCAACTATGAACATTTCTTATTAACCAACCGAACTTAACTTCGGTAACAATGAAGCGAACACTTTCATAAGCACTGTCTTCACCGGGTCTATAGTATAAGAGAAGAAGTATCCCAGTAAAAAGCTGAACTAAAAACAGGAAGAGTGTTACACCTCCCATATAATACCAAATAGAGTGTCTATGTTCCGGAACTTTTTTGTGTAGAAGTAAATTGCGTACCGGAGTTAGATCATACCGTTCATCTATCCAATCAATTAATTTTGATCCGATTTTCTTCATCATTTTTTAACCCACTTTAGTAATAACAATTTCATCTTTAACTATTTTTACTTCGTATTCTTCCAGAGGTCTGGGCGGTGGACCGGAAACATTACGACCACTTAGATCATAAATACCGTTATGGCAAGCACACCAGATCTGCTTTGTATCATTCTTGTATTGAACTATGCAATCTAAATGAGTGCAACTGGCAGATAACGCTTTGTATTCATTATCGTCGGTCTTAATAAGAATTACCGGCTTTCTTCCAAATTTAATTATCTTGGAACTATTGGCAGGAAATTCCGCACTCATCCCTGCTTTAACAGAATTTACTTTTGGCTCAGTAGTTTTAGGAGGAATTAAAAAAGAGACGACGGGATAAAAAACGGAAAGAATACCGCCTATACCGCCAAATCCCAAAAGCATATTTAAAAATTTTCTTCTATCCAATTTCATATCTAATTCTAATTTTAATGATCAATTAAATTATTTAACCGTTCAAATTATTTAATTACGGATTCCTTGCTTCTTCCCAAGGTGGAAGAATCTTTGTAAGGACATAAAGTAATATGAACGGAAGGCAAAATACGATTACAGAAGCAAAAAATCCTTCCAACCCGAAAAAAGTTATTTTGTAGACAGTCAAACCTCTAAAACTTTTTGAAAACAATTGTCCTCCGATTACAATATTCCAACGAGTTGAAAAAATTCCAACTTGTACAAGAATTGCAGAGATAAAGTAAACCATTTTCTTTAAATCCGGAGGGGATTTTAAAATTTTAATAAGTGCAATCATGGCAAGCGGAATAAGCATACCCATAAAGAGTTGAATTACTACTAAGCTGATGAATAATTTATTCGAGACAAGATATGCTAAGATTTTAATTGATTCTTCCGATTCATAAACACGGTGTACAAAATCCAACGCTTCCAATGAAAAATCTATGATCATTACATAGAATAAGTAA
>QYQI01000106.1 GCA_007280825.1 Ignavibacteriales bacterium | reverse complement strand
GGTGAGCTTAGGATTTTACTTAATTCTTCTTTTACAATTTTACCTTCCTGCAATAGGACAACACGGTTGCTAAATTCAATTGCCGCGTTTACATTCTGTTCAATAATTAAAATACTTTTTACTTCATTCTCTTTTATTTTGTAGAGAGCGTTGTATAAGCTTTTTACATTTGCAGGTGAAAGTCCGGCACTCGGTTCATCAAGAATTAAAAATTTGGGTTTCTGCATAAGTACCATTGCTAAAGCCAATTGGTGCTGTTCACCACCGCTTAAGTACGATGCATGTAAATTCATCCTACCGTTATCAAATAACTCAAAATATGTTTTAACAGTATATAGTCTTTCGGTGTAATCTTTTTTATTCATTTCTCCACTTGCAAAAATAAGATTTTCCTCAACAGTAAGGTTTAGAAATGTTCTTCCGCCTTGCATAAAAAAGCCAATACCAAGTTTTGATATCTCAGATGTATTTTTATTTGTTAGGTTAATTTTATTAAAAACAATTTCACCTTTTAAATAAGGCACTAAATTCAAAATTGATTTAGCAAGTGTGGATTTACCCGAACCGTTTTGCCCAACTACAGCAAGAACTTCATTTTCAGAAACAGTTAAATCAATCCCTTTGAGAATCATATTCTCTTTTGTATAACCAGCTTTTATATTATTTAAGCTTAACATCATATTCCTAAATATGCTTTTCTAACTTCAGGATTACCAATAATATCTTCGGGGGTTCCGCCCATGGCAATTATTCCTTTACTCATAAAATGACAGAAATCTGCAACATCCAAAACAAAGTTCATATTATGTTCAATTAAGAAAATTGTTAATTCTTTTTGTTCAACAAAGTATTTAATTAATTCCTTTATCTTTTCAACCACCAATGGGTTAACTCCACTCGTTGGTTCATCTAATAATAATAATTTGTAATCTCCCATTAACAATCGAGCTAAACCTAAAAGCCGTTGCTGTCCGTAAGATAAATTTTTTGCTTTTTCATTTTTCATCTTCAAAAATGGATTATTATCGCCAAATAATTCGGCAAAGATTTTTTCAGCTTTTTCTTTTCTTTGTTTTTCAATGGTATTATTTATTTTATAAAATAATATAGATTCAAATGGCCTTTCTCCAAAAAATTTATCATCTGCGATCAGCATATTTTCAAGCACACTCATATTCTGAAAAATATGATTATCTTGAAACATTCTGCCGATACCAAGTCGCGCAATTTTATATGCATTAATTCCAGTTAACTCAACATGTTTACCATACGACATGAAACTAATCTTGCCTTCATCCGCATTGAAAAAACCGGAAATAATATTAAACAGAGTTGTTTTTCCTGTACCGTTCCCACCAATCAGAGCAGTTACTTTTCCTTTAGAAACTAACAGATCAATGTCTTCCAGCAAAAAAAATCTTTCATCTTCATCTTTGCCGCGCACATTAACAATGTTCCGCACAAAACTTTTACGAATTGAATCAATATTTAATATTGTGTCGTTGTTCATTTTAGTGCATACTCTCCGGCTAAACCCTGAGGACGTAAACGCATAAGAATGATAATCATCAAACCATAAATAATTTGTCTAAGATTTGCAGCCACACTATCGGGTAGACCCACAAACCTTAACAACTCTGGCAGCACTACTACAAAAACGGCCCCTACAATCGGACCTTTAATATTTCCTGTTCCGCCAATGATAACAGCTGATAGAATAAAAATTGCTTCATCTAAGTTGAAACTGGTCGGATCAATGTAACTTACATAAGAAGCATAAAGTAACCCGCTAATACCGATAAATCCACTTGATACTACAAAAGCCCAAATTTTCAAGGCAGTAACATTTCTTCCGATTGCTTGAGCAGAAAGTTCATCGTCTCGAACTGCTTTTAATGCTCTTCCAAAAGGTGAATGAATCAGCTTATAAAAGATTATTATAACACCAATAGCAAAGATTGAACTAAGAATTAAGTAAGGAATAATTCCAGAGATAATAATATCTCCAAATAAAACAAGAGATGGAATGCCTGGGATACCATAAGGACCCTTGGTAACAGAAACCCAGTTATATAAAATTGTAAAAACAATTAATTGAAAACCAAGTGTTGCAAGAACGAAATAATCTCCGCGTAATCTCAACGAGGGGTATGCTACTAGTAAACTGAGTAAGGATGTTCCAAGTATAACAAAAATTAGAGTTGGCAACAGAGATAAATGCAATGCCATTAAAGCTAAAACTGCTAAGTAAGCGCCTATGCCATATAATGCTGCTTGCCCCAGAGATAACAAGTTCGTCATTCCGACAAGAAGATTAGTGCTGGTCGTTAGAATGATGTAAATATTGATCATAATTATAATGTGAAAGATGTAATTCATAATTAAACCGTTCTTCTTTTTTCGCCTAGCAATCCCTGTGGTCGGAACATTAAGAATAAAATTAGTAAGGTAAAAGTAACAGCATCCTGCCATCTTGCGGAGAATGCCCAGACAGATAAAGATTGTAATATTCCTATTATAAAACCGCCAAGAATTGGAGCTTCAAATCGTCCTATTCCGCCAATAATTAAAGCAACTACAGCATTAAGTAACATAGGCATACCCACATAAGGATCCATTCCAACATCATAGGCAACTAGTCCCCCACCAACAGCAGCAAATATTGCACTGAGTGTAAATAATGCAATTCGCATTTTATATATATCACTTCCAAAAACAGAACAAAGAATAGTATCGTCTCTCATTGCGCGTGTTTTAATTCCAAACTTTGAAAACTTGAGAAACATTAAAAAAACAACTAACAAAAAAGAACTAATAAGAAATTGTGCAAGTTGAGTGTAAGTAATAATTATACTTCCAAAGGTTAATGTTTCCGAAATATTCTGGTTAAGTATTTTTGTTTCATTACCATAAAGCATTGCAACTATATTAATAACTACAATCATTATTCCGATAGAACTTATCATAATAATGTTATCTGAACTACCTTTCTTGGAAAGTGGTCTGTAAATAATAATCTCCAGAATCAAGCTGAGAAGAATTGTAATAATTATGGCAATTATGAACGCTATTATGAGCGGATAACCTAGATTGGAGTAAAATGTCAGAATTATATAAGGACAAAACATATAGAGAACAGCGTAAGCTAAATGAAATATTCGTGTTGTATTATAGACCAAAGCAAATCCCAGGGAGACAAGCGAATAGATAGAACCGATTATTATTCCATTTATCATAAACTGTAAAAACATATCAACCCTTTTCCTGAAGTATGGCAATGAGACTTAATATATCAATTGGTTTTTTGAAAAAATGTTTAGCCCCAAGATTTAATGCCTGTTCGGCATAATTAAATTCTTTATATGCGCTCATTACATAAGATGATACTTCTGGTCTATTCATTTTAATCCATTCGAGAATTTTCAAACCATCGATATTATTTTCATCGTTTTCCTCAAGACGAATATCAATCAAAACTATATCAACACCTTTTTGGATTTCTTGTAATGCTGATTGGTAGTCATTAGCTAAGAATGTCTCAAATTTCTTCTTTAGTGCAACCGCTAAAGAATTGAGATAATCTCTTTGGTCGTCAATAATTAATATTTTTTTCATGGCAGACTTAACCTCACATTTATTGTTCCATACTAAAATTAGTGAAAAAATGTGATTTTTACGGAAAATGATATTAAGATTCGCAATAATTTAGAATTAATTCTGAAAAATTTAGAATGCACATAGGAGATTTTTTCAGATGGAGTGTTTGCTGGAGAGTAACTCATTTTCCTCCTTTATTAAAATCCCCAATAAAATCAGTCATTCTGTAAATGAATATGACCAAAAAGTGACTGACAACCAATCAGTTTGGTTTATGCGAATTATCAATATTATGTCAGTATCTATAACATATTTGGATAAGAATGTTCAGTAAGATTTGTCTACATAAGATTAAACTTGTTGACAGCAGCTTGTAATGATTCAGACAATGCTCAATGTTTATGATTTGTTCTCTTTTATTTTCTAAAAGATTAGAAAGATGGGTGAAGTTAAAAATATTTTATTTGAGTGTGATTTTTTAATCGAAAATAATTATTTTGTTTTTAGTTGTTGGAACAAATTGATCATTATCTTACACGAGCGCTTATCGAACTTCTACATTTACCGTTTTAATCCTTTCCAAAGAAAAATTAAGATACATAGATAAATCTAAGACGGGGTTTGTGTGTGATAATTCATTGATTATTTTCCATTAAAATGGGGTTCATGTGAAATATCAATTCATCTCTTTTGACCAGCTTCAAACAAAATTAGAAAAGACCGAGCGTGTTGAGCAAAGAATTGAGAGATTGTCTTTTGAAATCTTTCAATGCAATAAATGGATAATATATTTAAGGAGTAGGTTGAAAAGATTATCAATCCTCCAAATAGAATTGAGCACTTGTGATTTCGATATTGATAAAGAGATTTCCACTAATTGGGAAAATGATAATTCAACCAAAGAAGATTGCACAAAATATTTGGTTACAATATTAACTGAGAAATTGAGCGGTACTTACAACGAATTTCTAGAACAAGCTCAACAGTTACTTGATTATTATCAAACTATCGTGAACATCAGACTTAAAAATAATGATGAAGGTTTTCGATTAAGCAAAACAACCTCTATGAACAAAAAGATTATATGGAAAGCCGGTAAAGATGTATTGCTGAAAGTATTTGAAGCTCTCCGTAAAAACGAAATCTTCCCGGATTATAAAAACAGTGAAATACTCGTTCACTTCTGTGACGAAAAACATAAATGCTTTTGCAAAACAAATGGCGAATTGACTACCCTTTCTTGGAAAGACAGCGACAGCACTTTTGCAATATTTGTTGATGAGCTGGCTAAAAGAGGCGCGGTAAACGATAATAATAAGTTCAAGATATTCTCAGAACATTTTGTAAATCAACAAGGTGATCCTTTCAAAGATTTAGCGCAAAAAAGAAATTTTACAGACAATACAACTAACACAGGTGGATTCATTAGGAATATTCTAAAAGAAATTTCTTTTTCTGTCTTGCTGCTAATTATTTATCCCTTCATCTCACTTTATGCAACTTTATGTTGATCGATATATTATCCTAAATGTTTTTGGTTAATTATAGCCAAAAATAAAAAAGACTTTATGGCACTTGATATAAAGTCGGATAAAGTTGGATATATTCTTTTCGTTGATAATGCTTTTCATATTTGTACCAGAGAATTAATTAACAGAGAGGTACAAAGTGAAATCTAACAACAAATCCCGAAGGGATGTCCGAAGGCCGCATATAGGAGGCACTCCAGAAATTCTTAAGAGAATTGATGAGTTAGAAAATCTTCTAAAGAAAAATCCAGATCATGCCTATCGGCAGACAAGTAAGCCGATGACTTTCAAGGAAACATGCGCTTATCTCAGTTATGCACCAAGTTACCTTTACAAACTTACCTACAAGAAAATCATTCCACACCACAAGCCAACAGGAAAGATGCTCTACTTTTTTAAGAATGAGATTGATGAGTGGATTGCGAAGAACGGGAGAAGTGAAAGGTGAGAGGCGATGGAAGATGTTTGATCCCGTGAAATAGAGAAACAGATTTCACGGGACAGGTGGGTGATGGAAGATGGAAAAATCATTTCAAATATCTTGATACAAAAAACAAAAACATAAGTGCCAATACTACATGGAAGAAATTACTGAAATATTAAAATCGTTTTCTATAGACGATTTAGAGAAATTCAAATTATTATTTTCATTGCTGAACGGATCGAATCAGAAGGAAGTTGTTACGCTGAGGGTATTTGTTGAGGAATACAGCGACTTGATAAAACATAATAGATCGAAAGCGTATTATGATTCTGTTGTTTATTCATTAAAACATTTGACTGATTTCTTTGGCAGCCAAAAATCCATTCAATCACTTGGTTTGAGGGATATTGAAACTTTTGTAACTCACCTTCAGCAAAAAGTAACTAGGGGATATCGTGTTTATCACAGAACTTTGAAAGCTGCGTTCAATAAAGCAATAGACTGGGGCTATATGAAAGAAAATTATTTTCTAAAAGTTAAGCTACCGAAAAAACAGAAAGTTGATCCATTGTTTATCAACAGCAATCAGCTTTCAGATATCAGCGATCAAATTAAATGTGAAGTTGTCAAAGATGCAGTGATCATCGGATTTTACACGGGGATGCGTCTGGGCGAAGTTATTAATCTGAAATGGAAAAATGTAAACCTCGCAACAAAAATTATTACCGTCGGCGATGAAGAGTTTATAACAAAAGGAAGAAATCAAAGATATATTCCGATTTGCGATGAAGCATTTGAAATACTTGAGAGATGTGAAAGGTCAAAGGTGAAAAGTGAAACGGAAAGTGTGAAAGGAATTGTCCCTCATGCTAACAAACCAAGAATAAGGTTAATTAGGTTGAACAAAACTGGAAGGGATTCTTCCCCCGATTGCATCGGGATCAGAAGGACAAATGGTTTCGTGTTCTGCAAAAGTAATGGCGAACAATTTACAGGCGATTATTTTTCACAAGTGTTTAAGCGTGCTTGCAAAGCTGCGGGAATGGATCCTCGAATTCATTTTCACACTCTTAGACATTCATTCGCTTCGAACCTAGCTCAGAAAGGTGTTTCACTTTATACGATTAAAGAACTGCTTGGGCATTCCTCGATTTCTACAACTGAGATTTATGCTCATTTGAATTTGGAGACGCTGCAAAAAGCAATTAAAACATTTGATAGACCTCATAGACTTACCCCGGCTCCTTCGGAGCCACCTCTCTCAAGAGGGGAATTTAATGAAGTGAAAATTTTTAGAATCAATTCCGGAGAAAATTAATAATGCAATTCATAGAACTCGCGAAAGTTTATCGGAATATTTTCGGATTTAATGTTTTACCTATTCAAGGAAAGAGACCAACTATTCCTTGGGAGAATTGGCAATTGATTGAGCAAACGGAAAACGATGTAGTTGATCTTGGCTGGAATGCAGGTATAACCGGTATCGGTGGTATCTGCGGAATAAATGATTTTAGGAATATTGATTTCGATAAAGTTACTGACCCGCCTAGCGGCAAGGCAAGTGCAAGTATAGTTGAGATGATTTGTAAACGGCTTGGTTTAGGTGAAAAATATTTATGGACAGTAAAAAGCGGAAGCGGTGTTGGTTATCATGTCTGGCTAAAGGTTCGAGAAAGTGAAAGGTTAAAAGAACGATTGAACGGACCTAAAAGTGTTTACCGGTTGTATCTTAAAGATGCCCGTCTCGCCGATGGCGAGCCGAGGCGGGAAGGATTATGCGATCATATCGAGTTGAGATGGAATCAATCTCAAACTGTACTTCCCTACTCCAAACATGAGAGTGGAAATCGTTATGCGTTTTTGTATGATGAACCGAAAGGACCACCAACTGAAATAGCAGTTGATTTACTGCTTGATTGTTTGGAGGAGTATTGCGATCTGCAAAAAGAAAGGGAAGTATTGGATGTCGGGAAACGAACATTTGAACCGGCAAGTTTTGATAAAGAAAAATTAGAAAGTGCAATTGAATTC
>QYQI01000135.1 GCA_007280825.1 Ignavibacteriales bacterium | reverse complement strand
TCCTCTTGTCTATGAATACAGCGATATTGATATTCAACCATTGGAAGTTGGCGACCAAAGAAATGATTATTTCACATTATTTGATTTCTCGGCAAAGTATGATCCTGTGCCAACAATGCTGACACAAGATCATGTGAATGTTATTCACGGGTTCATGGGTCAGACAACTATGTTCCACAAAAAATTTATTAAGAACTCTGTTTATATTTTAGGAGAACGTGCGGGAACAGATCAAGTAAAATATATTCACGGAAATTACGGACGCGGTGCATTTACTTTTTATGGCGGGCACGATCCGGAAGATTATCAGCATGCTGTAGGCGATCCTTCGACTGATCTAAGTTTATATAAAAATTCTCCTGGCTATAGATTAATTTTGAACAATATCCTTTTCCCAGCAGCTAAGAAAAAAGAGCAGAAGACATAGAAACCAATTTTAATAACTATCATTTAATAAACATCATGAAATATCTAAAATTCAAATCCAGTAACGAGCAAGTTCCAATTGGAAAGTTAGTCTGTGTTGGTAGAAATTATGCTGCACATGTTAAAGAACTTGGAAACGAAGTTCCGGAATTTCCAATTATTTTTTTGAAACCGGCCTCTAATGTAATCTACTCTGGAGAGTCAATCGTTCATCCGACTTATTCAAATGAATTACATCACGAAGTTGAACTTGTTCTATATATCGGTGAAACGGTTAAGAATGCAAATAACGAACAAGCGGAGAATGCAATTCAAGGTTATACAGTTGGACTTGATATGACTTTGCGTGATCTGCAGATGGAGTTTAAGAAAAAAGGCGATCCGTGGACACTTGCAAAATGTTTTGACACTGCGGCGGTTCTTTCTGATGTTGTATTAAAAAAAGATTATTCGCTACGTGGTGATGAAAACATTTCTCTTATGGTGAATGGAATTACAAAACAAAATTCGTCAATTAAAAATATGATTTTTTCTCCGGTCGAAATTGTAAAATATATTTCCGCAAAAATGACTCTTGAAAAAGGTGATCTGATATTTACAGGTACGCCCGAAGGAGTTAGTAAAGTTGTTCCCGGTGATAAGATTGAAGCTGAAATAGAAAATATTGGAAAGATAAAAACACAAGTAATAAAATAAATTTATAAATCGTAAATCATCAATTGAGGTCTTATGCCAATCTTCGAATACAAATGCAACGATTGCAATAAAAAATTTGAAGTGCTTCATAAATCATCAACCAATCTTGAAGAAGTAATTTGTCCCGATTGCCAATCAAAGAATTATAAAAAACTTTTGTCCTCGTTCAGCGCATCAACAGGTTCGTCAAGTTTTGATAGCGGTCCATCCTGTTCTGACGGAAGCTGCGGTGTACCTTCTTACGGCGGCGGCTGTGCCAATGGAATGTGCGGATTGAATTAAAACTTTAAGAGAGTTTTTACTTCTTCAATTGTTATAGGTTTGCCGATTATCTTCTTCTCATTATTAACCAAAAACATTGTTGGTGTTGCATATATAAAATAATCTGTTGCGGCTCTTCCTTCCCATCCTTTTAAGTCTGAAACATTTATTAATGATTGACAATTTGCATTAATAAAATTCTGCCAATCATCTTTTTTTGAATCTAGAGAAACAGCAAGTACTTCTATTTTATTTCCTTTAAGAGTTTTATAATACTCATTTAGTTTTGGTAAAAGCTCTTTGCAATGCGGACACCAGCTTGCATAAAATACAATCAATGTTTTCTCTTCTGCAATTTTGTTCAATTCAATCTGCTTTCCTGAATAGTCTGAGACAATAATATTCGGAGCGGTATTTCCGATCCTCAAGAACTTTGCTTGGTCTATTCTTCTTTTTATCAATCCTTCTGTTTTTACATCCAAACAGAGATCATCCTTTATTACATAGTTCTCAACGATGTAATCTAATACTTTATCAAAACCGTATTTCTTAAATCCGTCTATCAGATATTCCACAATATGTTGATAAACAAGTTGATTTACTCTTGCTTTGTTTAGAATTGAATCAACGGCAACCATAAATTCTTTTTCTAAAAGCTCAATCGGTAATTGTGGGTTACGAAAATATGTTAAGTACTCTATTGTTTTATTTGTAAATACATCTGAGTTAATAAGCAAGGAGTTGTTGAAATCCACATTATCCAAAACATGGGCTTTAAGGTAGTCTAGTTGCTTATCAAGAGGAATTGAAATATCAACAACCGGTAATTGAGCCGAGCGAATATGCTTTGCAATAAATGATTTCGGATTTTTCTGAGCGGCTACATTTACAAATTCTATATATTCGTTTTGAAGTTGAGTTAATTTGCTTTGTGTGGTTTTGTAATAGTCATCCTCTTTAGGGTAACGAGCTAAAATAAACTGTAACAATTCTGTTTTGGTTTTGTATGCTTTGTTGAGTTTAATAAAAGAGTAATACAATTTGTTGCTTTCAGAACTAATTACTTGCAGACTATCTAATATGTTATTTGCATCCGTCTTTAACTCAACATCATCTCCGCCATAAATGAAATCAATTAATTTATTAGTGCCAAAAGTTAAATGGTAGAAGCCGTGATGAAATTTTTGAGGATCCGGTTGAAAGAAAATCTTTCCATCCTCATTCGAAATAACAGAATCAATCTTAGCTGTTTTTTCTCCGCTTAAAGAGTAGATAATAACTTTACCGGATTTGAAATTAGATAAATGACCCGTAAGCGATTGGGCAAAAACTAATGATTGGAAAGAAAATAAAGATAAAATTGAAATACAGAAAATCATTTTTCTATTCATAGTGTGTCCATATACGAAGAATCTTTATCAATTTTTCTTCTTCTACTACTTCGTAAACCAAGTAGTGCTGTTTATTGATTCTTCTTGAAATAAATCCTTTAAGTCTGCCCGATAGGAATTCAAAATAAGGTGGGAATGAATATGGATTTTTTTCTATTAACTCTAATAACTCTTCTACTTTTTTTTTCAGATTTGAAGAAGCGATTCTCTTAGCATCTTTTTGGGCTTGCGGAGAAAAGATTACTTTGTACATCACCAATCGAGTTTATCCGAATACTTGCTTCGGTCTATAGCGGATTCTTTAATAATTGATTCTGTCATACCCGGAATTTTTTCTAAATATTCCGTATCACTTAGTTCCCCCTTATCAATTCTATATTTTATTGCTTTTGCATACTCCAAAATAGTGTTAACAAACTTTGGAGGTATTTTAGTTATGATTTCATTTATTTCATTTTGTGCTTCTAACATACTAACCTCTTAGTAACTATTTAAAATTACGAAAAAAATGGATTGTAAACGATTGCGTAAACAAAAAATTGAAAACAGAATAAAGATAGGATAGAAATGTAGATAACCTTGAAGGTCTTCGTTTGACCTTCAAGGTTTGCCATGTTAAAAGAAGAGATAGTTATTTTTCATCAACAAAAGAATAACCGGCACTGCGGATACTTTTTATATAAACCGGGCTATTAGGATCGGGTTCAAAATATTTACGCAAACGTGCAATAAAATTATCAACTGTTCTTGTTTCAATTTCCGGATTTAGATGCCATACATTTTCCAGAAGTTCTTTTCTGGAAACAATCTTCCCTTTTCTTTCTATCAAATATTTTAATACCATCGCTTCACGCTGGGTTAATGCAAACTTTTTTGATCCAGCCGTGCAATTCAAATTTCCAAAATCAATTCTGTTATTACCGAATTCATATAATTGGGGTAACTCTGTAAACGATTGATACCACATCTTTCGCTTTAGCATTCCCTTTACACGAAGCAATAGTTCCTGCAGATTGAACGGTTTTGTTAAATAATCATCCGCTCCTGCTTCAAGTCCTCTAACTTTATCTGCAGCGGTAGTTCTTGCTGTTAACATAAGAATCGGCATCTGAGGAGATTTAGCACGTATTTTTTCCGCTACTTCATAACCATCAAAATACGGAAGCATTATATCTAGAATGATCAGATCATAAACCTTAGAATCAAAAAAATTCAATGCCTGTCTTCCATCTTTTGCGCAATCAATAATATAACCTTCGTCGGTTAAGTTATATTCAAGACCAACAGCAAGTGTCTCTTCATCTTCAACCAATAAGATCTTTGAATTCTTAAATGAATTATTCTCCATCTTGCATTTCCAAATATTTCTGTTTTTGAGCAGTCTTTCTCAATAATGAATTTATATAAAACTTTTTAGATGTTTGATATATCGGCAATTCAATTCTTATGCACATCCCTTTATTTATTCCTTCACTATATGCAGAAACTTTTCCGCCATGCTGTTTAATTATTCCTTTCACCCAATATAAACCGAGTCCTGTACCCTTAACATTAGGAATATTTTTATTACTGATCCGCAAAAATTTATAAAATATTTTTTTCTGATCTTTTGCTGTAATGCCAACACCTTTATCAATGAACTCTATCAATATATGTTTCTGATGTGTTGACAACTTAACTAATATTTCAGCAGCGTTTGATGAATATTTTTTTGCGTTGTCGGTTAAATTATCAAATACTATCTGCATTGAATCTTTATCAATCACGCAATTGCACAAAGCGGTTCCTTCTATCTTTACATTTGTTTTGGGAATTCTGAATTGTTCAATTGAGTTTTCTATTAATTGCCGAAATACGCTGTCTGCATTATATACTTGATAATTGTGCACAATTCTTTTTTGTTCCAAATGCGATAGTTCTAAAATTGAATTAATAAGTTTCTTCAGCCGGTTTGCATCGCGGGTCATCATTGCATAAAATTCTTTTTGTTTTTCTTTTGGAACATCTTTGGTGTCTAAAGTTTCGAGATAAAGTTGAATAGACGCAAGCGGTGATTTTAATTCATGTGTTACATTCGCAATAAAATTATCATAGAGGCGCGTTAGTTTCATCTGCACCGTAAGATTTCTAAAAAATAAAAATATAGCAACGGCAACACAAACAATTAAGATGATACCGAAAACAAAAACGCCAACATTTGGGCTGTCCAGAATTATTTTAGGGGAAAGTTTATCGCCAACCTGCTTAAAGATTAGATAATTGGAGACATACCAATAGATCCAAAGCCCCAATAATCCCATCCATGCAATTTGAGCAAATACAAATGCAAAAATTAAAAATAAAAGAGAACGGCTTTTTTTCATTGTGTTATTAATTCCGTCGTAAAAAATTCAAAACACATTTATAATTTCACTCTAAATATCCTTTAATAAAATCTAATCTCAAACAAATATGAAAAAATTATTACAGTTCTTTTACAAACACAAAACAAAATAATTGTGATAATACGGTTGTACAAAATGAACGAAAGGGAAAATGAATTATTTACCGAACTAGTAACAGAAGAAAATTAGGAAAGTTAAAATGAAAATTTTATTAGTCTACCCGGAAACGCCATCAACGTTTTGGAGCTTTAAGGACGCATTAAAATTCGTTTCAAAAAAATCTGCCGAACCACCTTTAGGATTAATTACAGTAGCAGCAATGCTTCCCCAAAAGTGGGAGAAAAAATTGATAGATATGAACGTATCAAAGCTTGAAGATGCAGATCTACAATGGGCAGATTATGTCTTTATGAGCGCAATGAATGTTCATTCGCATTCAGTAAAAGAAATAGTTAGACGATGCAATAAACTTGGCGTTAAGATTGTCGCCGGTGGTCCTTTGTTTACAACTCAGCATCAAGATTTTTTAAGAATAGATCATTTCGTTCTTAATGAAGCCGAAATTACTCTTTCACAATTCTTGAGCGATTTAGAAAAAGGAACGCCAAAACATTTATATACTACAGATGAATTCCCGGATATATCACTGGCACCAATGCCAATGTGGGAATTGCTGGATAGAAATAAATATGCTTCTTTGAGTCTTCAATATTCAAGAGGATGCCCGTATGATTGTGAATTTTGCAGCATCACTATGTTAAACGGCAGGACACCCCGCACAAAAAGTAAAGAGCAATTCTTGAGTGAATTAAACAGATTGTATGAATCAGGTTACAGAGGCGATGTTTCTGTTGTTGATGATAATTTCATCGGCAATAAAAGGAAATTGAAGGAGGAAATTCTTCCGGCATTAATTGATTGGTTGAAGGAGAGAAAATATCCATTCCATTTTCTTACCGAAGTATCAATCAATCTGGCAGACGATGAAGAGTTAATGAATCTGATGGTAGAAGCCGGATTTTACAGCATCTTTGTAGGTATCGAAACTCCAAACGATGATAGCTTAACTGAGTGCGGTAAAACTCAGAACCAGCGACGGGATTTAGTACTGTCGGTCAAAAAACTGCAGCGACATGGCATGGTGGTTTCAGCGGGATTTATAATAGGTTTCGACCATGACCCGCCGG
This sequence comes from Ignavibacteriales bacterium, assembly GCA_007280825.1. GTDB lineage: Bacteria > Bacteroidota > Ignavibacteria > Ignavibacteriales > Melioribacteraceae > Fen-1258. The sequence goes on along the minus strand of QYQI01000135.1, from coordinate 29,307 downwards.
ACATATTTACTCAGCAAATTAATTTTATCCGTAAAAGCGGAATTGCTGCCGCAATGGTTGGATTATTAAATGCACCTACCGGAACACATTTATTTAATCGTCTAAAAAAAGAAAATAGATTATTGGATGGATGGAGCGGAAACAATATGGATGGCGCGACCAATTTCATTCCCAAGATGAACTATCGTGATCTCATTGCCGGATATTCCAAAATTATCCAAACAATCTATTCACCTCAAGAATATTATAAGCGTGTAAAGCTATTCCTAAACGAATACAATGTTCCCTCGTGGAAATCACAGATGCTGACTTTTACCGAGATCAAAGCTTTTGTAAAATTACTTTGGCTGATAGGTATTCTTGAAGATGGAAGAAAATATTTTTGGCAAACGCTTGTCTATAGTTTTTTCAAATATCCTAAAAAGTTTTCGCTTGCAATGACGTTGGTAGTTTATGGATATCACTTCAGAAGAATTGCAGCAACAATATAAGCCCATCCCTAAATCCCTTCCCTTTGGGGGAAGGGTGGGGATGGGGTTGTTAATTATACGTCGGCAAAAAAGAATATTCTTTTGCATACTCCAACATTTGTTTCGTAAAATCTTCCGGGTACTCAATTTTAACATCTATTATCTGGTTGCCATTCATCACTAAAACTAATTTGGGGTTTATAAATCCCGCATAAGGTGAAATATTTAGTTTCTTGTATCGTTCCAGAACCTCTTTATGAATTTCTTGATCAACCTTCACACCATAATTTTCAACTAAGATCTTGCCTGCTGTATAATCCCCTTCCGATTTGATTCTCTGAATTTCCCGCAGCAATTGACCGAATAAGTTTTTCAATTTATTGTAATCGTTAATTACAAAATATGTTTTGCCATCTTTAACTTTTTTCTCAATAACGTTATCGGATAATCCTTTTTCATAAACCCATTTAGCTATAAGCTGACGGTTTCTCATGTGTGCTTCTTCAACATTTTCTCCGGGTTGAATTCGTGCAAGCTGAATCATTAATCCATTTTTAATGTATCCATCGTACTGCGCTTTTCCAGCATCAAGACTTGGCATTACTCCAATATCAACAAGCTTTTGATCGAATACATAATAGAGTGCCACAAGATCAGCGCGTGCTTCTTCCAATGTTGATGCATAATTCTTCAATGTTTCGTTTGTCTCACCTACTCCGGGATTAAGTTGACCGGATGCATGGCCTATTACTTCATGCATATCCGTATGAAGATCATCCGAGAGTGCGCCGTATTTTTTTGCACGTTCTATTTCTTCCTGGGAATAAGCAAATTCTTCCAATACACCGCTTGTATTTGCAAACATATTATATGAATGAACAATGTTTCCAAGATTAACTGATTTTGAACCGTGTTCTTTACGGATCCAATTTGCATTCGGTAAATTTATACCAATAGGTGTTGACGGTGAAGCATCACCGGATTCAACTACAACAGTAATTACTTTTGCGCTAATACCCTTAACCTTTTTCTTTTTATGCTCTGCCAATATCGGAGAATTATCTTCGAACCACTGAGCATTGTCACTGATTGCTTTAATGCGTTTAGTTGCTTCGTTATCTTTGATGGAAACAATGGATTCATAATTAGCGCGGTAACCAAGGGGATCGTTATATGTTTCTATAAATCCATTTACAAAATCAACCACTGAAGTAGTGTCTTTTACCCAAGCGGTGTTGTATTCGTCCCATTTTTTTAGATCACCGGTTTCATAATACTCTATCAGAAGTTGGAAACATTTTTTTTGTTGTTCATTTTCAGCTACTTCAACTGCTTTTCCTAACCAATAGATAATTTTTTGAATCGGCGCTGCATACATACTGTTTGCTTTCCAATGCCGTTCAAACACTTCTCCTTTTTCTCTCAACAGTTTTGAATTCAATCCGTAAGAAACCGGTTCCAAATCTTTTGGATCTACAATTTTTTTATAAAAAGCTTCAACCTCTTTTTGTGTTACTCCTTCATAAAAGTTTACTGCAGAGGATTTAATCATATCTACATTTGGATCTTGATTGACTTTCATTCCGTCAATTTTAGGATCGAAAAGTATCGGCGTGAGTTTTTTTATAAGATCGCTTGGCGTATCCATGTTTTGGAGCGGTAGTTCGTACTCATCTGTTCCAGATATGAGTCGAGCAAAATATTCTTTCGAAAATTCCGGAATAATTTTTTTGTTGGAGTAATGATGATGTATCCCATTGGAGAACCAAACTCTTTTTACGTACGTCATGAATTTTTGAAAATCCGGTGTAGATTTATCACCGTCATAAGTTTTTATTATTCCCTCAAGTGTTCGCCGAATATATAAATTATGTTTGTAGTTTTGATCATAAATCATATCGCGCCCTGAAAGCGATGCTTGATATAAATAATATGTAAGCTGTTTCTGTCTTAAACTGAGTTCTTCAAAACCCGGCACTTGATAACGCTGGATTCTTAGATCAGCAAATTGTTCGGTTGAGTATTTAAAATTATCTTCTTTATTTTTTTGATTAGTGGAACAGCTCATGGTGGTGATTCCAATTATGATGAATAAAATATTTTTTAGTTGCTGCATAAGTTTCCTGTCATTTATTTATAATTGTTCAAAAGAAAAATAAACTTTTTGAAGTCTCTAAACAATGAAGTATCAATGCATCTGAAGGAATTATTATGAACATTCAAATAATAGGTGTAAAAAGCTGCAGTGATACCCGGAAAGCTGAACGATATTTTAAGGAAAGAAGAATTCAGTTTCATTTCCGTGATCTGAATGAAAAAGGTTTGGCAAAAGGAGAACTTGAAAATATTATCCGTGTTATTCCGTTAGAAGAGCTGATTGACCGTGAAGGAAAGCAATTCAAGAAACGAAATCTTCAATACATGGTTTATAATATAGAAGAAGAATTGTTAAACGACCCGCTTCTGTTAAGAACACCAATTGTTAGAAATGGAAAAGAAGTTACTATAGGATACCAACCATCAATATGGGCTTCATGGCAATAAAATATTTTTCGTTTTAAGATCAATTAAAAACTGTTCATAATTCTTAAATTGAACACCATCCCAGCCGCACTTTTTAGCTCCATCAACATATTCTTGAATATCATCAATAAAAAAATGTTCTGAAGATTTTTTTTGCGTATATGCTTCAACAGTTCGGTAAATTTTTTCTTCCGGCTTTACAGCGCCAATTTCGTGTGAAAGAAAGATCTGATCGAACCATTTTAGAAAATCAAGATGACCGTAGCCGTAACGTTTATGAATACTGTTAGTATTGGAAAGCAGAACTACTTTGTATTTTTCTTTTAGTAATGGTATTAACTCAACAACATTTTGGTTCACTGTAAAAATATCGGAAAATATTTTACAGAATTGTTCTTCGGTAACAGTATGTTCAAGCCACGTTAACACCGTTCTTAAATATTGTTCCTCGCTTAATATACCGCCTTCAAATTCTCTGTGAACGTGATAGTTATCCATATACAACTTTATAAAATTGTCGCCCAATCCTTTTTTAAGTCCGTTGAAATAACTTATTGGTTTCGAATAATCAAACGGAAGCAGAACATTTCCTAAATCGAATACAATTACTGAATATTTTTTCATAAGCATTTATGTAATAAAAAAACCGCAATCGGACGGATTGCGGTTTATAAATAAGTTGGTTTTTTATTTACTCAATCCCAAATCTTCCGCAACAGAGTTCGGGATTACACTTCTTTTCCTAATTCTTAAAAGTTCACTTACTTTTTTGAATAGAATAGGAACTCTTACGCGGTATTCTTCAACTTTAGTATAAACAAGCGGAACGATGATCAATGTTAAAAGAAGCGAACTTATTAATCCGCCGATTAATGCCCAAGCTAAACCGGATTTCCATTCAGCACCGGAACTTGTTGAAAGTGCAATCGGTGTCATAGCAAAAATCATTGTCAAAGTCGTCATAAAGATCGGTCTAATTCTCATTCTTACGCCATCAATCAATGCATCAAAAACGCTTTCACCTTGAGCGCGCATAAAATTAGTTCGATCTACCAAGAGAATTGCATTCTTGGCAACAAGTCCTGTAAGCATGATGATTCCAAGTATTGTAAATAAACTCAACGCTTTCAAAGTTAAACCAAGCGCCAATAATGCACCTATCATTGCAAGTGGAATCGAAAATAAAATTACAAACGGATAGATAAACGAATCGTACAATGCAACCATAACCATGTAAGTAAATAGAATTGCCGCAAGCATAGCAAGACCTAAATCTCCAAAAGATTCGCGTTGATTCTTAACGTCTCCCTGGAACGAATAAGTTACTCCTGAAGGAAATTTATAATTCTTAAATTGTTTTTCCATGTCCTGCGAAATTGCACCGGTAGTTCTTCCACCTTGAACCTGGGCATAAACTGTAACGGCGGGACTTCTTGAATCACGTGATAATTTTGTTGGACCTGTTGCACGGTAAATATTTGCAAATTGTTTCAAATAAATTTGCTGTCCCTTTTTATTCATAAAACTGATGTTGCCAAGATTATCGGTTTTAGAACGATCAAATTGATCGAGAGCAATTCTAATATCGTATTCCGTGTCGCCATCACGGAGCTTTGAATCATCATCGCCGGTAAGCGCAATCTGAAGAGCTTGCCCAATTTCAGCTACAGATAATCCGAAGCTAGTTAATTTTCTTCTGTCAATTTCTATTCTTGTTTCCGGATTGCCATCTTCTGCGGAAAGACGAACATCAGCGGTTCCGGGAATTATTTTCACAATATTTTGAATTTCATGAGCGGTTTTTACTACGTCAGCATAGTTCGGACCATTAATGATTAACATTATCGGAGTCTGATTTGCTACTCCAAAAATACCAATCGGATTAACACGCACTTTTACACCGGGAATTGTTTGTACCATTTGTTTAATTTCATTTCCAACTTGGTCTGTAGATTTAATTCTTTGATTCCTCGGAACAAGAGTAACAGTGATTTCCGTTGTATTGCTCGATGAGAAGCCGACTAAGCCTTCGGAAGAAACACCAACATTAGAATACATTCTTTCAACTTCCGGCATTTTACCAATCATCTTTTCAACTTTCTGTGAAGCTATATTTGTCTGCTCGATTGTTGTACCCGGAGCTAATTCTAATGAAACAGAAAATTCTCCGCGATCCGTTTGAGTCATAAACTCAGCTCCAATAAACCCGAGAGGGATCAGCGCAAATGTTGCTATAAAAGCCGCAATGGTTAACAGAGCAACTTTTATTCTATTCTTTAATGCCCACTTTAATAGAACAATATAATTTTCTGTAAGCTGCTTAAATTTCTTTTCGAACCAGACGGCAAAACTTCCCAGCAATGTTCTCGAAGAAAGTCTTTCTAATTTTGCAAATCTTGATGCAAGCATCGGAGTAACGGTAAACGAAACGAACAAGCTCATTAAAGTAGAAACTACAATTACTGCTGAGAATTCTCGTAAGATATTTCCAACCATCCCGCCTACTAAAGTTAGCGGAAGAAAAACTGCAACATCAACAAATGTTATTGCAAGAGCGGCAAAACCGATTTCATTTCTACCGCGTAAAGCCGCAACCCTGCTCTCTTCCCCTTTTTCCAAATGGTGATAAATATTTTCCAAAACTACAATCGAGTCATCCACAAGGATACCTACAACAAGAGAGAGTCCGAGTAAGGTCATTAAGTTCAGAGAAAATCCGAGCGCCCAAATCGCAATAAAAGTTGAAATAAGTGAGCACGGAATTGCCACGAGAACGATCAATGAATTTCTTACGCTGTGCAAGAACATTAACATTACAATCGAAACGAGTAAAACCGCAAGAGCCAAATCGCTCTTTACCGCGTTCGCCGCATCTATTGTGAAGAGCGAGCCATCTTGAGCGATTTCAAATTTTAAATTATTCGATTTGTAAACGCTTTCAATTCTTTCAATTTCTTTTCTTACAAGTCTTGAAACTTCAACTGCGTTTGCATCGTTTTGTTTTTGTAGAATAACTCCGATAGTATTACGGAAATTAATCCGCGCAATATTTGTATAATCTTTAATTCCATCTTCAACTTCGGCAACTGCTGAAAGTTTTATCTCGCCGCCTAATCTCGATTCTCCTATTGTAAGATTTTTTAAATCTTCAACCGATGTTAATTTTCCGGCAATACGAACAATGAACTGACCGTCTTTATCTTTAATCTTTCCGGTAGGAAAATCCAGGTTTGCTGTTTTAATCACTTGTGTAACTTGCGGAATTGATAAACCGTAAGCTCTAAGTTTCTGCAGATCTAAATTGACTTTTATTTCGCGTTCTTCTCCGCCGAGAAGTACAATCTGCCCAACTCCCGGTACACGTGAAAGTAAAGGTTGAATTTTATCTTTTGCAAATTGATAAAATTTTCTTGAATCCATATCAGCAGAAATACCCATTCTTAATATGGGGATTTCATCTAATGCAAACTTAGAAATTGTTGGAGCTTTTGTGCCTGACGGTAGTTGTGATGTAATTTGTCCAACTTTTCTTTGAGCATCCTGAAGAGAAATATCTGTATTGGCTGATTGTAAAAGTTCTACTGTAACAAACGATACACCTTCGGAGGATGAGGAGCGCACATTCGTTACTTTATCCATTCCGGAAACAGCATCTTCAATCGGTTTTGTAACACCGGTTTCAACTTCATTTGGAGATGCACCAGGATAAATTGTTGTAATTGTTATAATCGGCGGAGAAATTTTGGGCAGCAATTCATATTTCAACTGGCGAAATGCAAACAGACCCAACACAATCAGCGCAGAAAAAACAATGATTACCAGCGACGGTCTTTTTATTGATAATTCTGTAATTGTCATTTTAAAAATCCTTTTTACTTATTAAGTATCTCAACCTTTAAATTATCCACTAAATTATTTTGTCCGTTTACAACAATCGTTTCGCCTTCCATCAATCCTTGCAATACTTGAATATAAATTCCGGATTGGCTGCCGACCGTTAAATTGCGGAGCTTTGCAATTCCATTTTCAATAACAAAGACTTGCGGTTCTTTAACGCTTCCTACTAACGATTCACGAGGGATGACAATAGTTTCTCTATTTTTTAAAGAAGTAAATTCAACTCGAGCAAACATACTTGCTTTGAGCGGATGTGCGCTTTCATTATTTATGATAATCTCTACCGGATAAGTGTGTGACTCGTCGCCTTTTGAACTGATTGATTCGATCCTTCCGTTAAAAGTTACACCAGGATAAACATCAACTGTAACTTTAACTTGATCTCCCGTTTTAATAAGGAATGCATCTCTTTCGGCGAGATTAAGTTTTACTTTTAATCTACCGATATCAACAATGTTAGCAACAAGAGTCGGCTGCGGTGCACCTTGAACCATTGAACCTACATCAACGTAACGTGCTGATACATAACCGGAGATCGGCGTTTTAATTTGTGTATCATCCAATTGTCTTTTTGCAGTTATGTATTGTGCTTCAGCCATAGCAGCACCAAGTTTTGCCTGATCTAATTGAGAATCAGAAACTGATTTTTGCTGATGCAGAGTTTTAAATCTCTCATAATCCTTTTTTGCTTTTTCATAATTAGCTTCGGCACTCATGAAAGCGGCTTTCTTTAATTCATCATCAACTTGAAACAGAACCGAGCCGGCTTGTTTATAATCGCCGACTTTTGTAAACACTGCTGTAATTTTTCCGGCTGCTTCCGAAATAATATTTACATCATTGTTAGCAGTAATATTTCCAACAAGTGATAAAGTTTCTGGTAGATTTTTCTTTGCAACTTTATCAACCGAGACGTAATAAACATCTTTTATTCCGCCGGCTGTAGTTGCAGCCATTTTTTTTTTGTTCATAAACAGTACGGCAATTATGATTACAAAAATCATTATCACCGAAACTATTGCTTTCCATTGCTTCATGATTTATATCTCCAAATAATTAAATTTTTATTTACCGATTGATTTATCTAATCTTGCTTTTGCAAGTTCATAATCAACAATTGAATTAGTATAATTTATTTTAGCCGTTGATTGCGAAGTTTCTGCATCAATTACGTCAGAACTGAGTGCAAGTCCGTTCTTAAATTTATCTGCAGTCATTCTCATATTTTCTGTTGCTTGCTTAACTGTTAATTCTGAAATATCAATTTTTCTTTTTGCCTGATTAATACTCAAATAATTCTGAGTGACTTCAAGCGTAATGTTGTCTTTTATAATTCCTATTCCATCAACTGCTTGAGCCAAAGTTGCTTGTGCTTGTTCTGTTTGATGAGCTGTGGTTAGCCAATCCCAAACGTTAAGACTCAAGTTTACGCCGGCATCCCAAGTATCTTTAAATTCATCTTTGGAAGGAAATATTCTCTGATTAGGTCGGCTGTAATAATAATTTCCATACAAACTAATTTGTGGATACCATGATGACCTTGCCATTGTTACACCGGCTTCGCTTGCTTTAATGCGATAGTCTGCAGATTTTATTTCCGGACGCTGTTCAACTGCATCACCGATTAATTTATTTAATTCACTGTAATTAGCCGTAGTTAAATTTGCCGAAGATATTATTTCAATGTTTGTTGTTAGCGGAATACTTAATACACTGTTCAACGCTACAATAGAAAGTTTTACTGCGTTCTCTGCATCAATTTGTTTGAACATCATATCGGAAAGTTGAACATCTAATTTTAGTACGTCGTTTTGAGTCATCATTCCAACTTTCATTAAATTTTTTGCGTCATCAAGATGAGCTTTTACCATAAGCACATTATCATCCATTACTTTTTTCAACTGCGTTGCTTTGAATAATGACCAATATGCGTTCTTAATATTGAATACAAGCTCTACCTTATCTTTGTTATATTCTTCATTTGTAGAACCGGCAGTGTACTCTGCAATGTTTGAATTGCTCAATAATCTAAATCCGGTAAACAATGGTTGAGACAGCGTTAATGTTGTAGAGTAGTTATCGAGAATAGATGGTGCAATTGTAATTGGACCGGTCGGACCTTGAATTGAAAAAGCTTCAACACTGCTAAGTTTTCTGTAACCGGCTGAGAGTTTTAGTGAAGGTAATCTCATAGCATTCATTTCACTTATTCTGGCGTCGGCAGATTTTACTTTCATTAGCGATGAGTGAAGTGTTTTACTATTCTGCAAACCGATTTCGATTGCTTGTTCAACTGTAAGAGAAAGTTTCTCTTGAGCATAAATTTTAAAATTGAACAATAGTAAGATAGCAATCCAAAAAATTAAATTACGATTAGATCTGTACATATTATTGCTTCTCCATATTTATTTTATTTTGTTCTTGAATTTTTTTCTGCCTTCGCTTGTAAATATTCCTTCAAATAAAACTCTAACAATAATCTTATATGCTTCATCGGCAGTTATTGGTAATTGCGAAAGTGTTTCCAAATTTATCATACCATGAACAGCAGAGAAATAGAGCAGAGTAACTACTTCGCTGTTAATATCATCTCTGAAGACACCACTTCTAATTCCCTGTTGAATTAATCTAGTGAAACAATCATGCGCATTCTTTTTACGGAATTCCTGAATCTCTTTCCAAACTTCCGGTTGGTTTTTTACTAGGTCTTGCACAATCGGATTTGATAGACGGGAAAAATGTGACACTACAAACGCCATAAAATTTTGAAGCTTCGTAATAAATTCTGTTTTTTTATCATCAATTAAATTTTCAACATATGCTTCTATTTCGCATTTGGCGCCGTTAACAATTTCTTTTAAAATATGTTCTTTGTTAGAGAAATGTTTATAAAGAGTTCTCTTGCTTATCCCAAGATCAGCAGCTATTTCTTCCATTGTTACTTTTGAATAACCGTACTTATAAAACATTTCTTTAGTTGTTTGAAGAATTCTTTCTTTTATTTCAACATCTCTAGTCATTTTTTCTCTTGTTAATTCTTTTGTTCAAAACACCGTTTGTCCAATAATGGTTCCAATGGAAACATTTATTGTATAAGTCGTTTCCAAACTTATAAAAGTTCCGTTCAATAAAAAAATAATTTGCAAAAAAAAAAAGAAGCCCAGCTTTTACGAAAAAGTTGGGCTTCTTGGGTTTATTAAGTATGGTTTATTTTACTTCAAAGAGGGAATCATTTGGGTTAGTGTTCACTTCGACCGAAGTGGCAACCATCTCGAGCACACCGTTCGGCGTACCGACGCTCAACTTAAATGCATATTTAACACCTTGAACATCACGGTAGTCATCAAAATCAACTGTCTGCACCCCGCTGCCTTGTTCAGAAATCAGTCTTAAAAGTAATCCGGTATTTACATCATAATAATTTGTTCCCTTCTTGCCGGATGGATATGTGGATGTAACACGATAAGCATCTTTATTATTAATTGTTTCCATTCCGGTTAATTCATATTTAATTCCATTCTCTTTGTATTCCAGCATGGAATAGAGAGAGCGAAATTTCATTTGTTCTACTTGTTCTACAGGCATCGGTTGTTCCTGTCCCATAGCACTAATCTTTCCCTTCTTTCCGTCAAAGACCATTATTTGTTGCCCAACTCCAAAATCAATTAATGTATAGGATTTGTTTGGAGCTTTTTGTGTTTGAGTCATTGTAATATTCATTCCCTGCATGGCTCCAGACATTTTAGTCGTCCTGTCTTTCACTTTAAGAATATTTTCTTTGCCGCCGATTACTTCAATATATTTATTTAAAACCAAATCTACCGTAACTCCTTCAGGCACTTTTTTTACATTTGGGTCAATCTTCTCGCCAAAAACATCATAGTAATCAATTTTTCCACTGACACTAAATTTGGAAAGGTTCTTGGCAACTTCTTCGCCGTTTCCAACAACAAAAACGATTGCGTTATTTGGTTTGATATATTTTTTAGCCATCATTTGAACATCATCAACTGTAACTGCATTTATATTTTTTAAATAATTTTTGTAATAATCTTTTGGAAGATTATAAAGTGCTGTATTGATAGCAAAACCTGCAATAGTTGATGGCTGTTCTAAACTACGGATAAAATTTCCCGATAATAAATTTTTAGCACTTTGTAGTTCTTTCTCGGATACTTTTTCGTTTCTTATTTTTTTCATCTCAATAAATATTTCTGTAATTGCACTATCGGTAACAACATTTCTAACTTTTGCTGAAGCACTAAAACTTCCAATAAGTTTATCGGGATTTAAACTTGAGTAAGCTCCGTAAGTATATGCTTTGCTTTCTCTAAGATTCATAAATAATCTTCCGGTAGCGCTGCCTCCAAGAATTGAATTGGCAACTTTCGCTTTCATTGCATCTTCACTTCCAATTGCCAAATCAACCGGATAACAAATAGATACAACAGATTGAACTGAGTTTGATCTGTCAACTAATGCAACTTTATTTACAATTGGTGCTTTAGGATTGGCGAAAGTATTTTTAGGGACATCTTTTTTCTGCCATTTGCCAAGATATTTTTCCACAAGCGATTTTGCTTTTGCTTTGTTGATATCACCAACGATTGCTAAGTAAGCTATGTTAGGTCTAAAATACGTTTCATAATATTTGTTACACATATCAAGTGTTACTGATTTAATACTTTCTTCAGTTTCGAATTCACCGTAAGGATGTTCTTTACCAAATATCAATGTCTGCTTAACTCGGTTAGAAATTGCATCAGGATCATCTTTTGAATAAGCTAAATTCGACAAAGTTTCTTTGGTAATCTTATCAAGTTCTTCTTGCTTAAAATCTGGGTTCAAAATTACATCTGCCATAATATTCATAATCTTATCCGTGTACTTAGATAACCCTGAAGCGAAAACACTTGTAGAAGATGTAGATAAATCTGCACCGAGAAAATCTATTTCTTGTTCAAGTTTATCTTTAGGTCTGTTCTTTGTTCCTTTACGTAATAACTCGCCCGCAGCTGATGTATATCCTGCATTCTTGCCCTCTACTATTGGGTCCCGATCTAACATTAAGCTAAATGTAACTTTAGGCAGTTTATGATTTTCAACTACAAATACTTTGAGACCATTTGGTAACACAAAAGATTCTGCATTGCCTATTTTAACTTCCGGCGCCGGTCCGGCTTGAGGAAATTTTGTTCTATCAACTTGAGCAAAAGATATTGCTGCCATGCTCAAGAATAAAATTAATATCAGAATACGTTTCATTTTAACTCCATTATGTTTTCAAATTTTTAATTGACTCTGAACTAATTAGAAAAACAATCTTATTTCTTTTCCATTGACTTAGGCAGATAATAAAGAACAATTCTGTTTTCTTTTGTTAAATATTTATTTGCAACTCGTTTTAAATCTTCGCGTGTGACTTTCATAAAACGCTGAATTTCAGTATTGATAAGATTTGGATCGCCATAGTAAACCGAATAATCAGCAAGACTTTCTCCGATACCTGCAACAGTTGAATATCTTGTTACAAAACTGCTTTCAATTTGATTCTTCACTTTTTGAAATTCCGTTTCACCAACTAAATCTTTTTTAACTTTATCAATTTCGTTATCAATTGCAGTTTCCAAATCTTCTGCTTTACCGCCAACATTACATAAGCCAAAAGTTATGAATAAACCCGGATCTTCAAGAGCAAATGGAACTGATCCTACTTGCATTGCTTTTTGTTGTTTGTCTTTAATTTCTTTTGTGAATCTTGAACTTTCCCCGCCGGATAAAAGAGTAGTCAACATACTTAGTGCGTAATAATCCGGTGTACCTTGAGCAGGCATGTGATAAGCTTGCGCTACTAATGGAAGCTGAACTTTATCGTAAACTATTTCTCTAACCTCTGCTGTTTTTGCCGGTTCAACTTCTTTAGGACGTACAATCTCTTCTTTCCCCAAAGGGATTTCACCAAAATATTTTTTTATCAATTCTTTTGTTTTGGGAACATCAATATCGCCGGCGATTGTTAAGGTAGCATTATTTGGAACATAGAATTTTTTATAAAAGGCAATAAACTCATCTATTATTGCTTGATCAATATATTGTGCTGAACCGATCGGCATCCATCTATATGGATGAACTTTGTAAGCATTGCTGAATATTTTCTCTACTAAAGTTCCGTAAGGTCTGTTATCTAATGACTGTTTTCTTTCTTCTTTAACTACTTTACGTTGTGTTTCTACCCCTATGCTATCAATCTTTAATTGAAACATTCTTTCTGATTCCATATACAAACCAAGCTCAAGCTGATTTGACGGAAGATTTTCATAATAATATGTTCTATCAAAAGAAGTATTAGCATTTAAATTTCCTCCGGATGATTCAACTATTTTCATATACTCGCCGCGTTTTATGTTAGGTGAACCTTCAAACATTAAATGTTCAAAGAAGTGAGCAAAACCTGTTCTTGCGGGGTCTTCATTTTTACTTCCAACATGGTAAAGCACAGACACATGAACAATTGGATTTGTATTATCTTTATGTAAGATTACACTCAATCCGTTATCAAGCTTATACTGTTCATAGAGAATCTTATTAGACTGAGCTGTTATGCTAATAAATCCCATTAGCATAAAAAATATTATGAGTTTGCGTTTCATTAAATCCGCTCCTTATAAATTAATTGATTTGTCTTTAAGAGGTTTTTGGGTTTGTTAAATTACGAAATTCTTCCTTTTTTGTGAATAATAAGACGACTTCGTTTTACAAAAGTTATTTTTAATACGCACTTAGAATTATCATAAGAGACCTCTGAAAAATTAACAATTGTCATGTTGAACGAAGTGAAACAACTCAATTTTAGAACGTAAAGAGACTCTTCACTTCGTTCAGAGTGACAGTGTTACAATAATTCAGAGGTCTCCATAAGTTATACCCGTTCATAACCATGCCACGGTATAAAAAATAGTATCTCAATCACTATTGGATTTTATTATACAATTCTAAAAAACTCAAATTGGAAAAAATCTCTTGATGATTTTATGCGTGATCTCGTTTCCGATGTCTGAAAGAATCTTTGGTCATCTCAAACGGAAGTTTAAGTGCATTGATAAGATTTTATGCCGACGACCAAATTCTTTCCGATATTATGCGCACGCTAAATTCCAGCGCCGTTCTTAAAACTATTCCCGAAGCACTTGGTCCTTGTTTTAAAATGGAAAATGAATCAAAGAAAAAATTAATCCTCTTCGGTGAGCAGTATGATATTCCTTCATATAAATTAAAGAATGAAAATCAACAAGTTGATAAATCCTGCCTCGATTGGTTTGGAGTAAATTAATATTGTTTATTTCTTCTTGAACTTGGGCAGTAGCAACAAGATAATAACTACAAGAACAATAACTCCGCTAACAACAAACGCCCAAACATTTATAACTCTTGATTGAACCATCATAGTAAAGTCTTCGTAGCAAAATCTATTTTCATCAAATCCCCAATTAACTTTATTACCTTCAACAGTTTTAGCATTTGTATTTAAGATTATACCAGGCATGGTTACTTCGTTTTTATAAGAACCATTTGCAGTGCTGAAATGATCCATCTTTTCTAAGATCGTTTTAACAATGTTGTCAATTCCATCTCTTAATTTCCAGACGGATTTTGTTCCAAGAACTCTTTCCATATACTTCATTAGTTTTTCGGTTTTGTCTCCATATTCATCAATGTGCTCTTTAATAATATTTTTCTTAGAAGCGACATACTCCGGAGTTAGATCTGCAATTTTATTTTTTTCTAACAATACTAGAAATTCATCAAAGAAATATTCGAAATAATTTTCTTCCGCATATTTATTCAGTCTTTGCTTGAAAACTTTGGTTGTATCATTTTTTAGATAAAGTTCATATTCATTAGGCGTAAGAAAATCTTTTAAGAGAATCTTTCTGAATGGAAAAAATGAATGATAGACTTCTTCATAATCAAAGTAAGAGTAAAACCATTTAAACTTCTTATCCAGATTAACATGGAGACCGATTTTTTCTTTGTTCTTATATTCATTATTGATGTCATTGACATCGGCATAATATTTTGTTGCTGTATAAACTGTTTGAGTTGTATCATCCTTAGCTTTTGTTCTTTCTATCTTCCAACTATTATCTGCGGGAATTGGAAATACAATACTATCCGGTATAATTGATTTATCCTTAACAATAACTGTTCTTACGCATGATCCATCGCTGTTAATTTTTGTGGTGGTTTTATATTCTCTACATCCGGAAAAGTTTAATATCATACTCAACACAAACGTTAAAAATGCCAAATAATATTTCATCTTCATTTTATTTTCCTCTGTATTTTAATTTTTTGCAGTTCATTATTTAATCTTTCGATTTCAAGTTGAAGTGCCTTCATCTTAGCGGTTTCTATTTCCGAAAAGATTATATCTTTTTGATTTAACAACTCACTTTGTAATGATTTAATTTTAGTTTTTGTAGGTTCATCTAATCTTTCATAATCAAATAAAAGATTTCTTAAATCCTTTTTATTTACCAAAAGTAAATCTTTGGACAACTTAACGTAAGATGAATTGCCGCTAGCAAATTTGTACGTATCGTAAAAAAATTTAAGCATATCATTATCAAAAGAAATAATCTCGGCTTTTGAATTATTACCTTGTGCGGTATAGTTCAATTGACTTTCTAGATGAGTAATATTTTTTACTGCAGAATACTCTTCGAACATATAAAGTGACACCATTATAAATAAGATCGCTGTTAAGGCGTATCGTACTGGTTTTAGAGAAACGAATAGTATTAGTTTTTCAAAAAAATAAAATTCATTCGCATGTTTTAGAATGAGGGACTTATTGTTAATTTTTCGCATAATTGAGTCGATGAGAATTTCTTCGTTATCTAGACTCGGATGCTTTGTTTTCATTTTAATAAGCACGCTTTCTGCCCTCTGAACCGACTCACAAATATTTTTACATTCACCACATGAAGAAATATGTTTTTCAATTATACTTTTTTCAGCCGGTGTAAATTCATCTAATCGTTTTGAGAAGATTAATTTCTTTATCTGTCTGCAGTTCATTTTTAATTTTCCCATTCTATTATTTTCTTTCTAATACTTTGTCTTGCATAAAAAAGATTCGTTTTAACAGAGCCCGAAGATATATTCATTATTCCCGAAACTTCTTCGATTGATAAATCTTCCATATCTCTAAGAATAAAAACTGTCTTTTGTTTTTCCGACAACCCACTTGCAAAATGTTTTATCATCGCAGCCAGTTCTTTATTGATTAATTCCTTTTCAAGATCAATTCCGCTCGGAGTATTAATAACAGAATTTTCATCAAGATTCTTAAAAATATTTCTTCTCCGTTTTTGTGATTTCAATTTGTCGAAACATAAGTTTACAACGATCTTATACATCCAGGTAGTAAATTTTATTTTCTTATCATACTCATTTAAGTGCTTCCATATTCTAATAAAACATTCTTGAACAACATCTTTAGCCTCTTCTTCGTTGTATAATATTTTGAATGCAACTGCATAGCCGAACTTGTGGTAATTTCTAACAATCACTTCAAAAGCTTTGGTGTCACCATTATTCGCTTTAAGAATTAACTCGTTCAGCTGTTCAATATGAATTTGGTCCTGCATGCAGTATTTTCTTTTTTCAATTAATGATACGACTGAAAATAGGAAAAGTTAAATCGAACGGAAAAATATTTCGGTGGGGTTAATGTAGAGACTCGATTTATCGAGTCTCAAATAAAAAAAAGACTTGATAAATCGCGTCTCGAAAAATAAATTATCTCAACTTCTCTGATAAATAATTCAGCAATTTGCTAATAGAAATTCTGATCTGTTCCATCGTATCGCGTTCTCTTACCGTTACGGTTTCATCTTGCAAAGTTTGAGTATCAACAGTAATGCAGAATGGCGTTCCTACTTCATCCATTCTTCTATAGCGGCGACCAACCGCACCTTTATCATCATAAAAAATTCTAAGGTAAGAACGAAGATCGGCTTCTATTTTACGTGCGATCTCCGGCATTCCGTCTTTGTTTACTAACGGAAGAATTGCCGCTTTGATCGGTGCTAATTTAGGATGGAACCTTAAAACATTGCGAACTTCATCTTTTACTTGTTCTTCGTAATAAGCATCAACCAAAAATGCCATGAATGAACGGCTTGCACCGGCTGATGTTTCTATTATGTACGGAATGAATTTCTCTTTTGTCTCGTCATCAAAATATTGCTGGGATTTACCCGAGAATTCCTGATGTCTTCCTAAATCAAAATCGGTTCTGTTGTGAATCCCTTCAATCTCACCCCAACCAAATGGGAATTCATATTCGATGTCTGTTGCTTCTTTTGCATAGTGAGCAAGTTTATCTTTTGGATGATCATGAAAACGTAATTTACTTGCGGTCATTCCCAATGATTTGAACCATTCAATTCTTCTTTCTTTCCATTCATCGTAATGTTGTTTGTCTGACCCAGGTTTGCAGAAATATTGCATTTCCATTTGTTCAAACTCGCGTGTCCGGAATAAGAAATTTTTTGTATTGATCTCATTACGGAATGCTTTTCCGATCTGTGCAATTCCAAACGGAAGTTTTTGCCGGCTTGAGTTTGCAACATTCAGAAAGTTTACAAATATTCCTTGAGCAGTTTCTGGACGGAGATAAATAATGTTGGAAGAATCATCAACCGGCCCGAGAAAAGTTTTGAACATCAGATTAAATTTACGCGGTTGTGTAAATGTTCCTTTATTGCCGCATTGAGGACATCCGAGCAAAGCTAAAAGATTTATTGCAGATAATTGATCTTCAAGAATAGAATTAAATTTTTCTTCGAGTGAACCTTCTTTGGATAGAATTGCAGCATCAAATTCTTTTAAAGCTTTTTCTTTGTTCTTATCACTAATCAATTCTGTAAGTGTATCTAATCTAAATCTTGCTTTACATTGTTTGCAGTCAATCATCGGATCGCTAAAGTTTTCAACATGCCCGCTTGCTTCCCATACTCGCGGATGCATTAGAATGGAAGCGTCCAATCCTTCAATATCTTCGCGGTAGGTCATTGCTTTCCACCATTCTTCTTTTACATTTTTCAGAAGTTCAACACCAAGTGGACCGTAATCCCAGCAGCCGTTTAATCCGCCGTAAATTTCCGACGATTGAAATACAAATCCTCTCCGCTTTGCCAGCGATACAATTTTCTCTACCGTTTCATTTTGATTCTTTGCGATTGCATACCTCACTATTTTATAGATACGAATATAAAAACTTTTTGATCTTGGAAGGAAAAGTCGTTTCCTAACCGAGGAATTTATTCATCTCTGTGAACAATACTGGGTGAAAATGCTGGGAGACAAACTGCAATATATTCAGCACCGTCAACATCAGGAGAACTGTATTGAACCCATTCACCCTTATTCACAATAATAGCTTGTCCTTCTTTAACATCAATAACAGAATTTTTTGTGGTAACCCTTAACATTCCTTTTAACACAAGAGTGTATTCATCAAATTCAGGTTTCTGCCCAGGTTCAATCCAACCACCAGGACTTTTCATCCTTGCAACACTAACCGAGTTTGTTTTGGAATTTACATTGCCAATAAACTCTTCGATAATTTTAGGTTTATTTCCTGCAGCGGAAATAATTGTTGGAGATTCGATTTTAATTGGCAAGGGTTTTTCTCTATTTATTTTTTATACTTTATGAACAAATATAAGAAAATGAGTTTGAAGATAGAAGTTAGCAGTACGTAGTGGGATTAGTGTTTTATTAAAACAGTTTTATAATACAATAAGATAAAGCCGAAACTCCGGCAGAAAGTGGAATAGTTAAAATCCAAGCCCAAATAATTTTGCCTGCAACTCCCCATTTTACATTTGTTAATCCTTTAATAGAACCAACACCCATTATTGAACCGGTGATCGTGTGAGTTGTACTTACCGGAACTCCGAGTCCGGTTGAAATGAATAATGTTGTTGCTGCACCAAGCTCCGCACAAAAACCGTCAACCGGTCTAAGCTTGGCAACTTTTTGTCCCATCGTTTTAACAATTCTCCATCCGCCGAACATTGTACCCAAAGCTATTGCTGCATGACAGGAAAGAACAACCCAAAGCGGAATATCTCCAGGACTATCAAACTTTTGAAGAATACCTGCACTGAAAAGAAGTCCTGCAATAATACCCATTGTTTTCTGAGCATCATTTCCACCATGACCTAAACTGTAAGCAGCGGCTGAAATTAATTGTCCTTTTCTAAAAATATGATCTACTTTCATCGGATGACTTTTACGAAATAGATTATAAACAAGCACACCTAGTCCAACACCAAGAATTAACCCTAATGTTGGTGAAATGAAAATAAAAATTACAGTCTTAAAAATCCCACTTCCCATCAGAGATCCAGGACCAGCTTTAACAAGAGCCGCTCCCATTAAACCTCCGATAAGAGCATGAGATGAACTTGTAGGCAATCCAAAGTACCAAGTGATAATGTTCCAAATACAAGCTCCCATCAACGTTGCAAAAATTATTGATGAGTCCATAATTTTGATATCAATAATTCCTTTGCCGATTGTTCCGGCAACATGAAGACCAAAAACTAAAAATGCTATGAAGTTAAAAAATGCAGCCCATATAACGGCATTACGGGGCGATAACACTCGAGTTGAAACTACGGTTGCTACTGAATTAGCAGCATCATGAAATCCATTTAAAAAGTCGAAGAATAAAGCCAGAATTATTAGTAGGATTACTGCAATAGTCATGCTTAAGCCTGTTTCACTAAAATGGATTCAACTATTTTGGAAACATCGTCGCACTGATCCAAAACTTTTTCCGAGGTTTGAAAAATGTCTTTCCATTTCATAATGTAAATTGCATCCGTCTCGCCGCCAAACAACTCAGCCATAACATCATTCTTAAGTTGATCACCTTCGTCTTCAATTAAATTTACTTCGTTGCAGTACCGCATAATTTTTTTTGCATCTTTTGTATTACGTAATCCATTTACAGCTTTCGATAGTGCTTCGACAGATCTATCAATTAGTTTTACTTCTTCTCTAAATCTTGGATTAATATCTGTGATCTTATAAACTTTCATGTGGTTGGAAACTTTCAGAATGTAATCAATCACGCTGTCTAGTTCGTGAGCAAGTTCGTGAATGTCTTCTCTGTCGATCGGGGTAATAAAGGTTTTGTTTAATTTCTCCACAATGTTAAACACAATGCTGTCTGCTGTTCGCTCAATCTCTTTAATCTTTTTTACATCTTCATCGCTAAAAACAGATTTACTCATGTTCTCTTGAAATTGCTTCGAGGCAGTTACACAATGTGCTGCCAAACTGTCGAACATATCGAAGAATTCATACTCTTTTGGTAAAAGATTAAAACCCATTTTAATATTTCCTTTTTTCTATTATTAATTGATTGGGAAAGTACAGGATTTTGTTAATGTTAAATTAATAAATTATTTCACTTACAGTGAGAATAAAATGCTTTGTTGCTGATAATTTGTTTGCTAATAAGTATTTGGAATTATTAAAAACTATCGCTTAATTTAATATGTATTTTGAACTAAACAATTTATTTGAATATCTCTATGCAAGAACATTTTACAAAAGAAGTTGAAGGTTTGAAAACAAATCTTATTAAAATGGCATCACTCGTTGATGAACAGGTTGAAAGGGCTTATAAAGCTTTGGAGACAGGAGATACTGAACTTTGCCGTGGAATAAAAGCAAAGGATATGGAAATAGATGCTTACGATAATCTTATTCTAACTCAGTGCGAAAATATTCTCGCATTATTTCAGCCTGTTGCAAGCGATCTAAGATTTATTATGTCAGCACTTCTGATCAATAACCAATTAGAAAGATGCGGAGACATAGCTGTTAATATTGCTCAGCGCGTTAAAAAAACAAGCGAGTATCACACGCTGATAATTGAATCACAAATTTTAGATATGGGCAAGCGGGCTCGTGAAATGGTTAAATATGCAATTGATTCTTTTGTCAATCAAAATATTGAGCAAGCGGGAAAGGTTTTACATGATGAAGACGCTGTTGATAAATTGAATAAAAGCATATTTAAATTTCTGGTCGCAAAGATGCAAACTAGTCCGGAAGTAATTGAACCGTGTGCACATCTTGTTGTGCTATCAAGACATATTGAAAGATTGGCTGATCACGCTACAAATATTGCAGAAGATTTAATCTTTTATATTAACGCAGAAATTATTGCTCACAAAAAGAAACTTGAGAAACATAAGAAAGAGAATTAGTCGTAGTACCGAGTTAACTGCTAATGAATTTTGTTCAATCTTTTTAATAAATTTTATTCGTTTGTATTCAATAAACTTAAAATCCCTTTTTGTTCAGTCAGATTAAAAAATTAGGAATAATATCTCAGATGTCATTTCGTTTTTATCTCGTGAATTCCGCCGGCAAAATCTTTTTGAGATTGGATTTCAATTTTGATGGACTGAGTTCTTACCGTTTCAAAAATAACGCTGTTGTATTTATCTTTTTCAACACCATATTTATCCGTTGTATAAACCGCAGGCCATTTTTCACCTTCTTTATATAAAATTTTCCATGTTGTTGGAACTTTGCATTCGCCAATTCCGGTATCATCAAACCAGTAAATAAAAACTTCTGAAATTTCTTCCGGTTTTGTAAAATCGAGCTGCACAAATTCCTTTTCTCCTTTACTAGGCCACCAATGGAAATATGGAAGTGATTCATCAATCGAACTTTTTGGTTCTAATTGATCTATCATTGCTTGTAAATTTTTTCCGTGAGAAACAGTCAACTTTGCATTTGTTAAAATAGTCGGTCCCAATAAAGGTCGGACGGTTGATTCATCACTTGCAAGCCAAACACTCATTTCACCTTTACCTCTGTGTGCCCATGAGTAATAAGGTATTGCAATGAATTCTTGTTCAGATTGCTTCAAGTTTTTTTTGTCATCGGCTAATCTATAACCTAAAACATTTCCTTTGATAACTTCCACACCGTTTAATAATTCCGGTTTATACTCCGCGGTTAATCTTGAATTATCATTCAACAAAATATTGCGAACATAACCATCTTTATTATCAACCCATTCTGCGGCATAAACAATCGGTCCTCGTTGAAGTGCAACTCTTCCTTTATCTGCTTCAACATTTTCATTTGCTGCAACTCTTTTAATTTCCATCGGAAGTTCTAATTCAATCATATCGCCGGCTTTCCAATTTCTATTTATTACTGCAAATCCATTCTCAATTTTTAGCACTATAGGTTTTTCGTTTACAGCCAGCTTAATCTTTTCTTTTGGTTGATCTATAAATTTATAAAGGTCGCTTGCTATCGCTTCGTTTTGAGACCAGCCGGGGATTCGGATGTTAAGTGAAAATTTTTCTTCTTTTAGATTGGGAGAAACAACAATCATAATTTTTCCGTCCCATGGATAATTTGTTCTTTGCTTCAGATTGACCTTCCCATTATTGAGTTTAATTTCTGTTTCGTTATTTGTAAAGAGATTTACGAACAACTCATTACCTTTTACTGCATACATATAATTAGCTACAGAAGAAATGAAACGTGTTACATTTGTAGGACAGCATGCACAATCAAACCACGCCGCACGTTCGTGTGTGCCGAAAGATTCAAGCGGGTTAGGATAGAAAAATGAATTCCCTTTCATTGATATACCGGAAAGAAGCGCGTTGTATAAAGTCCGTTCCATTACGTCAAGATATTTTGCTTCTCCGCTTAGAAGAAACATCCGGTGATTCCAAAACACATTTGCGATCGAGGCACAAGTTTCATTGTAAGCGCTTGCATTTGGAAGATCATAATTCTTACCAAATCCTTCCCATGAGCCTGTTGCACCAACTCCGCCGGTTAGATATAATTTTTTCCCGGCTACATTATTCCAAATTTTATCAAGTGCTTTCAAATAATCTTTGTCTCCGGTTAGCGCAGCAACATCCGCCATTCCTGAGTACATATATCCGGCACGGACTGCATGACCAACTGCCTCATCTTGTTCAATTACCGGTTTATGATCTTGATTATATTCGCCCCAAGATTTTCTTCCGTTAACATAATCCCCGCGCATATCCAGTAAGAACTTTGCAAGCTTTAAATATTTTTCTTTTCCTGTCACTCTATAAAGTTTTACTAAACCAATTTCTATTTCCTGATGTCCGGAAGGCAGACTAATTTTACCCGGACCAAAAACATTACAAACAAGATTTGCATTTTTGAGTGCAACATTTAAAAGTGTTTTTTTCTTTGTCGCCATAAAGTGAGCAACCGCCGCTTCATAAAGATGACCGACATTATAAAGTTCGTGGCTTCCTTCTTCATTCAACCAGCGTGAGGGACCTATTACTCTTTCAAATTTGTGAGTACCCATTGTACGCGCTGTATAAAGGTAACCGTCTTTTTCTTGAGCTGAAGAAATTAGCGAAATAATTTTATCAAGCTGTTTTTCTAATTCCTTATCCGGTTTTAACATTAGCGCATATGATGCACCTTCAATTACTTTATAGACATCGGAATCATCAAAATAATATTTGCTGCAGAAGTCACCCTTTTCTAATCCTCCTGCAATTGCAAAATTTTTTATTCTCCCGGTTTCTTCACACAGTTTAAGCGCATAAGGAATTGTTACTGTTCGGTTAGTTTCCATCCGGTCGAACCAGAATCCTTTTTCCACTTTTACTTGAGTAAATGGAACCGGTTGAATTGGATAATCTTTTTTCGTTTGTGCTGTTATAGTTGAGGTAACGATCACTAATAAGAAAAATATTCTTGATCTCATGGTTTATCTCCCGAGATAAAAACGGTTAATTTATCCTGCACTTTTTTATTGTTCATATCGAAACTAAATAATTCCAGAAAGAATAAAAACGGTAATAACTTTTTTATTATTTTCGACTAAGATTAATAATTTTAAAGTTAAAAGATGAATAGGAAATCCTTCATAATATTTCTTTCGATCACAAGCATTTTCTTATGTGCAAATATATTAACCGCATCTCTCAAAATTGATTCAACAAAACAGCAGAGTAAACCGAAATATGTTACTGGGATTTACCGTGTTCCTTGCGGTGAAAAGGAAAATAAAAAAATCTGGATTGTTGATGGTCTGATTATTCGCAGAGAAATTTATCCAGAGTTTTTATATGGCGGCAATAATGAACGATACCCATTTATTCCCAGAAATGAAATCTGGATTGATCACGCTATTTCGGCAGAAGAATTCAGTTACACATTAGCACACGAATTACACGAGCGGAATTTAATGGCAACTCAAGGAATGAGTTATTCGAATGCTCACGATAGTTCGCTTGCTCTTGAAAGACGAATGCGTAAGAACGATTTCAAAATAGCCAAAGAACATGAAAAATTAATTCCTAAAGTTTCTCCGACTGATTGTGATGGAATTAAACAAATTGTTGAATTACCGGATTCTATAATTCTTCAAAATATTTATCATCAAAAAATTGAAGTGCGAAACGGCGTTTCAATTTGGATAGTTGATGGCGCGGCAGTCCGGAGAGGTATTTATCCCGACTTCGGTCTAAGCGGAAATGATCTTGCATATAAGTTTATCCCCACAAAAGAGATTTGGATTGATGGAAATATTTCTTGTGAAGAAACCGAGTTTTCCATTTTATGTGAACTTAAGGAACGTGAATTTATTGATAAAGGAATGGGCGACGACGATGCATACTTAAACGCAATAAAAATTGTCGCGGCACAAAGAAATAACAATCGAATAATCGCGAAAGGACATCAATCTATATTAATACCAAATATTTTAGAGCGTGATCTGGGAACTGGGAGTGAAAAAAAATCTCCGTGATTATTGTTTTGTTAATTCATCAATTGATTCTTGAAGAAGCTGATTAAATTTTGTCGGGTCCTCCAGCATAATAAAATGACCAATACCTTTCATAATTTTTACTTTAAAAGATTTTACATACTTGCTGTTCTCTTTGACCTGAATTACATACCGGTCATTATTAATTGAAATAATGGGAAGATTTATTTTTTTTAACGATGGGACTGCGTTATATGTAAATATATTTAATAAAGTATTTATAGCAATCTCCGGAGAAGCTGAAGAAATATCCTTCACTACTTTTTTTACCAATATTGTATCCGACGTAGCTGCAAACATTGATTTAACAAATCCGCTTGCGGCTTGAGTAAAATTTTCGCGGAATGGTTTCAAAAATTGTTCCGCCTGTTCTTTCGACATTGTTTGTGTAAGATCTTGAAAAGTATCTGCCCCAATTAAACCAATAACTCTTCCTTTAAGTAGTGCTGCTGCTTCAATAATATCCGCTCCGCCCATTGAATGTCCTATCATAATTACTTTTTTAAGATTTAATTTATTCACAACCGCAGCTATATCGGCACTGAAAGATTTTGGTGTGAAATCTTTTCTGTTCTGTCCAGATTCACCATGACCGGCGAGATCAATTGTAACAACTTTATATTTAGGCGAAAATGTTTTTACCTGCTCGTCCCAATATGATTTATTGCAGCTCCAGCCATGAATAAATACCAATGATGGTTCGCCTTCGCCAAAGACCTTGTAAACGATTTTCACTCCGTCTTTTGAAAGAACATTTTGACTCTGCGGCGTAATGCTGGAATTGATTCCGAGCAAAAACAAAATAGCAGATATTAAAATAAACCGGTTTTTGTTTATCATGTTGACTTCCGCTCTTAAGTTTTATAAAATTATTTTTTCTCTTCTTCTTTTTGCAAAACCACCGCAGGAACATTTGCTTCGGCAACAAGTTTATTAAACTTGGGAATTTCGTTCTCAATAACATCTTTCAGTTTGAGTAATTCAGCATCAATATTAATAAAAAATTCTTCTTTTAATTTCACTGCTTGATCAGTTGGTTTATAATTCCCATTTGATAAAGATTCACCAAGAGCAGAAAGTTTGTCGTTCAACCGGATTGGATAATTAAGCGGGTCCTGTGAACTTTTGTTTTTTGTTTGATATAAAGTTTCTTCGATAGCTGTTAGTTTTTTATTTATATCATCGGAAGTCTTTTTCACAACTTCAACATTTTTTTGATCTTTGATTCGATCTCCCACATCTTTGATTTGCTTGCGGATATTACGTATTTGTTTAATAGCGTTGTGTGTCTCACTTAGTTTATCTCTTACAGAAATTAAAAAATCAAATTGAGCTTGTATGTCGCCGACAGAAGAAGAGGAACGAGGATCTTTTACAATTGTAAATGAAACAACTGAACTGTCTTTGCCGTACTTTAGTATTGCCTTGTAATTCCCTGTAACAGCTAATGGTCCTGTCATACCGCCGCCATTCCACAATATCATTCCATCAAATCTTTCGGCATCAGGATAACGCATGTTCCAGATCATTCTATTCAATCCTTTTTTTATTGGAAGACGTTCACCGCGTTCTTTTGATTTTGGTTTGTAAGTTCTGATTACTTTTCCATTAGAATCTAAAATACTTAATTCAGTTGTGTTACTATCAGGCATTTCTTTAAAAAAATAATTTAGAATAACTCCGCCCTGTAAATTTATTCCGCTAGTTGTCCCATCTCCGCGTCCGCCGCCGCCGATTCTAAAAGTTTCGCGCGGCGGGTAAAACCAAATATTATTCTTAGTTACATCGGAATTAATTTGTCTTAACGGAGAAAAATCATCAATCATCCAAAATGATCTTCCCTGTGTAGCTACGATTAAGTCTTCATTCTTAATTGTTAGATCGGTGATTGGAACGATCGGAAGATTTTGTTGATACGTCTGCCAGTTTTCACCATCATTGAAAGAGATATACATTCCTTCTTCCGTTCCCGCAAAAAGCAGTCCTTGGCGTTTATTGTCTGCACGTACTACACGGGTAAAATGTTTTTCAGCAATTCCGTTTACTATTTTCTTCCAAGTTTTTCCAAAGTCGGTTGTCTTAAGTAAATAAGGTTTGTAATCATCGGATTTATATCTTGTTGCAGCAACGTAAAGACCGCCTTCAACAAAAGGATTAGCTTCAATGCTGTTGATCTGCGCCCATTCCGGTAATAAATTTATCGGAGGTGTAACATTCTTCCAATTTTTTCCGCCATCAGCCGTAACATATATTAAACCGTCATCCGAACCCGTCCAAATGATCCCAGGTTTGATTGAACTTTCAGCAAGAGTAAAAATTGTACAATAGTATTCAACTCCCGTGTTATCTTTTGTGATTGGTCCGCCTGAAGATCCAAGTTTAGTTGTATCGTTTCGTGTTAAGTCACCACTGATCGCTTGCCAAGTTTGTCCTGCATTAGTTGTTTTAAACAAAATATTTCCGGCAGCATATAATGTGCTTGAATCGTGTTTTGAAAAGAGCAAAGGAAAATTCCATTGGAAACGATATTTCCACTCTTTCGCGCCATGACCGATCGGTGAATTTGGCCAAACATCAACTGTACGATTCTCTTTTGTACGGTGATTTATCATACCGATTAGTCCGGCATAATTACCGCCGTAAACTATGTCGTTATCTTTCGGATCAACTGCAATCCATCCGCTCTCAAATCCCGCAGTTGTTTCCCAATCGCGCTCGCCTATGCTTCCTCCTTCAGTGCGATGAAAAATTCTAACTGTACTGTTATCCTGTTGTGCACCATAAATTCTATAAGGAAAATTATTATCTGTTGTAACTCTATAAAACTGAGCTGTTGGTTGATTATTCATTGAACTCCAGCTTTTTGCACCATCCACAGTAACTTGTGCGCCGCCGTCATCGCCAATTATCATTGCGTCCGGATTTTCCGGATTGATCCACAAATCATGGTGATCACCGTGTGGAGTTCCTATTTCTTCAAAACTTTTTCCGCCATCCTTCGATCTCCAAAAACCGACATTGAGAACATAAACTTTATCTTTGTCTTTAGGATCAGCGTAAATCCTACTGTAATACCACGCACGCTGACGAAGATTTCTATCTTCATTTATTTTTATCCAATTCTCTCCTCCGTCATCCGAACGAAATACTCCGCCTTCTTCTGCTTCAATGATTGCATAAACCCTGCGCGGATCAGCCTTAGGAACAGAGACGCCGATAATTCCGAGTGTTCCTTTTGGTAACCCTTTATTGGAAGAAATATTTTTCCATGTTGTTCCACCGTCAATTGATTTCCACAAACTTGAACCTTCACCACCGCTTTCTAAACTGTATGGTGTCCGTTTAACTTTCCACATTGAAGTGAAAAGAATTCGTGAATTTGTAGGATCCATGTTAAGATCAATTGTACCTACTTCATCATTTACGAATAAAACTTTTTCCCAATTTTTTCCTCCGTCCTTCGAACGAAAAATTCCGCGCATTGAGTTCGGTCCGTATAGATGTCCTAGACATGATGCATAAACTAGATCCGGATTTTTAGGATCTATTGCTATCCTTGTAATATGACGTGAGTCTTCAAGTCCGATATGTTTCCATGTTTTACCTGCATCCTCACTTTTCCAAATTCCATTTCCGCTAGAAACGTTTCCTCGGACAGTTTCTTCTCCTGTTCCTACATAAATTACATTTGGATCCCAAGTGCTAACTGCAACCGCACCGATAGAGCCGCCAAAAAATTTGTCTGAAATATTTTTCCAAGTTGTGCCGGCATTTTCACTTTTCCAAACTCCGCCGCCGGTTCCTCCGAAGTAAAATAAATTTGGATTTGACGGAACACCAACCACCGCACATGATCTTCCTCCGCGGTATGGACCAATGCCGCGATAATCCAACCCGTTGATATATGATGTATCTACTTGGGCGAAAATTTCATTCAACGCTAAAAATGAAATGGAAAAAAGAAATGCTGTTTTGAAATATGATTTCATACGGATTCCTATCGGAATTATTAAAACTGGATTAGAATTTATCTTAAATGGGATGTGAATTCAACAATTTTTATTACGATTATTACATACAAATAAATTGCATAAAGTTGAAGTTAGATTAAAAATCTTTTTCATCATCTTCTATTTCTAAGTTTGGTATTTGAGTAAATGCTATTCTCATCGGTGCGGATTTTCTTGCGTAGTGTGAGCTTGCATAATATGCGGATGTAAATCCGTATTTTTTGTTTAATCCGTCAACAGCTTTGTTAAGAGATTTTATTTTGTCATAATCTTCAAAAAAGATTGGCGTGCTCTGATCTTCATCAAGCAATTTAAATAGAGTTACTCCAACTGCAAGTGGTTTTTCTTTTCCGGCAGGATATCTTTCCCAAACTTTTTCCAATGCCTTCATAAGTGTTATAGTATTTTGTGTGTGAGAAAAACTAATTTCTTCTCGCCATTTCATTCCGCCTAAAAATCGAACGCCCATAGACAAAGCTCCAGCCGCAAAACCCAAATAGCGCATTCTCAT
>QYQI01000027.1 GCA_007280825.1 Ignavibacteriales bacterium | reverse complement strand
TCGTAATATCCGGATTTGTTATTATAATGTCAGCATCATGAATACGCTTATAAATCTCTAAAGCACGGTTCCAGCCATTTGCAACAATGTTCTTTGCAAATAAGAGTTCTACCTTTAATTTTTTATGTTTCCATGCTTCTTTTAAATCATATTCAGTTTGATGAATGAGGGCATTTGTTGGAGCTATTATTATCGTCTTTGGCAAACTGTCATCAAACAATCTTTCATTATCATACCGAAGAGACGGAAGCCCAAACCCATATGTTTTTCCACTTCCCGTCGGAGCATGAATTAGCAGACAATCTTCTTTCATATCCCCCATTTCTAACATGGCTTTCTGCGTTGCATGCAATTGTTTTTCATCAAATTCGGTGTCGGTAAATTTGATATATTGGGGCTTAAAAATATATGTTTTTTCCATAATAACTGCCTTTACCTGTAAGGAGCAACCAGAGATAGCCATTTTATCGTGTCAACTCCATGCGCCAACACATATTGCTGGGCTGGACGCTCTAATAACTCGAATTCAAGTCCCTTTACTGATTCATGCCCAAATACATGTTTGAGCGTGAACAGATTTGCAGTCAGACTTTTGTTATTGCCAGGCTGTTTCTCACATAATGCAAGAGTTTCCTGCATATTACCAAGTCGGATAGTGAACTTCTCAGGTGGTAAATAGTTATCACGCACAGCCATAACAAAAGTGTATTCAGTGCCGGGTTCTATACCCTGACGCTTTAACCAGTTTTTCATGGATGTCCTTGCGCTATTTTCTATAGCTGACATGTTCGGATATCCTTCACTCATGAAATTCGTTGCCACATCATATAACCGTGTTCTTTTTGGCTCTTCGCCCGGTACAGCTACAGCTATACTGGTAATAAGAGGAATATCCAAAATATCCTCATACTCTGGTTTGTTGCTTGTATATTTAAAAGGGATATGAGTTAAACCCAGGGCTTTGTTGATGGCAAAACAAATAGCAAGATCACCAATCCATGTATCAGTAACTGTAGCTCCTGCCGCACCAGAATCCTGTCTGGATCTATAAAATAAAGGAGATAGTAAAGTCAATTTATAGGTGTACATATTTGTAATCTCCCTCTTTAATCGACTTCACTTCCCAAAACCCGCGTATTCACAGAGAGCCACTGCATCATTTTTCAATTTTGCATAGATCGCTTTCATGGAATTGCCATCAAGTTTATTTGCCTCTACAAGAAAATCTTCAAGTGGTTTACCCGATAACAGTTTTCCATTTGTTCCGGATAAATCCTGAATGATTGTTTTTATCACATCTGCGCGCAAGTCTTTTGATTCTTGCAGTTCAGGATGGTTCTTTGTTATTGTGTATGATGTTACAGGAGGCTCATTCTGGCAGCCCAATATCGCAACAATTGTATTTTTGATATTAGGTCCGGTTATTGAGGTCTGCGCTCCATATCTTGTCTCACGCAGGCACATCAGAATATGAACAAGTGATTCAGGTGTGGGATCATCGATCACAATGAAAGATGGGAATAAAGTGCCAGGTAAAATATATTCTGTGCTGAAAAGACTTTTCCTGAATTTTTTTTCTTCCCTATCCCACATTGTTCCCTGTTCAGAAAGTGCATTATGGGTCAATTTAGTGGTAAGTTTAACACGTTCTCTTATACTATATGAACTGCTGTATTTCACCCGGCTTGGAAGCATTGCGGTTTCACTTTGCTCAACGACCGAATCGCCAAATAGAACACTATTTGGATTTGCCATTTCCGCTTGCGTTTCAACTGCATTGTACTCGTAAGAAGCATCTACAACTTCATATGCTCTGCATAACCTCAGCCCTGCGAGTTTCTCTTTTGATTTCATCTTTCGGGCAGGCACTTCTATGATTTCCCTTTCATTTACGCGGATGGAAATTGTCTCTTCCGGATCTTCGCTCCTGTCGATGAATGGCGCAATTACTTCTCTTAGAACCGCGATAACCAGTCTTTTTGCATTATTTTGCCCGAATACTGGAACTTTCTTTGATTCCGGCTTTTTTTCTACCGAAGCCGTAACTTCTATTGCAGCCTTTTCTTCCAATGTCACCTGTGCTGGTGAATCAGTAGCAGCTTTTTCCTTTTTCTTTTTAGATGTTTTTGGTTTTACTGTCTGTTCAATTATTTTTGGTTCTGTTGTAAAATATTCCAGACCAAATGTTTTTTCAATAAGCGTATGGGCTGGGGTTTTTACGAGTTCTGTATTTCCTGTATTGTCTGTCATTTTATATTCCCTCCTGGGATTTTGGTGTATCAACTATTTTGTTTTCTTTTTCTTTTTCAGCTTTTCTTGCCTTTACCTCAGCCCATTTTTGCTGATTGTACATCAGAGCAAATTGGGCGATAATATCTTTGCGCCATGCTGATGCTGGTACTTTCCCGTTCTTCTCAAAGCTTTCTTCAAGCAGAAGAACGAGATTTTCGGAGAACAATTTGCAGGCTTCTGTACCTTGCATTTTGTTGAAATAATCCGAACGCGCCGCAATCTCAAGCAAACGACCTGCACAACGCGTTATTTTATCTTCCCTATCTGCAGATTCGTTTCTCTGAAGAACATCCAGAGCGGTTCGGATCATCCATGTATGCTCATTATTCGAGTCCGGTGCGTGATTCCATATTTTACACGCTTCATTAACTATTGCATTCATTCTCATTTCGTTTACCTCTCTAGTATAAATTTTTATGAACTTGTTAACTTCTTCCTCGATTCTCGGTAATTTGGCCCTCAGATCATCATTCGCAAAGTTAAATATCAGAGAGAAGACTCTCATCGGGTGTAAGGTGATTGCAGCCAGAACTTTTGGTATGTCATCAGTTCCTTTTCTCAGCGAAGCAATTTGTCTGATGAATCTAAGTTCCTCAATTGCTCTGGGAATCTCATCAATCCTTAAAGAATTCATATTCAGGGATTTCACCCACCCAGGTGCATTTTCCCATGAAAACTGTTCAGCGCGTATCCTTGGTGCGCCTTGTAGCGGAGTGACATGTACTTTTATGCCAGTATCGTTTATAAAATTCTCAAGCAATTGGAACAAGAAATAGAACTGTTCTTTCCTGTTACCCGGATTTTCTTGAAATACTACTGTATGATGGTCTAATTGATGACTTTTACCGAATTTTGTAAATTTTGCTTTTCCTGATATTTTATCAATTGTATCTGTATCTTTTGTTTTCAGAGATTCGATTACATTCTGAATATCAATAGGTACAAAATAATCCCCAAGATGAGCCTGGATGACTATTCCTTCTTTTTTTATTTCTTTGAACTCGTCTTTACGAATTCTATTCTCAAGCTCGCACCATTTACATATCCTGCCTTTAAATCTTTCATCGTCTTTTAACTTGGTGACTTTACGTCCTGTTCCACTGGTTGCGCCGTATCCGAACACAAGTGAAGCCTCAAGTCCTATCTCAGCAGGGGCGCCACACTGCAAACACATTTCTTTTTTATCAATATTATCATTACATACTCCTGTTAAGGGATCGATATCAGAACTTCCATAATAGATAATTGATGTAAAAAAATCTCTTGTATCTTCATTATCTTTATTCGGATATTTTTCCTCAAATTTAGATGCAATTTTTTCTTTAATTTGATTGTATGCAATCCCTGGATCTTTTAAACCGTCGAGAATTGCAAGAGCAATTGCTGATAAAGTCTTTCCCAGTATGGTATCAATATACTCAGATGGATTCTGTATTTTATTTTCAAGCAACCATGCATCTATTCGCGAATCCTTCGGATTTAATATTTCTAATTCCAGAGCAACTCGATTTGCCACAATAAGCTTCGCAAGATATCTCAGATTTTTATTTTCTGCTGATTCTTCATCCGAAGTTTTTTCTGGCACTTTCAAATCATATGTAGCTTCCATAGAGTCTGCTTTTCTTTCAAAGATGACTCCATATTTATGCATGATTACTGGAAAATCTGTATGATTTCGCCTCCATTCTTTTCCAGACCACAACAACAACCTCCCCAACCAGCAATCAATAAAAATATTTACTACTTCTGAGGTTACTTTAACTTTCTTAGCAAAATCATTTTTTATACTATTACTATAAGGTGGATACAACTTAACCAGGCTTTCAATATCGATAACCAAAGAATTGTTTAAATTCAGTATGCTTTGATCGATAATATCCTGATTTATCGGGCTGCCTTCAAAAATTATGGCATCTGGAGTTTTAAGCACAATATATCTCTCATTTTTTTCAAGTGCTTCCAGTGCTTTCGAGAAACTGATAGATGCCTTTACACGTAGCATCGTCTGAGGAACATCGGCAAACATTACAACATGTAAGTTTCTGCCACTTTCCTTTGTGAAATCTTCGAATATTTTATTGATCTCATGGTATATCTGCAATGAGGAAGTGCTTTTGATAGAACCTATCCGGTCAGAGAATTTCATATAACCTGAAATTTTCTCAAGCTCCTGCCGATTCCGTTTTGTATTCAGGAGATTTGCATGATCCCTTGTTCCTTCCTCTGTGCTCAGGATCAGATACTTCAGGTCATCAGACCATGTTTCCGGTTCACCAATACTTGAGAGGAATGGAGCCACGATAACAGAATATTTGTTCCATTCGTTGTTTACAGTATCAATAAGGGTTTTATTTGTTTCCAGTTTGTTTATATCGTGCAGAGTGAATGCAGCAAAATACAAACGCACCCATTCAGCTATGTTATTGGGTAACTTTTCCTCAGTACCAAATGTATCAAGCAGTTCATTCTCAAGCATTCGCCCACCGAGAACAAGACCATTAACAATATGAGTAAAGTATGTTTGATCCGGAAATTCTTTATGTTTTGATCCTCCCTTGGCGATTGCAAGAGGGTAATTTCGTAATATCATTGCCAATGGTCCAACTGGGTCGCCGGATGCGCTTCGGGGGGTTACTTTGAATAATTCTCTAAATGTTCTTATGAACAGATTTGTTCTAAACATTTTATCGACTTTAATATCCATAATTACCTCACTTCGTCAATGAATCCGAACCCAAGAGCGGTCTTACTCCCCAATCCTTCTGTCAGCAGCATTTCGATTACATCTTCCGGTGCATCGATGAAAAATCTCATTACAGTACACGGTAATTTATTCAACTTGACAACTTTCAACTTATTTTCATAGTTGACAATATTGAACAAACGTATTTCAGGGCATGGTTTTTGATAATAATGGGCATATTTTCTCTTTATCCAATCAAGTACTGCCTCATTAAATCCTGCATCATCAGGTCTAATAAACCTGTCATCCTTCTTGATCAGAACCGGGCTTTTTGTTAGCAATTCGCATGGTGGCGGAGGAATATTTATATTGACAATAGTTGCCTGGATCAAGGGCAAAAGACTATTATTTACATTCAGATGTCCCTGTTTCTGTATTGCAACTTGAAGTGCAGCAAGAAGATTGTTATCTCTTGATGCTACGATAAGGACATATCTCTCAGCCTCTATTCCCTGATCATAAATACGTTTCCCGCTTGGCAATAAATTAGAGATAACATACCCTTTATGGTTTGTTTTTTTATGCAACTCCTCAGCATATTCAGGGGATTGTTTCGCCAGTAATCGGTACAAAGATGAACCAACCATGTAGTTATGATCAAAGGGGATCATCTTTTCTTTTGGTGGAGAGAAAGTTAATATCAATTTCATTGTGATTTTTCTTATAGAATTGATTATTTAAATAGTTTTCTATGCTAAATTAAAATTATTGCAAATAATTTGCAATATTGCAAATTTTTAACATAATATTATTTATAGCAGTAATTCTAAATAGAGAAGTAAATATGGTTAACGATCAAGGCGCCAAAGAAAATAGAATTATTATTCCGTATGCAATTGCAATAGCTGGTTTCAATCCCGAACTAATTATTCGACCACTTTATAGTGGATTTCAGGGTACGAAAAAACTTGTATTAGTGCACACATTGCATGAGAAGTCTCTGGAAACGGTTTCAGCAGTAAAGCAGACTTCTGCCGCTATCGGCATAAAAACGCAAGAAATTATTATAAATGATGTTTTCGATTTCTTTGAGATTTATGCTACAATTGAAAAGTTGATATCTGATAGTGGTAAGCCTGTTTGGATAAATGTAACCTCCGGCCCTGGTGTCGCAATCGCAGCAATGTCATTAATAAGCGTTGAGAAAAGCATACCACTTGTCGCTTATGATAAAGAATTGGATCGGATAGTGACCATCGAAACAAAAGAACTCGCACAATTTTATCATATCAAAAAGCGTTATGAAAAAACGTTGAATAAATTACTTGAGAAAGAAGAGTGGTCTCTTGAGGAATTAGCAAGTGGTTTACAAAAATCCATATCGAGTATTTCAAGGCAGGTTACTCAATTAAAAAATGCCAAACTTATTAGGATTATTAAAGGAAGTGGTGGGCCAAATTCTCCTTACAAATTCACACTGACTTTAAGAGCGCGTGGGTTGTTAGGTATTTGAGTCCAAGGCAAATCTTATATGATAGCTTAAAAATCAAAAAAAACAGCCTGTCAAGTGCGATATAAGCCCATGCAATAAATCTGCGTTTATCGGCGTTCATCTGCGGTTCGGTTTTTTGCAGAAGCGCCAGAAATTTATAATAAATAATTTATAAAATTCCATCTAATATCATTAAAATCGTATCCTGTCGATCCTGTTATCTGGTCTAATCTGCGCCTTCGCCATTAATTTATTACGAAAATAAACGTCCTCTCAATCTTTACCCAGTTCCCTGTGAAGCTTTACCACATCGCCAATTACCGTAACCGCAGGCGCTCCTACTTTTCGCTTTTTGCAAAGACC
>QYQI01000025.1 GCA_007280825.1 Ignavibacteriales bacterium | reverse complement strand
TAGTTAGATCGAGAGTTGAAAATGATTTTGAGGGATTCGTTTTTGGAAAATATCCGGAAATTGAAAAGATAAAAAAACAGTTATATCAAGACGGGGCTCTATTTGCTTCACTATCAGGAAGCGGTTCTTCTGTTTATGGTATTTTTAAGGATATTGAATCAGCAAACGTTGCAAAAAATAATTTACCTAACAATTATTTTAATTACTTAAGTAATCCTCATTGTTAACTTCAAAAATATTGAATGTCACTAATACGTATGTCTTCTCGTTTAGGACCTGAAAAATTCATTAAACGCTTACATTTTGTTCAATACTGTAATTAACCATTTCTTCTTTCTTATATCTATCTAATATTTTTGGTATTTCTTTTATTGTTACTCTACCATAGTAATCATCATTGATACTTATAACCGGTGAGATGCTGCATGCATTAATGCAAGTAACAATTTCAATTTCGAAATTTTTATCTTTTGTTGTTTCTCCGGCTTTTATTTCCAATTCGTTTTCCAGTGTTTTAAGAATATTAGCAGAATCCTTAACATGGCAAATTGTGCCGCGGCAAACTTTTATTATATTTTTTCTAGATAGATCACTTACCTCTATGTTTTCTTCTTCATTAATAAAATGTTTATTCATTTTTCTTCCTTATTTAGTGATCTATCTTTTCAGAGAAGCATATAATATGCCATCAATCCATTCTAACGATTCATTTTAATAAATGATTATTTTATAAAGAGGAATAGTCGCATTTCCTAAGTATGAGAACGATTTTCTTTTATTTTCGAATTTTATTATCTAAAATGAATAAGGGTGTTAGAAATAGAATCATTTGTTTTTTTCTTGATTAAAAATTTTCTAATTTATAAATGATTTATTTTAGATTGATAAATGGATACCTCAACAAATATGTTATCGGATAAACAGCGAGCAGCCTGGCTTTCATTAATTGTGGGAGTTGGAATGTTCGCTTCTAAAATATCTGCTTATCTTTTAACCGGTTCTAGTGCGATTTTCTCTGATGCTGCAGAATCGGTTGTTCATGTTGTAGCTACAACAATGGCTCTTTATAGTATTTATTTAAGCTCAAAGCCAGCAGATGAATCACATCTTTACGGACACGGTAATGTTGAATTTTTCTCAGCCGGAATTGAGGGACTTTTAATTATCATAGCAGCTTTTACAATTATCTATTTTGCCGTAGAGGATTTAATCCATGGCGTAACGACAAAAAGTCTCGACATAGGTACAACAATTATTGCTTTTGCCGGAATAGTCAATCTTTTTTTAGGTCTTTATCTTGTTAAAAAAGGTAAAGCAACAAATTCACTAACACTTATTGCAGATGGAAAACATGTTCTAACCGATTCCTACACAAGTATAGGAGTTGTTATTGGTTTAATATTGGTTTTGGTAACTGGGTTTCTTTTACTGGATCCATTGATTGCAATTCTTGTAGCTCTCAATATTTTAGTGACAGGATATAAATTAATTCGAGAGTCCATTGGCGGATTAATGAATGAAACTGATAAACAAATGCTGGAAGTAATTAGCGAAAAACTAAGAAACATTCGTAAAGATTTTTGGATTGATATTCATCATTTAAGGTTTTGGAAATCCGGAGATATGGTAGTCATTGATTTTCATTTTTTACTACCCTATTATTTTACAATTAAGGAATCACATTTAGAAGAAAATTACATAGAAAAGAAATTGTTAGAAGTATTTCCAAACTGCAGTGTAAGGATACATATGGATTATTGTAACGATAAAGTATGTAAGTTTTGTAATTATCAAAAATGCGATGTAAGGAAAGAAGAAAAGTCTATTGATTATAATTGGAGTACTTCTTTAATGATCGGCGATCCCGTATATATTGCTCACGGAAAAATGCTTGCTAAATCTTAATTTATCTTTTAAGCAATTTATTTTTTTTTAGGACTTCTTTTTCCAACTTCTTTTTATAAACGGAAAATCTCTTCGAGATATCTTTATTGGCTATAGCAAGAATTTGAATTGCAAGTAATGCAGCATTCGTAGCCCCATCTATTGCCACTGTAGCAACCGGAACTCCGGGAGGCATTTGTACGATCGATAGTAATGAATCTAATCCGTTCATTGATTTACTCATTATCGGCACACCTACTACCGGCTTCACTGTGTAAGAAGCTACAACTCCAGCTAAATGTGCCGCTCCGCCCGCACCCGCAATAAAAACTTTAGCACCTCTCTTTTCAGCAGAAGAAATGAATTGAATTGTTTGCTTAGGTGTTCTATGTGCTGATAATACTCTGGTTACATAATTAATATTAAATTCTTTAAGAACTTCCTCAGATTTTTGCATAACCGGGTAATCTGAATCACTTCCCATCAATATTGCGACTTGTATTTTATTCATTTTCATTCCAAAAATATTTTATTTAATTCAAAACCTATTTCAAAGATAATCTCTGATTGTAAAATAATAAATAAAAAAGCGGAATCAGTAAAACTAATTCCGCTTTTTTAGAGTTATCCTAATTTTATTTTCTTGTAATAGAACCAACTCCAGAAACATCAGTTCTGATTTTAGCCGGATCGCCGTAGTAACTAATAGAACCAACTCCTGAAACCGAAGCATCAAGATAATCTTTTGCATAAACATCAGCGCTAGCCGCTCCGCTTACAGAAACTCTAACATCTTTGGCTTTTAATTCTCTTGCATTAATACTTCCCGCACCGGAAAGATCAGCTCTAAACCGATCTACTTCCCCGCTTAGATCTACATTTCCAGCACCGCTTACATCAACTTCGAAATCAGAACCAGTAATTCCGTAAACAGTAATATTGTTTGCACCGGATGCATCAACAGCTCTTAAAGATGGTGTAGTGATTTCAATATAAATTTCTTTACGCGGAGAAATATTTTTCTTAGTATCAATTACAAGAGTATTTCCTTTTACATTAGTCCGGATATAATTAATTAAATTTTCTTCCGCAGTTATTTTTAGCGATGGTGAAGGACCTACTTTAATTTTTAATGTGAATGCGCCTCCTGCATCAATTTTATCAAATTCCATAATTGCACGTGACTGATCCTTTACTCGCCCATTTCCTCGAACACCCCAAAAACCGCAGCCGCTTACAATAAATGCAACCAATGAAATTATCAGCGTTATTTTTGTCTTCACATTGCCTCCAAGCTTTGTTGCTTTAGACGGATATAGCTAAAAATAGTTCTAAATTTATTTATAAGCGATTTTTCAATATGTGATAGTTCTTTAGTTAATCCATCTAAGTTCTTATATTGATTTTTAGAAATATAGATTTCATCACAAAAGTTAGAGATTAATATTGTTTGATGATGAATTAAATACGTTACAAGCCGAAGCCTACGATCACTTATGGAACGGTAGATTCCGCTTAGCATTAACAACTGCAGAGAAAGTATATCTTGCCCGCCCAGATGACAGCGAAGCAACTATTTGTCTTGCATGGGCTCTACTCGAAAACGGCAATCCAACTAAAGCAATGGAATATGCTAATCTTGCTGTTGAGTTAAAAAACGATTCAGTTAAAGCAAGAGTTTATAGAGCTTACCTTCTTTATCGAATGAGTATTTTTGAAGGTGCTATTGCTGATATTGATCATTCGATTGAAGAACAGAAAGAAATTTTAGCATGGACTTATCTAAATAAAGCAAAATCATTTGCCGGATTGTGCAAATTTGGTGAAGCAAAAAAAGCACTCGATCTTGCCTTAGTAATTGATAACGGTCAAAACCCTAATTGGAAAGAATTAAACAATTGGATTTTGAAAGCTCTAGAAATTCTGAAAAGTAAAACACAAATAAATTCAAAAAATATTGAACGAATATTACACGATGCTAATAAAGCGCTAAAAGCTAAAGAGTATTGGTTCTCACTTATTACTTCAAGAAAAATCCTTGAAAAAAATAAAAACGATGAAGCTGAATTGATCGAACTAGAATCTATGCTCTATCTTTTTCAGATTAAACCGGCATTCAAAAAAGCAAACCTACTGGAAAGTAAATTTAAAAAGAGCGATCGTTTTTTGATTATATACAATGCGCTTAAAAAATACGATCAGATGGAAATGGAGAATGAAGTTAGCAGAGTTGTTGACAAAAGAAAAACAATTGAACATAGCAGAAATGAAATAAAAAAAACTACAACTTCTTTACCAACATCAAGCTACAGAACTGATTCAGTACTTTACCCGGATGATAACATCGAAATTATTTCGATCAAGGTTTTTGATGTTGATGAAGAGAAAAAACACGGCCAAAGAATTTATTGCAAAAGATTTTCCCGTTCTATTTTGAAAATCGCTGCAGAAGTAATTTTTAATAACCCATTCCATAATGATGCCGATAAATTATTCAACTGTTCTGCTGTTTGGTATTTAAATGATTTCGAAATTGGAAGAAATAATTTTCAGCTTAATGTTATTAAAGAATGGGATTCTGCAATCTTTGTTCAAGCCTGGGGATCAGAAAATCAAGGTATATGGAAAAACGGGCAAGCTAAAGTTGAGATTTACCTAAATAATTTTAAGGTGTGTTTTAAGAATTTTTATATAGCTGGTGAAACTGTTGTAGAAGATGAAAAAGTTATTACTCAATCATCAAAACAAGAAAAGAAAAAAGATGATGATCATATTCAGCCGATTAGAGAACAGCGTTCTGTAAAACCTCTAAATGAACTGATCGCAAATCTCGATTCATTCACCGGGCTTTCATCAATTAAAGAATCTGTTAAAAGTTTTATCTCATATCTCGAATTTTTGAAAGAACGAAAACGTTTGGGACTTAAAGTTGAAGATAAAATAGCAATCAATTCTGTGTTCCTCGGTAACCCGGGAACCGGTAAAACTACCATTGCCCGTTTATTAGGAGATATTTTTTACGCGATGGGTATTTTACCAAGCGGACATATAATTGAAGTTGACCGCTCAGGTCTTGTCGGGCAGTATATCGGTGAAACTGCTCAGAAGACAGAAAAAATAATCAACGATTCGATGGGCGGAGTATTATTTATTGATGAGGCTTATACTCTTGTAAAAAAAGGCGGTGCTCAGGATTTTGGTCAAGAAGCAATTGATATTCTTCTCAAGCGCATGGAAGATCGAAAAGGCGAATTTGTTGTTATCGTTGCCGGGTATCCCGATGAGATGGAATCTTTTTTGAATTCCAATCCCGGACTTAAATCACGTTTTGCACAAACTTTTGTTTTTGAAGATTACTCACCCGACGAACTTATTACAATATTAAAACAGCTTCTTCACAATGAAGATTATATCATAACTGCCGAAGCTGAAGAACTTCTTAAAAAAGAATTTATTGCACTCTACCGCAAGAGGGATAAAACTTTCGGCAATGTTAGATTGGTAAAAAGATTATTTGATGAATCTAAGCTCAACTTAAGTAAATTTTATCTTCAACTGCCTGAAGAAAAACGTACTAAAGAAATTCTAACTACAATTACCGGAGAGGTAATTAATGCTACACTAAAAAAATCTCCGTCAAAAGAAGTTAAGATTCCGATCAACGAAGAATTGCTAAGTGATGCATTAAAAGAATTGGAAAATTTGGTTGGTTTAACCTCCCTTAAAAAAGAAGTTGAAGATATGGTTAAACTTGCCCGTTATTTCAGCGAGCAGGGCGAAGATATTCGAAAGACATTGAATGAACATTTATTATTCTTAGGAAATC
The DNA here is from genome assembly GCA_007280825.1 of Ignavibacteriales bacterium. Taxonomy (GTDB): domain Bacteria; phylum Bacteroidota; class Ignavibacteria; order Ignavibacteriales; family Melioribacteraceae; genus Fen-1258. Next base: position 4,457 of record QYQI01000025.1, on the reverse strand, counting down.
CCGGCACAGGTAAAACTACTGTTGCAAGAATATTCGGTCGTATCTACTCAGCACTTGGAATTTTAACAAAAGGACACCTCGTTGAAACCGACCGACAAGGATTAGTAGCCGGTTATGTTGGACAGACAGCAGAAAAAACAACAAGTCTGATTGATAAAGCGTTTGGCGGAATGTTATTTATTGATGAGGCTTATGCCTTGGCTAAAAAGAATGATAGTGGAAATGATTTTGGAAAAGAAGCTATTGATATTCTGCTGAAACGAATGGAAGACGACCGTGGTAAGTTTGCAGTAATTGCCGCCGGTTATACTGATGAAATGAATAGTTTTATTGCAAGTAATCCGGGAATTAAATCAAGATTCAGCAAATCATTTACTTTCGAAGATTACTCCCCCGCCGAATTAATGGAGATTGTCCGTAGAAGTTTTGAGCGTGAAAAGAAAAAATTTACTAAAGATGCGGAAGATAAACTTCAAAAATATTTTGAAGAAATATATAAGAACCGTGATAAAAAATTCGGTAATGCGAGAATAGTTAGAAACATTTTAGAATCAGTTAAACAAAAAATGCTTCTGCGAATTTCGGGACTTCCTGTTGATGAACGAACTGAAGTAATAATGAATACTTGCGAACTTAGCGATATCAATGAAGTGCTTAACCGTGATATTGAAGCAAAGCAGTTCGAAGTGAAAGGCGATCCTCTTAGACTTCAAGAAAATATTGATGAACTAAATCAACTTATCGGACTTGTAAATGTTAAACAAGATATTTATAAACTAATCAGTTTTTCTAAAATATCTCAATTAAAAAAAGAGCGCGGACTTCAATCAGTTGATCGAAATCTGCACTCAATATTTATTGGTAATCCCGGTACCGGAAAATCTACTATAGTTAAAATATTAAGTAAGATTTATAAAGAACTTGGAATACTTTCCAAAGGTAACATCATTGAAATAGACCGTTCCGATCTTGTTGCCGGTTATCAAGGACAGACAGCTATCAACACAGAAAAAATAATCTCTCAAGCAATCGGCGGAATTCTTTTCATCAAAGATGTTCATACTTATTTCTCGGATGATGATACATTCGGTCACGAAGCAATTGAAACAATTCTTAAGAGAGCAGAAGAATACAAAGGTAAACTTGTTGTTATTCTTTCCGGAATTCAGAACAAGATGAATTTACTGCTGAAGACGAATAAGGAAATTGCCAAGCATTTTCCAAACATATTTTATTTTGAAGATTATTCTCCGCGTCAGCTTCTTGCAATCTGTTCTTCATTAGCAGAGAAAAACGGCTACGTACTTGATGAAGGCGCTCTACAGGAATTGCTGGATCTCTTTTCTTCTCTTGTAGAGAAAGGAACTAATGTATTCCAAAACGGTAGAACTGCGAGAAATATTCTTTACTCCGCAATTACAAATCAAGAAGAAAGAATTTTCAACATTTACGACCAGAAAGATGTTGATCTCACTACTATAACGTTGGAAGACGTACAAAAAATTAAAATTTAATTCCCCACTTACTTCTCAAAGGATCTATGTTAGAATTAAAAAATCTTGAAAAGAAATTCGGCAATTTTGTAGCTGTTAATAAGATTAACTTAAAAATAAACAAAGGTGAGTTATTTGGATTTCTTGGACCGAACGGTGCCGGCAAAACTACTACAATAAAAATGATTGTAGGATTACTATCTCCAACTTCTGGAAATATTTTTTTAGAGAGTGCAGACATTTGGCAAAAACCGATCGAAACAAAAATGAAAATCGGTTATATACCTGATCAACCGTTTGTCTATGATAAACTTACCGGACGTGAGTACCTTTACTTCTGCGGCGGTTTATATAATCTTACGAAAGATATTTTAAAAACAAAGATTGATGAACAAATAGAATTACTGAAGATTGGTAGTTGGATTGACAAGCGGACGGAAGAATACTCGCAAGGAATGCGGCAGAGAATTGTTATTGCTTCTGCTTTTCTACACAATCCGGATTTTATCATCGTTGATGAACCGATGATCGGGTTAGACCCGCAAAGCGCTTTTCTTGTTAAAAGATTGTTCGAAGAGAAATCAAGAAACGGTATTACAATTTTTATGTCCACTCACAGCTTAAATGTTGTTGAAGAGATCTGCACTCATGTTAGTATCATAAATAAGGGAGATATAATTTTCAGTGATACGATAGATAAACTACATAATTTGAAAAAAGGAAAAGATGATAATCTTGAAGAACTATTTATTCAGTTGACAAATGAAGAATGATGATCTATGAACGTAGAGTGACGAGTGCAGAGTGATAAATGAAACAAATTATTCACATACTTAAATACAAACTGATCTCTTACATCCGTCTCGGATCACGTTTTACATTCGGTTATTTGGTTAAGAACATTGGAAGCGGTCTAATCTATTTTGCTTTTGCTGTCGGTGCATTTTTCTTTTCACAAAATTTAATTCGCTTCCTTCTTGTTGATATAAATGTTGGTTTATTCCTTCTACACGAATTTATTTCGATGATACTTTTTATCTTCTTTATGTCAGTGAATCTCGGCAACATTATAGTTTCTTATTCTACTCTTTATAAATCAGATGAAGTTAATTTTCTTTTAACAAAACCGATTTTACCTTCTAAAATATTCTTCTTAAAATTTTTGGATAATTTTTTCTACAGCTCATCAACACTTATAATGGTTCTCCTCTCTATGCTTGCGGGGTACGTTGTTTATTTTAAAATAAATGCAATCGGCTTTTTATTACTCCTCTTAAATTTTTTCCCGTTCATGTTTAGTGCCGGTTCATTAGGTGTGATTATTCTGTTGATAATAATCCGCTTCGCAAATAGATTCAGCATGAGAAAAGTTTTTGCCGCTATTGGTGTTTCCTACTTTATGATCATTCTTCTCTTCTTCAAAATTAATTCTCCTTTATCACTTGTAAGTTCTATCATGAAACATTACCCATTCTACGACCGCGATACTTACTTCGGCGAATTTTTACCGCCAATAGTAAAATGGCTGCCGAACAATTGGCTTTCTCAATCGGCTTACCGGATTATTAAAAATGATATCTCAGGCTTAATCGGATTTACTTACTTGCAGATCGTTCTTTCGCTTTTACTTTTCTCGATAGCTTTCTACCTTGGACATAAATGGTATTTTAAAACATGGCTCCTTAATTCCAAGATTACAGCGGATCAAAATGCAAACCGTAAAATATCAAAGCCTTTTTTTGCGTTCGAAAAGATCTCTATTCTAAAAAGCCAAACAGAATCAATTATCAAACGGGATCTTCTCCTTTTCCTCCGTGAACCAAGCCAGGTGATTCATTCGATTGTACTGTTATTCTTAATAGTGATTTTTATTTTAAGTGTTTCCGGAATGAAGTTTGTCGGATTTGGTAATTTTTATCTACAGACGATTATTTATCTCTCTGTTTTTCTTTTTAATCTTTTTTTTATTTCTACTCTGTCATTAAGATTTATCTTTCCGCTAATAAGTTTAGAAGGATTGGCATACTGGAAATTAAAATCTGCACCGGTAAAGGTTAATAGTTTTATCAAAAATAAACTGATCGTCTTAAGCTCGATCATTTTGATTATCGGCACCGGATTAAGTCTCTTTTCAAACTACAAGTTTGGATTTCTTCTTACGATCTTTTCGTTAACTGTTACTTTGTTTGCGTCGGCAGCAATAATTTCGATCAACTTTGGAATGGGTGGAATCTTTTCAAACTATAAAGAGAAGAATGCAATCAGACTTTCTTCTTCTCAAGGGGCGACACTATCATTCTTATCAAATATTGTTTACATGCTCTTTCTTATAATATTACTTTTCAAACCGGTTAGTCAATTATTCCTTTCAATAATGATCAAAGAATATTTCGATCTTACTGTTTTTCTACAAGCATTAATTCCAATCATTATAATTTCCATAATTATCATTTACACATATCTAAAGATCGCTTACCGCTCACTTCAAAAAGATTTTTAATATAAAAGATTGTCATTGCGATCCCGATGCTAATCGGGAGAAGCAATCTAATTTGGATTGCTTCGTCATAATTCGCGACTTCGTCTCGAATCATTTCTCGCAATGACAGATAATTATTTTGAAGGGATTACTGGGGCAGTAAATAATTTCTTCCTCATATAACCGGCAAGCATCAATGTTGATCTTCTTGTAATAAACCTTGGTATAACCGTAAGAACTTTATTGAAGAATCCATCCACAACACTCGGCCGTTTGCCAAGTTTCTTCATTGCAGTATTCACAACATCTTCAACACTTCTTGCAACAGGACCGGCTGATGCTCCGGCAACTTGCTGAAACTCAGTAGCAGTTCCACCGTGATTAAGAGCGAGAACATCAACATTATTTTTTTTCAATTCATACCATAGCGCTTCACCCATCAAAAGATTGAATGCTTTAGTAGCAGAGTACACTGTTGTTAATTG
>QYQI01000008.1 GCA_007280825.1 Ignavibacteriales bacterium | reverse complement strand
TAAATCAACTCAGTGACTATGGAATTTCAGATGAGAAGTGGGAACGATATTCAAAAAACGAAAAACAATTTTCTTTTGGTAATATAAAACTGTTTCCGCAACATGATGCCGATGCAGCGGTGTTTCTTACAGGTCTAAACGACCTGGATAACTTGAATAATTCGTACGATACACCTCGCATAAGAGATCGTCAATGGTGGATTACTTTAAAACGAAAACTTGAGGGAGAGTTAATTTCACAAAATCCATTATTTATTCCCAAAATTATAAACAGTGATTCTTCTTTTCTTTTAAACGATACAATTATTTCATCATCTGAATATGATAAAGAGAAGATTGAAAAGATTAGAACCATGTGCCGCCAATGGGCAGAGAAGTCAGGGGTTTCTCATGTTACCTTGGTTGTTCATAAAGGAAAAATAATTTTCAATGAAGCTTTTGGTCTAAATGATGACGGGAAACCGTTAGACAAATATTCAAAAATGTGGATGGCATCGATAACAAAACTTCTTACGGGTGCGTTGATGATGCAGTTTGTTGATCAGGGAATTATAGATCTTGATGCCCCGGTAAATCGCTATCTTCCTGAAATAAAAGGAAGTGGCAATGATAAACTTACTGTCCGTCATCTTTTTACGCATACCAGCGGGTTACAATTTGCGGGGGAATGGGCTTCTGATTGGAACTATTCTCTAGAAAATCAGATTGATCAACTACTCCCTTCAGTTAATGTCGGAGAATCGTTTGCATATCATAGAGTAGGATATGCTCTTGCAGGAAAAATTATGGAGCGGGTCACTGGTCGCTCTATTCCATATTTATTTTATAATTACTTATTTATCCCGCTGGGAATGACGAGTGCATTTTCAGATAATACTTATGGCGGATTATATTGTTCTTCAATTGATCTTGCACGTTTTGGGCAGATGTTGTTGAACCAAGGGACATATAATAATTTTCGGTTTTTTTCTGAACAAACATTTGAAAAAATGCTTCCAAGAAAACTTCCAATTAGCGACCGCCTCTGGGGAATTGGAACAACTCCTATGCAAGGAAATGGTCTTAGTGAATTATCGTTCGGTCACGCTGCTGCCTCCGGAACTGTTTTTCGTATTGATCCCAAGAATGATCTTATCATTATTTCGTCTCGTAATAAAACTGGAAAATCGCACGACGAATTTGAGAGTGCATTAATTGAAAGTTGTACGGCATTAGTAAACAAACATTGATGATTTGGTGAAGACAATTACAAATAAAAAAAATATTCTCTATTCCAAAAAAGAATTGGGACAGATACAATTATTATTACCGGTAATTCTTGTTGTAACTGTATTTTCCCTCGCACCACTTTTGCGCGGAATTTATCTCGGGTTCACCGACTATCGTCTTGGTGATCCGATTTCTTTTAACGGAATTGAGAACTATAAACAATTATTCAGTGATGAATATTTCTGGAATTCCTTTAAAATTGGAATGGTTTGGACTTTTGTTGTAACAGCAATTCAAGTAAGTCTTGGATTGGGACTTGCTCTTCTACTTAACTCCAAGGTACGATTTACATCTTTTTATACGATTCTTATTTTAATTCCATGGGCAACACCGCCAATTATCCGCGGAATTTTATGGAGACAAATGTATGAACCGAATACCGGAGCTGTAAATATTCTTCTCACTAATTTGGGATTGATCTCAGCCCCAATAAACTGGTTATCAAGTTTTGAATTTGTAATTCCTGCTGTTATTGTCGCTGGTGTATGGGGTGAAATATCAAAAGCTGCGATTTTTCTTTTGGCAGGTTTGCAGACAATTCCAAATGATCTTTATGAGGCTAGTAAGATCGATGGTGCAGGATTATGGGATCAATTTAGACACATCACAATTCCAGTTTTGAAACCGGTATTAGCCGCCATTATTTCACTTACCTTCATGTGGAATTTTAATACATTTGGCATCATCTGGGTTTTAACTCAGGGTGGTCCCGGCGGTTTGACACGATTGCCGATGCTTGCTGCTTATGAAGAAGGATTTAAGTATGGTTATATAGGTTATGCAGCGGCAATTGGCAATGTCATGGTTATAATTCTATCGCTGATGTTGTTCATGTATATACGTGTACAATTACGTGAGAGAACTGAATCATGAAAAACTCAATTTCATTTTCAAAAATTGCTATTCACGGGTTAATAATTCTGTTCATAATATTTTTATTATTTCCATTGCTGTGGGTAGTTGCAAGTTCTCTGAAATCGACACAGGAAATATATTCCGGTGCGCCCACAATATTACCGCAGCATATTTCATTCGATCATTATCTCTCAGTAATAAATGGTCAGCAGATATTTCGAAGTATGTGGAATAGCATAGTTGTCGGAGTGGTATCAACAATTATTGTTATACTGATAGCGGTTCCTTCGGCATATGCTATGGTTCGTTATAAATCTAAAGTTAATAATGCTATTTTAGGTTGGATACTCGTCTCACAAATTTTCCCCGTTATTCTAGTTATGATTCCACTATATGTGTTGTTAAGATATATAGGATTGACTGATTCTCTAACCGGACTAACTTTGATTTATGTAGTTTGGTCTTTACCTTTTGTATTATGGATAATGCATGGGTATGTAAAAAGTATTCCGATAGAGTTAGAGGAAGCAGCAGTACTAGATGGTGCAAGCCGTTCTCAAGTTATTTTTAAAGTATTGATGCCGTTACTTCTTCCCGCTATCGGTGCATCTGCGCTTTTTGCATTCATATCTGCATGGAATGAATTTTTCTTTGCCCTAGTTCTTATGAAGAGTCCTACACTCGCAACCTTACAAGTTGAACTGGCACGATACACTGGAATGGAAGGACAAGCAAGAACGGGCCCTCTTGCAGCAGCAAGTGTTATCGCGACAATACCATCAATTCTTTTATTTATTTTTATGCGTAAATGGTTAACTAAAGGATTGATCTCCGGAGCGTTAAAAGGATAATGAAACGAAATATTTATATCGTACTTATTTTACTCGTCGGAACTATTCTGTTTTTTTTGTTAACACGTAAGAATAATAATCATCAGAATATTCCGCTGCGTTTTGTAAGTCTTGCCTGGCAGGAAGGGACGATCGCAACAAATAAATCGATTGTGAATGAATGGAATGCTGCTCATCCTGATATTCAAGTTGAATACATCCAGGGAACTTGGAATTCTGCTCATGATTATTTGATAACAGCTTTTGAGACCGGTGATGTTCCTGATATTTTCCATTATGAATCATCAGTGATAATAGACTATGCAATGCGCGGGTATTTGACGGATCTTTCACCTTATATTTCTTCTGAAATGAAAAATGATATTCTCGATGTTGCTTGGGCTACTGTAACTAGACCGAATGGAGAAGTTGATGGGATTCCATTTTTAATTGAATCGCTAGTGGTACTATACAACAAATCTCTTTTTAAAAAAGAAGGAATTATCCCGCCTACAATTGAATATCCATGGACGTGGGATGATCTTCAATCAGCTGCAAGAAAAATGACGAAGGATACAAACGGAGATGGTGTAATCGATCAATATGGTGCAGGACTTGGGCTTCGCAATTCTGCAAATATTATTATGAACACATCGATAAGTTTTGGAGGTTCATTCTTCAAAAAAGAAGGAAATCATTTTGTTGTGAAAGTAAATGATGAAGAAAAAAAATTATTACAGACTATAGTAGATATGTTATATAAAGATAAATCTGTTTCACCGGCAAGTATTGGTGAAACGGGTGCTGGAATGATTCCCGGATTATTCAGCGGAAGATACGCAATGCTTGTAGGGATTGGATCGTGGGGTAGGCAGCAGTTAGTTGAAAATGCACCGAAAGAATTTCAATGGGGCGTAATGCCTCCGATCAAAGCGAAGACTCAAACTTACGGTGCTAGTACGCAGACCTTAAGTATTCCTAAAAAATCGAAACGGGCAAAAGAAGCGATGATGTTTATTGATTTTATGCTTAGTTCGAAAAATACTGCTAGGCTCGCGCTGAATGATTGGATGATTCCTGCAAGGATATCATGCTTATCAATGCCGGAGTTTAAAGATAAGATTGGTGGTTGGGATATAACATGTTCTGCTGTCTCTACTTTAAGTATTGGATCGTGGCTTGGTGCACCAGGTTATGTAGAATGGAAAAGTCGAGTTGCTAATCCAGTGCTTCAGGAATTATTCGCAGGTAGAATGTCGATCGATGATGCTGCACGTCGCATCGAACATGAAAGTAATATTGTCCTTTCTCGTTATAAAAAACGCGGGGAGGTCTGGTGATTACACTTCAAGATAGAGCACGCGGTTCTTTTATCGGGCTTGCTGTTGGTGATGCTCTCGGTAGTGCGACAGAAGGTAAAAGTCCTGATGAAATATTTAAACGATGGGGAAGAGTGACCGATTTTCTTTCCGATGATCAAGGAGGAAGCGATGACACAGAATATGCGTTGTTCAGTGCACAATTACTTCTGCAGAAAAAAAGAGATCTTACTTCGGAAGATGTAGCGGCTGGATGGCGGAGAGATATTATTAATTCCAATAACGCATATAAAGGTGCCGGATTTAGCGAGATCATAGCGATCCAAAATCTAAAGAAGGGGTTACAGCCTCCCGAATCTGGACAACATCTTCACAGTTGGAGCGACGGTCTTGCGATGCGTGTTGCACCTTTCGGTATAGCTTCGGCTGGTGATCCGCAATTTGCCGCACACCTCGCTAATATTGATGGAAGAGTCAGTCATTCAGGAGAAGGAATTTACAGTGGACAGGCTGTTGCTGCTGCAATCTCAATGGCAATGGTCGGTGCACCTTTTGAAAAAATTATTCAATCTGCATTAGATGTTGTGCCAAATGATTCGTGGACATTTTCTTCAATTATTCGTAGTGTACAGATAGGTAATGATGTAAGCGATGTATGGAACTCGTTGGAACCTCTTCACCATTCCATAGCATGTTCATATTATTTTTGGACAGATGTTGCACCAGAAGCGGTAGGACTTGCGTTCGGTCTTATTGCTGCCGCAAAAGGAAAATTTGAAGATGCTGTGCTTGGCGGAGTAAACATCGGCAGAGATACTGATACGATAGCAGCAATTACAGGTGCGATTTGTGGTGCATTGCATGGTATTCAAGCTATTCCCGAAAGATGGATAAAACGTATTTCTATTTCGCGTGGAATTTGTATCAGTGCTGTTAAGAATATGAATATTATTAATGTAGCAGATGAACTTTCATTACTAGCGCAGTCGTGGAGTAAAAAATTATGAATGATGTAAAACAACGCGCACGTAATGCAATGATCGGACTAGCCATTGGTGACGCAATGAGTTGGACGGCGATGTTTCATAGAAGTTTTCTACTTCCATCATGGACGCGAAGAAAACGTCGTGAAATCGATATTGATTCTGAAACTAAAAATATAATCTTATCGCCGATGCCTTTCTCACTGAATCAGCAGCCACAACATTTTGACATTTCACCAACATGTGCAACAGAGTGGGCTACATTCTCTGCAGAAATTTTTTTAAGTAGTGATAATAATTCTTATAGCCAATCAGTTCTGAAAGAGTGGATGAATCTTGCGCGTTCAAGTGATTGTATACGAGGGGGCATCAGTACACAAGTGGCACTTCAAAATTTGCGAAACGGAATAGTGCCGCCGAAAAGCGGAAAAGAAAATCCTCATTATTTTGATGATGGTGCGATGCCGCGTTCAGTACCAATAGGAATTCTCTGTGCAGGACAACCTGATAAAGCTGCGCGTTTGGCTGAAATAGATTCTTCTATAACGAATAGTGAAGACGGAGTGTGGGCAGCACAGGCAATGGCTGTTGCGATTAGTCTCGTTTGTTCTGGAAAAGATATTACTTATGCTATAGATGCGGCGAGCCAATATCTTCCAGAGTCTTCTTGGCTCAAAAGAACTGTTGATGAAGCATACAAAATAGTAAAGAATAGTACTTCGATTTTTTCTATTCTACCCGAACTTCATAACAATATTGTTAACCGTGAGTACAGTTACGGCAACGTTGCACCCGAAACGTTGGCTCTAACTTTTGCGATTGCAAGATTACACGGTGATAATTTTGAAACTTCTTTAACGATGGCATCCACTTTTGCAAAATGCGGAGAAACTCTTCCTACAATGGTCGGTGCGTTTGTGGCTTCTTTGCATTCAACTACAATAGCAGGAGAAAATTGGTTGGATGCAATCAAATTATTGAAGGGTATCTGTATTCCGTCCTTTGCTGGAAAGAATTATCTCACGCTAATAGAACAACTCTCAAATTTAGAGGATCAAAAAATATCTATATGAGAATCTCCTGGCTAGAAATATCGGAACGTATCAAGTACGAATTACAGCAGCTTGAAGAAGAGGGAAACAATATCTCCGAACTGAGATCTGAATGGCAGCAAATAGAAGATGCAAAAAATTCTGTTGATGAATTTAGAAATAAAGCAAAAGCGTTTTACCAAAAAATAGAAAATATTTTTTCTTCTAATAAAAATTTTGAAAACGAGCCATCTTCATGGAATGAAATAGTTCGGCAGTGTCATATTAAAACAGATACAATTCCTTCTTTTGCACACTCTTTCATAGAAGATCGAATTCTTGGAGGTTGGCTTGGGAGGAGTGCAGGATGTCTATTAGGAAAGCCGGTTGAAAAAACGACTCGCTCAGGAATAAGAGAATTACTTTTATCAAACGGAACCTGGCCAATTTCTGATTATATAACAGAACGGGGAATACCAAATTCACTTCTGCAAAAATATCCGTGGAATAAACACAATGGTAAAGAAAGTTTAAAAGAAAATATTGTTTGTATGACGGAAGACGATGATATGAATTATCCAATGATTAATTTGTTTGTATATGAACGATATGGAAGAAATTTTACGACTGAGAACATAATTCATACTTGGATGGAAATGATACCGGTGCTTTCCACATTTACTGCCGAACGCGTTGCTTATCTCAACACACTTAATGGTATTCTACCGCCAGCGACAGCTACAATTAGAAATCCCTATCGTGAATGGATAGGTGCTCAGATTCGTGCAGACATATGGGGATGGATCTCTCCAGCACAGTCTGCTCAAGCTTCTGAATTTGCTTGGCGCGATGCTCGATTAAGTCATATTGGCAATGGGATATATGGAGAAATATTTTTTGCTTCAGCAATAGCCGCTTCATTTAAATTTAATGACTTACGAAAAATTATTAATGAGGCACTATCATTTATTCCTCCCCGGTCAAAGTTTTATGAAGCAATTCATTATGTCTTATCTATACCTATTCACGAACTATCTTGGGATGAAACTGTTAATTCTCTTTATCAAAAATTTGGCACGTATCATTGGGTGCATACAATTAATAATGCGGCGCTTGTTGTAGCTGCATTACTTTCTTCAAAAGGAAATTATGAAAGTGCAATCTGCAATGTAGTGATGGGTGGATGGGATACCGATAGTAACGGGGCAACAGTCGGTTCAATAATGGGAACAATGCTGGGTGCAAAAAATCTTCCGTCGAAATGGATCGCACCACTAAAGAATAAAATTCGAAGCAGTCTTAAAGGATTTGATAATTGTTTAATAAGTGATCTTGCAAAACGAACTGTAATACTTTCTAAATATTCAGACTAAAAAGGAAAAAGCTATATGCTTACTAAAAATGATTTGTTAAAAGATAAAACTTTGTTACAAGACCGAGCTCGAGCAAGCCTCGTTGGTCATGCTATAGGTGATTCATTCGGAGATATTGCACGTTCACCTGATTATCACTTTCAATATGGTATAACAATGGATTTTTCTGAAAAACCAGCACCGGGAACTGATGACACTGAATTTGCTTTACTGACTGCCCAAACATTAATAAAAGCAAAAGGGAATTTAACCGACGCTGACGTTCTTGAGAGTTGGAGAACGCACGTTTTACCGCTTACAGAATTGAAAAGAGGTGGAGCTAGTGAGAGAGAAGCAGCGGCTAACATCCGTCGTGGAGTTCTTCCTCCATTTTCAGGAATATATAATTCTCATTACATGAGTGACGGAGCGGCAATGCGGGTAACACCAATTGGTATTGCATGTGCCGGGGATCCTAAGCGTGCCGCTCATCTGGCGGGTATAGAGGCGAGTATAAGTCATTCGCGCGATGGTTTGTGGGGTGCACAAGCAGTGGCCGTAGCTATTGCTCTTGCAATGGCGGGAGCTTCTGTAGAAGAAATAATTCAGAATGCTATCAATGTAACTCCAAAAGATTCATGGATAAGATTCACATTTGAGAAAGCTTTTAGCATAATTGAAGAAAAAAAGACCCTTGAAGATTCATGGAAGTCACTGCATGATGCATTGTGGACCGAGTACAAAGCTGTTTCACCTGAAGCTGTAGTTTCAGCTTTTTCAATATTTAAACTAACGGACGGAGATTTTAAGCGAGGAATTATTTACAGTGGAAATTTCGGACGTGATGCTGATACTATTTCTGCGATTGTGGGTGCATTAAGCGGTGCTATGAGCGGAATAAAAAGCATTCCTTCTGTGTGGGTTGATAAGGTAAGAATTACAACAGGTGTATGTCTTCCATTTACTAAAGGAATTGATCTGTTTGATGTCGCTTCTCAACTAGCTGATTTAGTCAAATAAAAAAAATAAATATTTTATACTCGGTCATTTAATTTTAACAGGAAATTGGTTATGGCAGTTGTTGAATTAAAAAATGTAACAAAAATTTATGACAATAAATTAAAAGTTGTTAGTAATGTTAATGTGACAATTAATGATTCAGAGTTTGTTGTACTGGTAGGTCCATCCGGTTGTGGTAAATCGACAACACTAAGAATGATTGCAGGGTTGGAAGAAATAAGTGAGGGTCAGATTTTTATTGACAATAAACTTATTAATGATGTATCCCCTAAGAACAGGGATATCGCAATGGTTTTTCAGAACTATGCTTTATATCCTCATATGACAGTTTACGAGAATATGGCATTTGGATTAAAATTACGAAAATTCAGTAAAGAAGAAATCAAGCGACGAGTTTTGGATGCAGCAAAGATTTTAGATTTAGAAGAATTTTTAGGTAGAAAACCAAAAGCATTATCCGGCGGACAACGACAAAGAGTTGCTGTAGGCAGAGCGATAGTTCGTAAACCAAAAGTCTTTTTGTTTGATGAACCTTTAAGTAACCTTGATGCTAAATTAAGAGTACAGATGAGGACAGAAATTTCTAAACTTCATCAAAGACTGAAAGCTACAATGATTTACGTTACACATGATCAAACTGAAGCAATGACCATGGGGGACAAAATAGTAGTAATGAAAGATGGCGTGGTTCAGCAAGTAGATACTCCTATGAATCTTTATAATAATCCCGGGAATAAATTCGTTGCCGGATTTATCGGAAGCCCGGCAATGAATTTTATCGAAGGAATGATAACTGACCTTAATGGATTAAAATTTGAATCTGTCAACAAGAAACTTATAATCAGTGTTGGTGTTGAACAATCGAATATGTTAAAGGGTTATATACAGAAAAAAATATTTCTCGGCATTAGACCCGAAGATATTCATGATTTTAAAGATGAATCATTAATAACAAATTGCTATGAGTTTGAAGTTATATTAGAAATTGTGGAGCCAATGGGAAACGAAGCTTACTTATATTTTAATTTAGATAATGTGCAATTCATTTCAAGAATTCCGGCACGTGATATTCCTCAAACTGGATCATTAAGAAAATTAAAAATCAACTTGAAGAGAATTCATTTCTTTGATTTCGAAAATGAAAAGGTAATAAACTAAATCCCATAGTTTACATCCAAGTATCTCAGAATATTGTAATCGTTTCATCAATGCTTTTTGCTACAGGTATTATAGTATTTTTTATGAGTCTAATAAGAGATGAAAATGCTAAGCAAAATGAAAGACTATTGGAAGCCATTAAGAAATCTTAGACATAATCTTAATAAATACGAAGGCAAAGTATGGATAAGAGGTCGCTTCGAAGTGAAGCATCTGGGCGCAACTCCAATGCTATGACATTGGCGCAAGGAAAGGAGCACCGCTCAACACGAATGTGCGCTTTGTGCATAGTACTGTTCCTTCTCGCCGTTCCGGCATTTGGGCAGACAACCGACAGGCATTATCGGAATCAGGAAAGAGAATTGGCGGCTATAGAGAAACAGTGGTGGGACTCCATAAAGGACCATGACAGGGCGAAGCTGGAACGGATCCTGGCAGACGATTTCATGGGCGTTGACGACGGCGAAGAACCACCAACCACGAAACAGCGGTGGGTCGACTGGGCGATGAATTTTCAATTGAAGTCATACGTGATCGAGAAACTCGACATGAGAATCACAGCAGAAACAGCTATCGTGTCGGTTCATTACTCCACGCGTGTAATAGTTCGAGGGAAAGAGACGAGCGACAGTGGTGTCGATTTGGATATCTTCGTGCGACGGGATAGACGCTGGCAGGCGTTGGGGACAGGCGAAATAAAAGTCGTGGCGAAAAAGTAGTGCGGGTGAGGTCGTCTGAACGGTTGTCGGGTTGTCCTTATTCAATATTCAATCGGCATTTTAAATAGTTTGATTAGGATGTATATATATAGATAGGAAAAATAAAATCTTAGTCACTTTTTGGTCATAACATTCTTAAAAGCTACGAAAATAAGCTATAAGTACAGCATTTTGTTCCGGGAAGAGAATCCCTGACTCTCCGCCAGTAAAAATAAAACCTCGATTATAGTAAATGGATACTGTTTTCGAGGTTTTTGTTTTTAAAAGAATTTTTATGAAATTATCTAAATCCAATTCATTCTAAATATTATAACAAAACATTTTATTACAAATATTCTCAAATATATTTCTATTCTTCTATTGTAAATACTTTAACAAAAAAAATATCAACAAAAATCTTAAAATATTTTTTAATATTTAAAAGTACAACATCAGATAAACGAATCCAAAACCCTCATTTAAGACAGATTATTAAATTATTATCGTGGACATTAAGTCCCATATCGTTATATTAAATCATCGTACTGTTTCTGTAATGGCTACATTCGGTTAACTTCAAACAACTGAGAGTAAATATGAATCAAAATATAAAACTAGAAATCAAAATTCCCAAAGTTCCGGATATTGAGTTGGTAGCTCTTGAAAGTTTACAACTGATGGGAGGTCATTTAGGAATTTCAAGTGAAAAAATAGGCGAGGCTAAAATAATTGTTACAGAAGCAATCATTAATGGTCTTGAACATGCGGGTGCTGAAAACCCATATGTAAATGTTGAATTCACTATGACAAAAGAGAGGTTAATAATTTTAGTTACTGACTTTGGTCATGGGTTTGAGCCCGAGAAAGTGGAAGAACCGGAAATTCATGAAAAATTATCTAGTAAAAATAAAAGAGGTTGGGGAATCAAGCTTATGAAATCTATGTCAGATGATTTTATAATTGAATCCGGCCCAACTGGTACAAAAATTACAATAATTAAAAATTTAGTCTAGGAGTCTATAAAATGTCACCCGAATTTAATTTAGTTACAGAAACAAAAGATAATTGTATTGTCATAAATACAACTGGATACATCAACAATATTGGCGGACAAAAAATTGTAGATGAATTTTATAAACACAATGGAAATGGAATTAATAATGTGATATTAAATTTAGCCGGGTCAAATGTGGTTAACTCGATTGGTATTTCATTTTTAATTGAGATCATTGAGAAATTAAATCAGTCAAATGGAAATTTAATATTCACTAATCTTGATCCATCTATTGAAAAAACTTTTACAATAATGGGTTTATTTCAATTTGCCAAAAAAGCGGATAATTTGAAAGATGCATTTAAACTTATCTAGCTGATTCAACTCACAGAAATTATTTCAAAAAAGAGTATTGAAAGTCTCATGAATGAATGTAGTTGAGTATAATTATATAATTGACAAACTCTCTGTTCAAGTTAAATCTTTTCAAGAAGGATTTAGTATACTTTCCGGATCTAACACTCTTAGAGAACTTGGCACTAATTTTTGCCACATTTTACGGGGCAACTTTTTTATTAGTGATGTAAACATATTTTTCAAGAATAACGATTCTGCTGAATGGGAAAGTGTGTTATTACATAATGAAAAATGCCGAGAATACCTTCCATTGTTAAGAACTTCAACAAATCTTAGCATTGATTATTTCAGTGATAGAGACTTCGGCATTATTGCAACTTTGCCATTAACCGATGGATCGTTTTGGGGACTGGTTATTGGAGACAAAATCGATAAGACCGAAATAACCGAACTTGATAAAATTACTCTTCAGATGTTTCTTCAGTTATTAGATAATGCATACCAATCTTTTATTAATCAAAAAAAAGAGAAGCAATTAAATTTTTCATTAAATCATAAAGTTGTTCAGCTTAACAGTTTGATAGATACAGGGATAGAAATTTCGAAACTTCACAAAACTTCTTCATTGCTTGAACTTTCATTGGAGAGGGCGGCAGCATTAACGAATGCTTCTTGCGGAGTTTTACAAATTATTTCCGGCGATGAGATTATATCTTCAATAGGATTTCCTGAAGACTCAGATATAAAAAAAGTTTTCAATTCAGAAAATAAAATTGAAACATCTGTTGAATTCAAGGAATTAAAATATCTGTTTACGCTTTCCGAAAAAGAAAGTAGAAATGGAATTACAGATTTTGATCAAACAGATAGAATATTACTTACGGCTTTTGCAAGACAGGTCTTAGCTGCAATTGAAAATGAACATTTGCACAATGAAGCAATTGAAAAAGAACGAATGCAGCAAGAGATTGAAATGGCTGCAACAATTCAGAAAAGAATTATTCCGCAGAAACTTCCTAAGATTGATGGATATGATGTTGCCGGAATTAATATTCCATCTCTAGAAATTGGCGGAGACTATTATGATGTTACAAAATTAAAAGATGGAAGATTTCTTATAATAATAGCCGATGTTGCAGGGAAGGGAGTCGCCTCGGGATTGTTAGTCAACACATTAAATGCATCTCTTAATGCCTACGTTGAAAACGATTTTAAATTAACTGATGTAGCCGATCGTCTGAATAAAATTATTTTTAAAGCTTCAACACCGGAAAAATATATAACTGGTTTCATAGCCGTTCTTGATCCCCCGACCGGTACTATAGAATATTTAAATGCCGGTCATAATCCTATCTTTTATTCCTCCAATGAAAAATTAACGAAACTCGATAAAGGCGGATTTGCTTTTGGAATGCTCAATTTCGGATTGCCGTATGAAAGTTCCTATATAAAAATAGAACCAGGCGAGAAAATTCTTTTTTACACCGATGGAATTACCGAAGCTATGAATGAAAAGAACGAAGAGTATTCCGATGAAAGACTTGAATTATTCTTCCTAAATAATAAACCCGCAAAAGCAGAAACATTTATTAAAAATTTAATAACGGATGTTAAAAAACATACTGCAGATACTCCGCAGAGTGATGATATAACCGCTCTCTATTTAATCAGGAAGTAATAAAAAATTTTATACAATAATCAGACAATCTATATTAAAAAATGCTTACGAGGTTAAAATGCTCGCACCTATTATTAAGTATAATTATTTAATAATATTTTTGTTCATCATTTCATTCTCACCACTAATTGGTCAACAGAAATATAATTTCGAACACATCTCTATTCCTGCCGGATTATCAAACGCGACTGTATTTGATATCTTACAGGATAAATATGGTTTTCTTTGGATTGCCACAGCGGACGGGTTGAACCGGTATGACGGATACAATTTCAAGGTATACAAAAATGATCCCGGTGCTGCAAAATCATTATCAAATAATTTTGTCTTTTCCTTAATGATAGATAAAGATGAAACTTTGTGGGTGGGAACACAGGGAGGTTTGTGTAAATACGACCGGGCTAACGAATCTTTTGTAACTTATTTACCCGATCCAAGTAAGATCAATATTTCTGCAAATACGATATTCCATTTTATCCAAGACAGCAAAAAAAGAATTTGGGCAGCAACATTTGATGGTCTGTTTAAGTTTGATATTGCAACTAACAAATTTGAAAGAACCTTCATTAAAAATGGTGATAATAAAACTCCATTCACGGGTACTGACTTTTCAGTAATGGAAACTTCGTCGGGAGAAATATATGCACATTACTTTTTTCAAGGATTAGTAAAGTATAATGAGTCTACCAGTCTTTTCGAATTGATTGACGTAGCACCCAAAGATCCTAATATTTTCAAAAAAATAAATATATATGATTTATATGAAGACAAAACAGGTAAGATTTGGATAAGCAGTCAGAACGGATTCTATAATTTTGATCCCCACAGCGGCATTTTTAACGAAATAAAATTATTTCCCAAAGAAAAATTTAATAATAACGATAAAAATTCCACATATAAAATCTATCAGGATAATGATGGATATCTTTGGATCGGATCGTCTTCGCATGGAATTTTCAAATATAACATGAAGACAAATGAGATTACTAATTTAGACCAATCCGATTTACCAAAATCAGTGTTTATCTATGATGTCTTTTTTAAATTTTATAAGGATGATTTTGGAATTCTATGGATCTCTACTCTTAACAACGGATTGTTAAAATTAGATTTTCAAAAGGAACCATTTACACTTTACGCCAATCCAACCGACAAAGTAAATTCAAATACTAATTTATTTATAGCTTCAATTTATCAAAATCCTTTAGATAAAGATTTTATTTGGCTCGGTACAAATGACGGATTAGTAAAGTACAATCTGAAAGAAAAAACCTTTAATAAATTTAAAAACCAAAAAGGTAATGCAAAATCAATACCTGATAATTTTATTAGATCTATTTATCCCGGTGCTTCTCAAGAGCTTTGGCTTGGAACTAGGAAGGGACTCAGTAAGATAAATCTTTCAAATAATTCATTCACGAATTATGATCTGAGCTTAAAAACAAATCACTATTCAATTGATTTTAATGATATTAACAATATCTCGTTGGATGATTATGGAAATCTGTGGGTGGCTTCGGGAATCTCCGGGTTAACTAAGTTCGATACTAAAACTAACGCAAAACAATTTATTCCAACATTTCTATCACGTGCTTATGACGAAAAACTTCTCTCCATAATTGATTCACTTAATACAAAGAGTAATCCATTAGCGGGATTAACCAAGGTTGGGGATTATCAAGATCTAAAAAAAGAATTCAGTTTAGATAAACAAACTGATGTAATGATAATTGGAGTAGGCGAGGGCGTGAATAATAGTGGAATGGTAGATTATGGTTGGATTGTTAATTCAAAGTCGGATACACTTTGGAACCAATTCAATTATTACAATTCATTTTATTTGGGTGGAAATTTTAAGAATCGTATAACTGCGGGAATAATAAAATTAGAAAAAGGCAATTACACATTAAGATACAGATCGGATGATAGTCATTCATACGGCAAATGGAATGCAGAGCCGCCAAGCGATTCAACGTTATGGGGAATTCAAGTATTTGATTTATCAGGTATTGATCTAAATAATTGCAAAGATTTGATTGCTTCAAGTAAAAGCAAACCTTTCATTAATGGAGATAATATTACCAAAGTAGAATATCAGGATAATGGTACGGTGCTTATTGGAACATCAACGGGTCTCAGCCTTTATGATATTAGAAAAAACTCTGTAACTTATTTGCAAGAGAATGCAAATGTTAACTTCACAGAAAATCTGAAAAATATAAATGATCTATTTGTAGATAAGAGTAAAGTTGCATGGATAGCAACCAATGGCGGTTTGATAAAGTATGATCAGCAATCAAAACAGTTTAACGTTCTTTATGATAAAGATGGTTTACCCTCGAATTATGTTGTAGCCATTGAAGAAGATACCTACGGAAATTTATGGTTGAGCACTCTTAATGGGATTTCGAAATTTAACAAAGATATAACTCACCCAATTTTTATTAATTATGATGTAAAAGATGGATTGCAAGGTTATACATTTAACAATCGGGCCTCGTTTAAAAGTCAGTCAGGAGAATTATTTTTTGCCGGACAAAACGGATTTAATTCTTTTCATTCAAGTAACATTAACAAACAAGTACCGAAGATTAATATTTCTCAATTAAAGATTTCTAATGAATTAATTTATCCTTCTTCAAAAAACTCACCGTTAACAAAAAGTATTTTAGAAACAAAAGAGATTGAAATTGCATACAGCCAAAACAACATTTCGTTTGAATTCAGTGCAATTCATTTTTCCCGACCGGAAAAAAATCAATACGCTTATAGATTAGATGGATTTGATAAAGAAGGTTGGATCTACGATAATAGAAAATTTGCGTCTTACACTAATCTTCCTCCGGGTGATTACGTTTTCAGAGTAAAAGGATCCAATGGTGATGGTGTTTGGAATGAAGCAGGTACTTCAATTAAAATTAAAGTCTTGTCACCGTGGTGGAGAACAATTTGGGCATACATGGGATATGTTTTTGTCTTTGCAGGAATAATTTTCGGAATTGATCGTTTTCAAAGACGAAGATTATTACTGAGAGAAAGAGAAAGACAGAGATTTCAGAATGCTGAACTAAGAGCACAGAAAGCTGAACTGCAGGCGATTGCAAGTGAAGCAGAGCGTCGAACACTCGAAATTGAAAATGACCGGAAAGCAAAAGAACTTGAAAGTGCACGTGAGCTGCAGTTATCAATGCTTCCAAAACAACTACCACAATTCCCTCATCTCGATATAGCAGTTTATATGAAAACAGCAACAGAAGTTGGCGGCGATTATTATGATTTTAATGTTGGCATAGATGGAACACTAACAGTTGTTTTGGGTGATGCAACCGGACATGGTATGCGCGCCGGTACAATGGTTACATCGGCTAAATCTTTGTTTAACAGTTATGCTGCAAATCCGGATATACTTTTTACATTCCAAGAAATGACCCGATGTATAAAACAAATGCAGTTTCATTCTCTTGCAATGTGCATGACAATGCTTAAGATTCAAAACAATAGATTAGTGATGTCAGCAGCAGGAATGCCGCCGGTATTTTTATACAAGAAACAGAGCAGAAAAATTGAAGAACATTTAATGAAAGGAATGCCGTTGGGAACTATGGAGAATTTTCCTTATGAGTTAAAAGAGATAGAATTGTTCAAAGGTGATACCTTATTGTTAATGAGCGATGGATTACCTGAATTGCAAAATAAGCATAATGAAGTTTATGGATATAAACGTGCAAGAAATTCATTTGAAGAAGTTGCAGATAAAGAACCGGAAGAAATTATTACTTACCTAAAAGAAGAAGGTTCACGTTGGGTAAACGACAGAGAGCCTGAAGATGATGTGACCTTTGTTGTAATAAAAATGAAATAAGCAAAATCTTTTTCTAATAAATTTTTAATTAATTGTTTTTGCGGAGGATCTTATGACGTTAACTTTTGCAAGGTTAATTACTGTTGCATTTTTATTTCTTATTTCATCATTTGCATTTCCTCAGCAGAGACAAAAGACCGAGGCAAATTCTGATATTGTTGAGTATACCAATAAAGAAGGTTTGCCGACTACCAATATTTCCAATATTGTCCAAACTAAAGATGGTTACATATGGCTTTCGGGAATTGAAGGAACTTATAGGTTTAATGGTTATGAATTTGAGGAAGTAGGTAAAGAATATGGTTTGCCAAAAATGCAAAATATGTTTTACGATTCTACTAAAAATACTCTCTACTTCGCATCAACAAAAAAGTTTATAACTTTCAACGGAAAAGATTTCAAAGCATATTCTGAAAAAGACGGTTATAGTATAAACGGATTATCCGGCCAAATCGTAACTTTTATAAAGGCAGATAGCAAAGGAAGGATTTGGATTGGATCGGAGACTCCATTCATTGATAAAAAGTTTAACGGGGGATTAACAAAATTTGAAAATGGCAAATTTTCAGTTTACGATTCTACAAATTTCCCATTAGACAATGCGACAAGGTTCATTGAGACACCTTATGGTGATCTCATTTTTTCTTCAGACGGAACTAATACTCAAACTAAAGAAGGATCATATATTGCTTTATATAAGAATAACATATTCAAAAAGATTGATGAATCTGACGGAATAAAAATGCAGAACGCATCAATTCTGTCGCAGCATGTAATAACTTCGATTGATAAGGATGGCAATACATGGCTTGCATTTTCCGGCGTGGTTACATCAAACGGATTATTTAAAAACACTTCGGGAGTATTAATGTATGATGGTACAAAATTCCATCAGTTTACAGATTTTCTGGATAATTTCGGAAAAGGTCAAAGACCCTATTCAGTTCATTACAGCAAAGAGCTTGATAAAATTTTCTTAACTACACTGTCATCTGGAATCGAGACTTTCACTTTAAAAGACAAAAGCATTTATGAATTTATTGACGGAAAATGGAAACCTTCAAATATCATTGAGAATATTAAAAATAAATTTGATACGAAAACCGGGAAAATTTTAAACGATTTTCACTATGCGCAGACGTTCTTTATGAAAAAAAATAAATTCTTTCCGGAACTATTAGTGCTTCAAACTACACAAGCTTTACAAGCGCAGAGTTCAAAATTTCCCGATCAAATGTTTAAAAACAAAAATGGAAATTGGGAAAAGTTTGATGCTTTTACAGCTTATCCTGCCGGAGAGACGAATGACGGATGTATAATGAGGACATCTAAAGGATTTGGATTTTATTATCCAAACTTTTCAAAGATGCTTACCGGTAAGGACGGCTTACTCCAATTACTTGGCGGTATCCCAAACTTATATACTGATAAAAACGGTATTGTCTGGATTTCCTATTCTTATACAACTTTACCCGCCTATGCTCAAACATTTAACACAGGAATAAATATCTGGGATGGTAATAAATTAAAAGGATATACTGAAAAAGATGGTTTGTTGAGTAACATAACTTTTGATGTTTATCAGGATAGTAAAATGAGGGTATGGATTCCTACAGCAAAGGGAATAACTACTGTCCGCGAGATTAAGAACAGCGAAGGAGAACAGATATTAAAGTTTAAGAATGTTGAATCTGATAAACGTAAATTTTATAACACAACAAATGTAATGGAAACTGAACATGGTGAAATTTATGCTTTGCAGAATTATGTTAGACCCGAGTCGAAAGATCTTGTTAAAGCTGATTTTTACCTTGGAAAGTTTGACGGCGAAAAATTTATTGAAATAAAATCTCCTTTTATTGATACGGATAATAATAAAATGTACCAGACTTTCGATTTTCGAGAAGATAACGAAGGGAGGCTCTGGCTATTCGGTCTCTTCTCAGATAACATTAAAGATCTCTCTTCAGTCAATTGCAAAATTATGATCTATGATGGAAAAACCTGGCATCAGCCGCCACAAAACTGGAATGTGCCGGGTAAACAGCTTCATTATGTTGGTAAATTAAAAAATGGAATGTATTTCTTGACTGTCGGAGGGTTTTATGTTTTTAATGGAAATAAATTTATTAACATGAGCGATAGTGTGAACGCAACCGCTGATTTTAGAATTTTGAAAAGTGCAAGTGTTGCTGGTACAAAAACTGATATTCAGGCAAGCGACAGATTGTATATCCGGCTGAGAAACATGGGACTTGTAATTTTTGATGGAACTCATTTGAAATATTATACAAAAAAAGATGGACTACCTTCAACAAGTATTTCTAATCCCATCGTTGACGAAAAAGGAAATCTTTTTTTTGGATTTCCTTCCGGTGCTTTACAAGTGAACGGAGATAAGTTTCAAACTTATTATGATGACGAGAATGTAGTAACAGGGGGACCGTATGCGGCTATAATGGACGGCAATGGAAATCTTGTTGAATATTATAATGGTTCCGGGATTTACATTAATAAAGGAGAGAGAAGCAGTTATCCTTTAAAAATTTCTTCAGTATCTGTGGATACTCAATCTTACTATTATAAATTTCCGGAAGGGTTTTCGTACTCTCAAAATTCATTCGTGTTTAATTATGCCGCATTAAATTATAAAGATCCCCGCCAAACTTCTTATGAACACCTTTTAGAGGGTTTAGATAAAGAATGGTCCCGACCTTCAAATCTTCCTTTTGTAGAATACCAGAATCTTCCGCCCGGGAAATATAGATTTAAAGTAAGAGCTATTACTTCCAATGGAATGAAAACGAACGAGGATTTCTATTCGTTCACTATTAATTCACCTTGGTGGCTTACCTGGTGGGCATACGGAATTTATATTATCGGTTTTGTGAGTGTAATTGGAGGAATGAGAAAGTATGAACTAGATCGAAGAAAAGAAAAAGAAAACAAAAGATTACTTGAAGCTGAAAACGCTCGTAAGACAAAAGAATTAGATGAAGCACGACTTCTTCAGCATTCAATGCTGCCGAGAGAACTTCCGCAATTACCTCATCTTGATATTGCGGTATATATGAAAACTGCAACCGAAGTGGGCGGTGATTATTATGATTTTAACGTTCACCCGGATGGAACATTAACTGTTATTCTTGGTGATGCAACCGGGCACGGTATGCAATCAGGTATGATGGTATCAATAATGAAATCTCTTTTTATGTCAGACAGAACTAACATTAAACTTAAGCCATTCTTCGAAAATGCAAGCTCGTCGATTAAGGATATGCAGCTTGGAAGATTGATGATGGCGCTTACATGTGTTCAGATAAAATCTAATAAAATAATAACTACAAATGCCGGAATGCCTCCGTTAATTATTTACAGAAAAAATTCACAAACTATTGAAGAGGTTGTAATTAACAATATGCCTTTAGGTGCAATGAAAGGAATTGTTTATGATGTAAAGGAATTAAAGATTGAAAGAGGGGACACTTTATTATTGATGAGTGACGGATTTGCAGAACTTAAAAATGAAAGTATGGAAATATACGGTTACAAAAGAGCGAGAAATAGTTTTGAGGAGATTGCCAAGAGAGAACCGGAAGAGATAGTAACATATCTAAAAGAAGAAGGCAGGCGTTGGACTAATGATAAAGAGCCTGAAGATGATGTTACGTTTGTAGTAATTAAAGTTAAATAAAACTCAATAAATATTTAAAGGTATGAGCGATTATAAAAAATTTGCTTTACTAATAAATGCATTACTAATAAATATATTCTTCAACAAACAAAAAGGAGTTAGTACCATGAAACATATATCAAAATTCTTTGCAATAATTATTGTTGCATTCTTCCTTCTAACCGGCAGCAGCTTTGCACAAGATGCTGTAAAGGTTGATCCAAAACATTACAAAGTCGAATTTGAAAATGATCAAGTTCGAGTACTGCGAGTTAATTATGGTCCTGGCGAAAAATCAGTTATGCACGAACATCCAAATGCAGTTGCTGTGTTTTTATCTGATGGACAAAACAAGTTTACCATGCCTGATGGTAAATCTCAAGACGCAAAATTTACAGCAGGAATGACAATGTGGACACCAGCAGGAAAGCATTTACCGGAAAATACGGGCAAAAAATCTTTTGAAGTCCTTGTTGTTGAATTAAAATCTCCAAAGAAATAAAAGTTAACTCATTTAATACCTTGAAGGTCATGGTCTTCAGATCTTCAAGGTAGTTTAATTTTAAAAAAAAATTATGAAAGCAAAATCAATAAAAGGAAAAATTTAATCAATAATAATACTTGTGAACTATGAACATTGAGAAAGAAAAATTACTTAAAGAAACGTACGATACATTTCTCAACTTAATTTTGTACGATTCACCTCTTGATCGTATGAGAGAATATATTGCTGACGATGTGATGGGATATGGAACAACTTTAGATGAAAAAATTCTTGATATAATGAGGTTACGTAAACTGGTGATTGACCAAAGAGAGCAAGGTGCTGGTGCAGAAATTAATTTTGATGTGAAACCAGTCTTTCGAAGAGTAACTTCTAATCAAGAAGCTGCAATCTTTGTAGATGAGATTAAAATAAGCATGATAATAGATGGAGCTAAGAATGAATTACCCTTACGATTCAGCTCTGTATTTTATTATCTTGATGGAAAATGGATGTTAGTTCATCTGCACGGTTCTGTTGCAGTAGAGACTGAAGGAGATACCTGGCATTTAAACGAATGGCAACGAAAAAATGAAGAACTTCAAAAACTTGTTGAGGAAAAAACTTCTGAGTTATTGAACAAAAACAGAGAATTAGAAATAGAAACTGCACTTGAAAAAGTTCGTTCTTCTGCATTAACTATGAAAAAACCAAGCGATATGCTTGAAGTATGTCAAATTATTTCTGAGCAACTTGAAAGTCTTAAAGTAAAAGAGATTAGAAATGTTCAGACTGCAATTTTCTATGAAACAAAAGGCATCTATCTCAACTATGAATTCTACTTTAAGCATAATAAAAAAATAATCACTGAAGTTGATTTCAAAACCCATGACCTACAGAATCTATTTGCAAATCAAATGCTTAATGGTGCAGAAGAATTATTTAAACATACCTTGCAAGGTAAAGAACTTAAAGATTGGTATGATTATCAGAAAACGACTAACCAGTTTGCAGACTTTTATTTGGAAAAGGCTGAATCTCTAAACTACTATTGGTACTCATTGGGCCCAGTGGCTTTAGGTATGTCCACTTATTCTCCATTAAATGAAGAAGAGATTAATTTATTCAAACGCTTCCGCAATGTATTTGAATTAGCATACCGCAGATTTATAGATATTGAACAGGCTGTAGCACAGGCAAGAGAAGCACAAATTCAACTTGCTCTTGAAAGAGTTCGTGCAAGAACTATGGCAATGCAGAGGAGTGAAGAACTTCCTGAAACTACGTTTCTTCTCTTTCAACAGTTAAAGGAGCTAGGTGAAATTGCCGAGCAAATTTCGATAGGCATTATTAAAGAAGAAGAAGGAGTAGTGGAAATATCGGCAACAATTCATGGGAACCAATTGCCGCAAACACGGAGAATTCGATATAATGATGAACCATTTGTTATGCAGAAATTTGCTGCTGCTTGGAAAGAAAACTTAAAATCGTTTGTAATCGAAATTACCGGAGTAGAATTATTAGAATATAATAACTGGCGCAACAAGTTTTTGGGTGAAGAAATATATCAAAATACATACGATGAGAAGTGGATTGTCAACATCGCATATTTTTCCAAAGGAGCTTTAATATTTTCCAGCAAGAGTACTATTTCTCAAGAAACATTTCTATTGTTAGAAAGATTTGCACGAGTGTTTGATCTTACTTACACACGATTTCTTGATTTAAAAAATGCAGAAGCACAGGCAAGGGAAGCAAAGATTGAAACCGCATTGGAAAGAGTTCGAGCTAGAACTATGGCGATGCAGAAAAGTGAAGAGCTTTCAGAGACTGCTTCAGTACTATTCCAACAGTTTAAAGAATTAGACAAAACTCCCAAAATGATAACAATCGGAATAATGAAAGAGGATGAGGGTGTTATCGAATTCTGGGTAACTGATTGGAGCGGGGGAGGTGCTAAAGTTAATCAAAAATTTAATGCAAGTATTGATGAACCTGTTTTATTAAACAAACTTTACACTGATTGGAAGAATGGCAGTAAATCTACTGCTGTTGAACTTGTTGGAAAAGATCTTCAAGATTGGGTTAATTACAGAAGTACATTAAGTGGTATTCCTGACGACAATGATTATTCCAACCTCCACGGTTTAGTAATTGCTGCTTTCTTTTCTAAGGGAATGCTATCCCTTTCTAATTATGAATCTCACACTCATGAAACTGTTCAACTTCTTGAAAGATTTGCCGGAGTCTTCGATCTAACCTACACCCGCTTTCTTGATTTGAAAAATGCAGAAGCACAGGCAAGAGAAGCACAGATTGAAACAGCACTTGAAAGAGTTCGTAGTCGTACAATGGCAATGCGGAATAGTAATGAACTTGCAGAAACTGCAGTGGTTATCTTTAAGCAATTGATTGGATTAGGTATTGCACCTAATCGTTTGTATATCGGAATAATAGAAGCTGAAGGTGATAATATTGAATTCTGGATAACTGATGAAGACGGAACTAAAGTCAGTAAACACTTTACCGGAGATAAAAAAAAATCAGTTACTATTTCTAAAATGTATGATGCTTGGAAGCAGCAAAAGAAATCCATAACTATTGATGTGCACGGTAAAGAATTGGAAGATTATTTTCGATATCTCAACGAAGAACTCAAAGTTCCTTTTAGGATGGGCTTATCACAGAAGAGAAGAGTACAAAGTATTGCTTATTTCTCAAAAGGATTTATTGGAATTGGTTCACCTGAAACCCAGCCTGAAGAAACAATAAACTTTCTTGAACGATTTGCAGGGGTTTTCAATCTCACTTTTACCCGCTTCTTAGATCTTAAGAATGCAGAAGCTCAGAATAAAATTATTCAGGCAGAGAACGAGCGCAAAACAAAAGAACTTGAAGAAGCTCGCCAGTTACAACTTGCAATGCTTCCTAAAGAACTCCCGCAACTTTCTAATCTTGAAATTGCAGTCCACATGAAAACCGCTACAGAAGTCGGGGGTGATTATTATGACTTCCAGGTTGGAAGTGATGGAACACTTACCGCAGTTATAGGTGATGCAACAGGACACGGAATGAAAGCCGGAACAATGGTGACCATTACGAAAAGTTTGTTTAACAGTTTAGCATCAGGCGAAAATATTTTAGATACATATTCTAGAATTTCTCAAGTAATAAGGGACATGAAATTTCGTCAGCTTTCAATGTGTTTGCAGATGTTAAAAATAAAAGGTTCACAATTGTCAATTTCATCTGCCGCAATGCCTCCCGCGCTTATTTACAGAATGAATAATCAATCCATAGAAGAAATTTTTATTAAAGGAATGCCACTTGGTGCGATGAATAATTTCCCCTACTCGCTTGAAAAAAGAAAATTAGAAAAAGGTGATACTATTCTTATGTTAAGTGATGGATTACCAGAATTGAAAAATAACAACAATGATGTGTACGGATATGATAGAACAAAAACAGAGTTTCTCTCAGTTGCAGAAAAAGAACCGGAAAAAATTATTGAGCATTTGAAGAACTCCGCTACGAAATGGTCTAATGGTAAAGAACCTGAAGACGATGTAACTTTTGTAGTGATAAAAATAAAATGATATATTGACATAACTTGAATAGTTAAATTTATTGGAGGAATAATGAAAATCAATTTAGTGCAAAAATACACAGCTGTTGTGATTGAACTTAAAGGTGATATCACGGGCACAGCAAAAGATGTAGAGTTTAGCGATACACTTCATAAACTTATTTCAGAAGGTAAGAAAAATATAATTATTGATCTTAAAGAAACTGGATTTGTAAACAGTTCTGGTTTAGGAATGTTGATTGGTGGGTACACAACTGTTAAGAATGGCGGTGGTGATCTTAAACTTGCTAATGCAACTGAGAAAATTGAGAGCTTACTTGTAATTACTAAACTCACTTCAGTATTTACTAACTTCACATCTGTTGATGATGCAATTAAAAGTTTTAACTAAATATCCCAATTAGATTATTCGTTTTTTTTGCACTCAGTAGCAGAATCGAAATGAGATTTTTATCGAATCATCTATATAATAGATAAGAAAAATTTTTTCTTGGTCAAAATTTGGTCACAAGTTCTAAAATAGTTACAAATACAAGCTAATAACTAAGTATTTTGAACATGGAAGAGATTCCCTGACTCTCTGCAAAAGCTCGAAAAACATTTCGGGTTTTTTCATTTTAAGAATTGCCTCCTTTTGCATGCATTGACATCTATTTACAAAGAAAAGTATTTAGTTAAATTTTAAAGTCATGGTTTCTATTCGTCTATTTTACATTCTGAATCACAAAGGATTTATTACTTAGCTCTGTTTTAAGTTTTAGATACATACCGATTTATTTAGGAAAAAATTTTCTTATTCGATAATTTAGTTATAGGAGAAAGCACTATTTGCCTCTAAAACTCTTCTTTATTTCTGGAATATTATTCCAGAATCTTTTAGACAGCTCTGCTTTATTCTAAGTATTATAAACAGAATTACCAGCAAGCATTATTTCGTTTGAAAGCAACATCAATATAGATCTTGTTACACGAAATACATTTATATCTCTACACAAGTAGATATGTAAAAATATTTTTAATCCTTAACGGAGGAGATAATGCATTCTGACAAAAGGAAATTCTATTTCACTCTATTGATTTCCTCACTTTTATTTGTTTTCACCTTATCATGTCAAGAAAATTCTAATCCCTTAGCTCCTCCTAATAACGATAAACTTACTTCATTTTTCGAACGACTGACTGATTCCCTTATTGTAAACTCAAAGGTGCCCGGTTTAATCGCCGCTGTTTGGGCACCGGATCAAAACCTTGCATGGATCAAAGCAAAAGGAAAATCAAATATTGCAACTGGCGAGGTGATGAAGGATGATATGAAATTTCGAATGGGAAGTGTTACAAAAACTTTTACCTACACAGTACTTTTACAGTTGGTTGATTCAGGTAAAGTCAGTCTGGAAGATAAAATAACTAAGTTTCTACCGGCTTATACAAAATGGAATGATATAACAATTAGAATGATCTGTAATCATTCTAGCGGAATTTATAATTACACAGACAAATCACCTACTTTAGCAGGACCGGTAAAAGCTAACCCAATGAAAATCTGGCAACAGCAGGAGTTAGTTGACATTGCATATCCGGAACCGCTTTATTTCATTCCTGGAAGTGCTCATCACTATTCAAATACAAATACAATAATTGCCGGTATGATAATAGAGAAGATAACTGGAAATATACTCCCTTATGAATTAAAGAAAAGAATTTTAGAGCCGTTAAAGCTTTACAATACTGCTTACCCAGCAGATAATTTTATGTGGGGAAATTATTCTCATGGATATAGTTGGGGTGAAAATGAAACTCCGCTACCTGATGTAACAGAAGTCTTTAATCCTTCCTATGCTGGTTATGCTGGTGCTTTGATATCGGACATTTATGATTTGAAAACTTGGGTACAAGCGCTTGTAAAAGGTTTACTCATATCAAGCTCATTACAAACAGAGAGACTAAATACAATAAGCAGTGGAGAGATATCCGGATACGGACTTGGAATTGCTAATCTTGGCATTACTAACGGCAAAAAAATATGGGGGCATGCCGGAACAATTTTTGGTTTTAAAACGCTTGCTTATTACTGGCCCGAAAAAAATATTACATTCATTTTGATGTTTAACAATACGTCGTATGATCCTACTATACTATTGCTGGAATTTTATGATAAGACAATTAAATTCGTTGAAGGCAAATTATAATATTTATCTTAATTGATTTTTAAGTACAGTTCAAAGGTAGTAATCTATTTGAAAAAAATGAACCTTGGGGTAAATGAAAACCCATTGTGGGGTGTTCATTTGCAATCTTTTTTGATGAGTTCAATATGTTCTGTTGGAATTCTTGGTCTTCCAGCATCATTATTACTCTTCCACCGCAAATAGATTTTAAAACCTTTTCTGTGCCATCTGATAACTGTTTCTGGTTTTATGATGAACAGACTTTCTCGCCTGTCCATATCCAAAACCCCGTGCACAAATAAAAATGTTGAAATATTGAATAACCACTTGAAATTTTATTACTGAGCTGATTATATATAATAAGGAAAATTTTTTCTCGGTCACTTTTTGGTCACAAAATTTAATAATCAATTATTCATTTCACGAAACAAAAAAACGTTAGATAAAAATCATTACTTTTAGGACACTTGAGGTTTTGAATAGACATAGTATACACACCCAATATCTATTATCGATTGTATTCCCTATTGTATAACATGGGTTTATGGAAATATTTTGCTATATTTTCTCTAATTAAAAAATTGTTGACATTATTTTTATCTATCAAATAATTTGGAGTATCCAATGAAACCAAGTATCAACTGTGCGGTAGTTATATTTATCTCATTTTTATTGATGACTCAAAACAGTTTTTCGCAACCGAAGGATCTAAACAAAGAGTCAGCAAAAATGAAAGTTGCTGCAATAAAGACATGCACCCAGCAGCTTTTCGATTATGTTTTTGGCGAAGCTTCTAAAGACGGAAAGAAATTTCTGTATTCCGAATTTGATAAAAACGGTTTTATTACATCTCAAATAGCTTATGATAAAAATGGTGAAATAGATTATAAATGAAATATGGATACGATCAGCAGGGAAATGTAATTTCCCAAATAAAATTTGATGAAAAAGATAATATCGATTCCATGTTTACTTTCAAATATGATGAGAAAAATAATTTGATTGAGAAAGCTGAATTAAAAGCAGACGAAAAAGTTATAAGCAAACTCCAATTTGAATTTGACCAAAATGGCAATCTAGTAAAAGAAACTAAATTGGATTCTGACGATGCCGTAGAAAGTAAAACTATACTAACGTACTCCGATGAAAATAAAATTGTTAAGAAAGTTAAATACAATGCCAAAGGAAAACTTATCGAGAAGTTCGGGTATGAATATGATTCGGCTGGTAATTTATCAGTTGAAGCACAATATGACGACGAAGGTCGTCTGGTTGTTAAAGAGATGAAGAATTATATAGACGGCGGTAAAACTATAGAATCTATAAAATACGATTCAGATGGCAAAGTAATTGGAAAAGTTGTTTCAAAATATGAAGGGAAAAAATTGGTTGAAAAATCTCGCTATGAAGATAGCGATTTAATGGAATCAGTTGTTTATAAATTTGATAAAAATGGAAACAGAATTGAAGATTCAAATTATGGCAAAGACCGTAAATTAATTTATTCTAGTACATTTAGATTTGACACAAAGGGAAATGTTGTTGAAGAACAAAACGATAATAAAGATGAAAATACTTTTTTTAAATATGATTTTAAATATGATCAGAAAGGTAATCTGAAAGAAAGAATTACTAGCGATAAACTTAACGAGCCGATAAAACTTTTGAAACTGGAATATGAGTTTTATAACTAAATCAATTAGCACACAAATCCGCAGTCCCCACCAAAAATTTATCCGCATTTAAAAAATGTACTGATATTGCATTACATATTTGAAAATTAATTACTAGTCGAAATATTATTGCTCGTAGATCATCTATATAATAGGTTGGAAAAATTATTCTTGGTCACAATTTGGTCATCATTATTTCTAGGGGAATTAAATTTATTGATTGAAATGAATTTGTCGGAGAATATGTTATTCTTCCTTTTTGGTTGAAGAGTTGTTGAAAAAACAGAGACAGAAAGAGAAAATAGATTTTATAATTTTTAGTTTTTACGTGTTTATTTACAAAGCTTAAAAATAGTGTTATTAGTTCAAAATCGATACTTTGATGACGCAGGAAATCGGGGATATGCATAACAAGTTAGTCAGATAATAAAAGAATTATTTTAATTATATATTACACTGTAAATCCTAGAAACATTGGAGGCAATATGAAAAGGTTTTCAACTGTTAAGACATTATGCTCGATTACTGTGTTTTTCTTCCTCACCAATCCAATCTTCTCTCAAAACGATTCTGAAATAATGTTTAAAACCACACGGGAACTTAGCAAGAAAGCTTTGGCTGTTGCTGCTAATATTTTTGCCAATGCAGATTATGAAAAAGGAACTGAATTGCTTACCGATGCTGAAAAGCTTTTAAGGAAAAACGGAAAACCCGAAGAGATTCAACAGAACTTGACAACGGCTATTGATCTTTTTAATAAATCAATTGAAACAACCAAAACATTGAATACAAGTTTTGCAGATTTAATGAAAATCCGTCAACTTGCGGTTAATGTGGGGGCTTACAATAACGCACAGAAATTATGGAAAGAAGGGGAAGAAAACTTCTCAAGTGCTATTGAAGATTACAACGACAAAGATATGGAAGGATATCAAAAATATGCGAAAGCCGCAGAGACTAATTACAAAGATGCGGAATTGGTAGGTGTAAAAGGTAAATTCTTAAATGATCTTAATGCATCTCTAGCTCAAGCCGAGGATAAAGATTTAAACAAATATGTGCCTGTTACATTAAAGAAGAGCAAACAATTCGCTCAAGACATAGAATCAATTCTAAATGCCAATCGTTACGATACTCTCAAAGCACGCAACAACTTGAACCAAGCAACGTACGAACTTAAACATGGTTTATACTTACAGGATCTTTTTATGAAGATGAAAGAAAAAGACAAGAACATGGAAGATCTAGTTTTATCATGGGAAGAACCGCTTACTAAAATTGCAGCTGAATTCAAGATTCAACCTTCATTCGATAAAGGTTATGATGAAATAACTTCCCAGATTATCGCTAATATAAACGACGGACTTGCAAAATTAGATAAGGAGTTGAAGGACAATCAAAAAATGTCTTCCGAACTGGATGACTTGAAAAAATCAATTCAAGATTATAAGACAAAACTTACTGATGCCGAAACTCAGAATAAAAAACTGAATATGGATAGTGAATCGCTCAGAAAATCAATAGAAGGACTAAATAAGTCGGTTGAAGAATATAAAACAAAATTTGGACAACTAGAGAATGAAAGTTTTAAGTACAAAACGCAATCGCAAGAATTGGAAAAGAATAATCAAATCATCGAAACAGCATCACAACTTTTTCTTCCCTCCGAGGCAGAAATTATAAGAAACGGTGAATTAATAATAATTAGATTAGTCAATATTGTCTTTCCTGCAAACAAGGCAACTCTTGAACCCCAGTACTATAATTTGTTTGCAAAAGTTCAGAAAGCAATTCAATTATTTCCAAGCGGAACCACTGTGATCGAAGGTCATACCGATGGTCAGGGTGATTTTCAAAAAAACTTAAATATCTCCCAGGCAAGAGCTAATTCAATATTTCAATATTTAATGTCCGGCATGGGTGCTGAATCGAACAGAATTACTGCTGTGGGACTTGGCGGCACTAAACCGATTGCCAATAATTCATCAGAAGAAGGAAGAGCAAAGAATAGAAGAATTGAAATTGTAATTAATCCGCATTTTCCTGTAACTAAGTAGAGGCGCTAAGTTGTCCAGATCCAAAACTCCGTACACATGAAAAATTCACAATTATGATTGTCCTCATCTAGAAAAGAAGAAAAGATTTGCTGTCTGGATGAAATGTTTGATAAGGAATAGAGGAATAACAATGAAGCTCGTCGGATTGTTACTTGTTAATTAAGGAAGCGTAAAAATAACGTTTACAATTCATAATCATTATTTTAATAACGGATGATGTTTGGGATATGCACACAC
>QYQI01000059.1 GCA_007280825.1 Ignavibacteriales bacterium | reverse complement strand
CTTTCTTAAGTGAGTATAAACTCGGCGCTGGAAAAGTATTTCTATTTAATTCATCATTAAATCTTAGTTGGAATAATTTTCCGCTCAAAGGTTTTTTTCCGCCTTTAATTAACAGACTTGCTCTTTATTCCTCTTCTAAATTAAAAGAGCAAAACACATTTTACTCCGGACAAAATATCACTGCGGATATTTCCAATCATTCCATATCTCAAATAAAGGTTGAGAAACCTAGTGGGGAAAATGAATATGTAAATTCAGATTCGTTAACAAATAAAAATTATTTAACTTATACAAGAACGGATCAAGCCGGGACTTACAAATTCTTCTCGTCTAATAAATTACTAGATTATATCTCTGTTAATTACGATCCCAAAGAATCGGTTACCGACAAAGCGGATTTTTCAGAGTTTGAAGATTATTTGAAGCAAATTAGTTTTGAGGGAAAATCTTTTTCACTCTCGCTGAACGATGATTTTACAAGAGTAATTTACCAATCGCGTTTTGGTACTGAACTATGGAAATATTTTTTAATTATAGTTTTAATTTTAGCAATTACGGAATCACTT
Organism: Ignavibacteriales bacterium; assembly: GCA_007280825.1. GTDB lineage: Bacteria > Bacteroidota > Ignavibacteria > Ignavibacteriales > Melioribacteraceae > Fen-1258. Next base: position 9,185 of record QYQI01000059.1, on the reverse strand, counting down.
GTTGCAAGAAACACAAAAAAAGATCTATCAAGCATCCAGAAAACAGAATTCGGAAACAAGAATGATTGAACTTAAGCCCATTCCCCAAGAACGCGCAATACTAATTGCACTCATAACCGAGGATTATTCAAAAGATCAAGTTGAAGAACATCTTGAGGAATTAGAACTGCTTACAAACACTGCGGGCGCAATAACTGTTTTCAAAATTATGCAGGAGCGTTACAGACCCGATCCGGCATATTTTATCGGGAAAGGAAAAGCGGAAGAGGTTGCTCAACTAATTGAGTTAAATGATATTCAGCTTGTAATATTTGATGATGATTTAAATGCTACGCAAGCCCGTAATCTTGAAAAACTTTTTGAGCGTAAAGTTTTGGATAGAAGCGGATTGATCTTTGATATCTTTGCCTCTCACGCAAAAACGCGCGAGGCGAAAACTCAAGTAGAACTTGCACAACTTCAATATATGCTTCCCCGATTAACGCGTGCATGGACACACTTATCAAAACAGTACGGAGGCATTGGTACAAAAGGTCCGGGTGAAACACAGATCGAAACCGATAGAAGAATTATCCGCACAAAAATCAGTAAGCTGAAAGAAAACTTAAAAAAAATTACGGCACAGCAAGTAACAAAAAGTGCTGGGAGAAAAGATCAAATCACAGCTTGTCTTGTTGGTTACACTAATGCCGGAAAATCTACTTTACTAAATCGTTTAACTGAAGCCGGGGTTCTTGCAGAAGATAAATTATTCGCAACGCTTGATTCCACAACACGTTCTTTCGAAATTGAAAAGAATAAAAAAATTCTGATGAGCGATACGGTCGGGTTCATACGTAAACTGCCGCATCATCTTGTCGCTTCTTTCAAGAGCACGTTGAACGTGGTAAAAGACGCAGATCTTATTCTTCATGTAATTGATATCTCCAATGATTTTTTTGAAGATCATATAAGTGTGGTTGATTCAACGCTTGAAGAATTAAACAGTCACAAAAAAACGCAGATAAAAATATTCAATAAGGTAGATGCACTGAAAGACAAAAACAGAATGGATTACGTTTCTAAACAATATAAGAATAGTATTTTGATTTCAGCCGAACGCGGAATTAACATTACCAATTTGAAAAAGATGCTTCTTGCAATTTATGAACAGAATTTTACTGCTTATAAAATAAAACTGACCCATGCCGATTTAAAAATAATATCGAAGATTTATGAACTCGCCGAAGTTATCAACATAGATTATAATAACGAATATGTATCTCTTAATTATCGAACCAGTACAACGAATCATCATTTAATTAATAAACTGATATTAAAAAACCAGGGCAGGTAATCTACTCTGGTTTTTTAATGTGACTCTGTCTTGATTCTTATTTCATCAAAGTCATCTTCTTCGAGATATTTACATTATTCCCGGTTAATCTGTAAATATAAATTCCACTTGGAAGTTTTGACCCATTGAACTTCACATCATACCTTCCCGCAGTTTTTTCTTCATTCACTAATTCGGCCGCTTCTCTTCCAAGTATATCAAATAGTTTTAAAGTCACGATCCCCGAAAATGGTATTTGATAACTGATGATAGTCTCCGGATTAAACGGATTAGGGTAATTTTGTTCAAGTGCAAAATTATAATTTAAATTAATGTTGTCTTTTATCGAACTGCCACTGTTAGGTGAAATTTGTACTGAATATGGATTTTGCCAGCTCGTTGCAGTTGCATGTCCTGTTATAACAATATAATAAACTTTACTCTGAGACATTTGAATAGCCGTCGAGAATGTTCCATTGCCGATCGCAATACCGGTCAACAAAGTTGTTCCATCATAAACATAAAGAGAATCTGTTCCCGAATTTGTATTCTTGACTGTTACATCTTTTGCTCCATTATTAGTCGCCGTAAACTTAAATACATCTTTATCATATGAATTATGGTTCATCCCGTAAGTAATAAATCCTTTTATAACCGAACTAATTGAAATATCATATGCATAATTAAAATTCGCCGGCTCATCAATTCCCCTTATAATGGCTGCCGTATTATTGGGCTCATCAATATGATGTACATTTAATAAAAGTGTATCTGCAGATTGGGGTGTTATAGTTGTTCCTGAATAAAGCCATTGGCAGGAAAGGTCTACAAGACCATCTTCGTTCCTTCCTAAATAATTTGATGTTATCCATGTGTACCAAATATTTGATGGTAAAGACATTGCTGGATTAAAAGATGTTCCGCTATTTAAACCAGAAATTAAATCTACCTGTGAACCATTGCAGTTGACATCTTTGTTATATGGTTGTGGAATCCATGAATAAGCCGATTCATTTCCGCCGAAAAGATATGGTGCGGTTGGTGTTGTAGGTGTTGTAAATCTTAAATCTCTGCATGCTTCACTGCTCTCATCTATACCACTTAGAATTAGAGAAAGAATACCTCCCGAATGGTTACTGCCGAGATGAGGTGTACCTAAAGTAACAACGTGTGCAACGGAATGCCCCGATGATGATGATTGATCAACCCAGTTACTACCACGTCCATTTGTTGTTCCATCGTAACCTCTTTGCAAATATTCCCTTATTTCAAGTCCTCCCATAGAATGCCCAATAAGAATTACTTTAGATGCATTTTCAATTGTCAGTACTGCTCTAATCATTTCTTTAAGAGCTATTCCCTGTTTATAAATAGCAGATTGATTACTTAATGTATGAGCTGAATGTCCAGAAGTTTGGAATCTCGTGTTATCAAAATTCATAACATATAAGCGGTTTGGCGATGCAGTGCTTGTTCCATCCCTCCATCCAATGATTGATATATCATTTGTAAGAGATGCCGTCGCTCGGTTTCCGCCATGGTCTAGGCAGACATCAAAGACTTTTGCACTTCCGCTAAGCGCTGTAATTGCCTGAGTCCATGTATTGTCACTCGACACTAATCCATGAAGGAAAATAATAGGGTAGGGATACTTTGCTGTTTGGCTAAAAAGATTTACGGAAAATATTACTACGATTAAAAAAAGTAATTTTTTTCTCATTACGGTATTCCTCCAATGCGATTTATACTTCATCTAAAACTAAGATTCATTTTATCTTTTGGAGAAAATTTCAAGTATCGCTTTGTTGATCTAATGACTATCTCAAAAATTTGAGTAATTAGTCACTGATTATAATTTCGATCCTGTTGTTTTTTCTTCTTCCTTCAAAATTGGAATTTGAAGAAATCGGATTGATCTCACCGTATCCAACTGCTGAGATTTTGCCGGAAAGCTGAGGCGAGTTATTGCTTAAATAGTCTGCAATATTTTTTGCTCTCTTCTTAGAGATTTCAATATTAGTCCTTTGCGCACCAACATTATCAGTATAAGAACAAATTTGATGTTTCGAATTATCGAATTTTTCTAAAATGGGTATTAAGCCATTGAGAACCGCGGTGGATTCATCATTCAACCGATAGCCGACCGGTTTAAAATCTATATTATAAATTCTCATCAGTATATTATCACCGCTCTCAATAATTTCAATGTCAACTTCAGAGATGTTGTTGAATATAGATTGGCTCGTTCTATATTTTGAAAGAGTTTGTGAGCTTGTTTTATCGTATTGATTTATCTGTTGCGGTTTTTTTCCGTAGTCGGGTTTTTTATCGAACATAACAACCGGCTGATTCAGATTATCCAATATATTCCAGCTCGTTATAACATTTTCCCAGGTCGTTTCTTTCTTCTCTATAGATTTTATTATGCGTGCAATCCAATTTGCTTTATCTAATTCTTGTTCGCATTCTTTCGCAATTGATTCAACTTCTGCTTCAGTATATTTATCAGATTCGACAAGACTTTCGGCGTGGAAAAATAATTTCTTAGCATCGTCAAATGTCTTGGGCGCATAATCATCTAAATCCATATCACGAGCTAGCTCAAGTCTTTGTCTTGAGACAGATAAATACTTTTCCTTAACAGCAACCTTTTTGCTGATTATATATTTTTTATCCGCTTTATCAGCATAATCCTTTGCGGAATCATAATCTTTATCTTCAAACTCCCTTCCTGCTTTTGTAAGAAGATCTTCTGAGTCAATCCAATTTTCTGATGCATATATTTCAGCACCGGCGCTTTGCGCTTGTTTTCTTGCATCAATACAATTGAAATGTTTTCGGTAAAAATCATTAGCCGTTGCTGCGGATAATGTAAAATATTTAGCCGATTCTGAAATATTTTTATTGATCTCTATTATTTCCTTTCCGTCTGCTAATTCATTTATTGCCGTAAAATAATATTTCAATCCTTTTTCATAAGCCGTGGGAGAGATAAGAGATGCTAATGAATTGTCGGCTTTTTTTATTGGATCCCAATTAAAAAGCAGATCAAGTGTTTTTCCTGTATATAAGTTTGCACGCGAATAATAATTTATTATCGTATTAACCATGGAAGAAGCTTCTTCGTAATGGTGATCATTATATTTCTCAATGGCTTCAGAAAAAAGTCCGTCCGCTTTTCCCCAATAGAAAAGAGAATATTTATCAGAATTAATTTTTAATGCATTCTGCCTTGTAGTCAGTACTTCCTTAAAGAACTCATTACTCTTTTCGATATCCTCATTTAATATCGTAAGAAGCGCAATAGATTTTTCTAATTCGTCTTTTGTAGAACTCGTACTTCCTCTTCGTTTTAGAATATCTATTGCCTTGTTATAATGTTCGGTTGATTTTTTAAAATCTGATAAACTTAGCATTTGTGCATTTCTGTCTAGTGCATCATTAAGGGTAATACGTGTTTCTTCGAACAGTTGTTCGTTTTGTGCATTAACAAAAACAGAAATAGAAATAAATACAATTATCAGGATAGTTTTAAATCTCATTTATCTATGTCTCGTAGTATCTTGTTTTACTGATTCAAATTTTTGCTTGTAAAGAGTAGTATCGGTAGAGCCGCTTGTTGTTATTTCAACTTTTTTCTTGGCTGCAAGTGCATCATATATAGAGATTAGAATATCATATCTACTGCTGTCTAATTCGGTTTTTGATGATCCGATTCCCACAGAATATTTATCTAATGCGGTTGTTCCCTTGATAATAAAATTGGCGGTTGAATCATAAAGAGCATAATCCGTTGAATCCGGATGAAGCACGTAAATTTTAGCGAATAAAGTCCGGCTCTCATCTTTATCAACATCAACATCAAAATTCAGTATTCGATTTTGGGTAAACCCGTCAGCATCCAAATCAACCGGGTATGTCCACCATACTCTTTGAATTGAATAATAATAACTGTCATCATCTACCGATTCGAATTTTATATTATTCAACAGAGGATCATCTTGATCTTTTAGAGCAACTAATGTGTTAATGTCCGATCTCAATACTTCGATGCGGAAATCATACTCTCCTTTAGTTAGCTTAAGTTCCGGCTGGCCGAATACATATTTTATTGTATCGGCAGTTTGACCTATTACTTTGTAGTTATCAATTGACTTAAGAAGTGTGAATGTAGTTGATTCTGCTTTTTTGTAATAAATATTTACATCAACCGTCTTTGTTAAATTTTTATCGTTGTTTATATTTATGTTCATAGTAGCATATCGCCAGTAATTATTATTATTCCTGTCATAAATATCCGACCAACTATATTTGATAGTAAAAGAATTATCATTGTTTGATTCTTCAAAAGCATTATTTAATAAAGCTGTTTTCGAGCTGTCGGTTTTTACTGCTAGTTTGCTGCTGTTGGCTTCGTAAATTTCAACTGAGAAATCGTAGTATCCCCTGTTTAACTCTTTATTGGGCGAGCCGATGGAATAAAACAAATTATTATCGGTATTATTTCCTATTACTTCCGTTTCCTGAGTTACTCCGTAAAAAGTGAAGCTTGAGGAGCTTTTCAGTTTGTAATATACGCGTGCTTGAATCTTCCTAGTAACTTGTTCGGCTATATTAATGTTGAAGTTCAATCTTTTAAACTGAGCATAGCCGTCTTGATTGCCGTCAATAACATCTGACCACCATACTTTTTTAAATGAATAATTGTAATTCTCTTCAATCACAGTTGGATTGCATGAAACTGCAATAATGTAAAGTAGAATTAAAATTAATATTCTTTTAAGCAATGCAACCTCAAGAAATTATTTAATCATTTTACAAAAGTTGAATTAGAATCTTTTGGTTCAAATCTATTTTCCATTGGTACTAGTTCTAACGGTATTTCTTTATACGTCATGGTCTGTGTAAATTTTTCATTCACAGAAGATGAGCTTTCATAGTTGATACATACATCAAAACCTAATTTCCCGATTCCAATTGAGAAGCAGACTTCAAAATTTCCGTTTGATGATATTGTAACAGTTGCTCTAATAGTAAAATCTACGCATATGTCTATCTTCCCTATAGAGAGACAAGCTTCACCATGAAGTTTTACTCTTCCTCTAAATGTGAATGTACCGCTCTCATGTTTTAGGGTTACATCCGCGGATAATTCATAACCAAAATGCAACTTGCCTTTACTTACACTCAAACCATTACTCATATAACCGGTAAGTTCAAAGTTGCCGTTTCTTTCTGCATATCCTTTTACGCCTATACGGTTGAGACCTGCAACTACAACCTCACCGGAAAAGTGCATTGAACTAGAATTTATTTCAAGATAAGTATGACCCATGTCTATTTTGTTGCCCAATATGTTGAGTGACGATTCGGATTTGAATCCTAATTCCCACTCGGAGAATTCTGTTCCTATCGTTCCGTAAAAAGTTTCCTTTTGTTCGATAGGAACTAAGTAATCTAAAAAATTCCAATCCTGACCAATGACTTGATAAAGAAAATCGCTGGGTGTAGAGGGTGGCATTTCGCGTTCGCCGACAAATTTTATTTGTGTCTTACCTGAATTTTCAACACCAAGATATAAGCTTGCCTTTCCAAGAACGACTTCAACATTTAACCAATCCAAAACTTGATTATCAAGAGTTGCTTTTCCGTTGAGACCCATTTTAAACGTTGAATTATTATTCGCGAAGAAGTCATCCGAATTTGAACCGGATGAACCAATAGATAAAACTGCTTCACCGCTGAATGCTATCGGGTATTTGTTTAGAGGTATTGTACCCGAGAGATAAAAATTTCCCTTGAACGATGGTATGTTGTAACTTGTTACTAACGGTGTAAACGGAATTAATCCTTGAACAGAAACTGCAATTCCTACATCTGATAGATCGCCAAGTTTTGATCCGTTAAAGTCGCATGATGTAAAGTAATAAGGATCGAGTGGATCTATTGCAACTTTACGGATATTCTGAAACTTAGATTTTGTTATTAGTGCTGAATACGGATTATCATTTTCGTAATAAAAATAATATCTATCCGGATCTACCGGCCAAGCAAAAGGTCCGCTTTCAAATTCACTTCCCTTCTTAAAAGCAAGCTTTGAAACCGGCATTCCCTCCAAGGCTAAATTGTTTAGTAATCCTTCATGCGGCAGTTCAGCTATTCCAAGTCCAGATATTTTTGAAAAGAAGTTTCCGTTTGCATCTTTAACTAATTCAAAATCACCATTCGATAATCTTATATCTCCATACTTAGAATTTTCAATGTATACACTTCCCTTAATTCTGTAACCGTAATCGGTTTGAATAACACTTGCTTTGTTGGCTTTAAGTAGAAGCGCATTATTGCCGGAACCTAATTGAAAAGTTTGTGGATTTGGTTCTAAGCGTTGAGTTTCAAATGGATCAATCGGTTCTACAAAATTTTCTTTTGTGCATTGCATTAAAAGAAGAATGGATATCGCAATACATATAATCGGCAAATATTGTTTAATCTTTGTTTTCATAATCTCTATAACACAATTATTTTTTTCACAAAATAAATTTGTACCCGAAAATAACTTCTAAGTGATTCGAGCCGGGATACAAAGTATTATAATTACTAAATTCCCCTGGTGCTGGTTCTTTTCCAAATTTCGCCTGTCTCGACAGAAATAAAATGTATTGAACTTCTAAATAGAAACTGCTCATGTTATAGATTAATCCTCCGCCGGTAATTAATCCGGGACCGGAATCCTTTTCTATATTATAATATCCTCCGACAGATCCATATTTAGTATTCTGAAAACTTGAGAACCAATAGTTGCCGCCGACTAATGCATATGCTTCTAACTTGCCATTGAACAGATTCAAAAATCTATAAAGTATATGAAAGTATACTTGATGTGTTTTATTAAAAAAAGTGGTTAAGCTCGATTCGGAATAATTATAACCTATTCTAAAACCAAAATTCCAATTTGCTCTGCTGTATTCGAAATATCCTCCAAGCGGATTAAAATAGTTTTTCAAATTTTTTTCATATGGCACATGTAATGCGCCATAAGATACACCAACGGCAAAGTATGGATAATTCTGGCCGGCAAGCATTTCAGAAAACTTTACATATCCATTATCGGGATAAACTGTTTTGGACCAAACACCTTGAAAATTCAACTGCTCTTTTATGATTAATACTTTATCATTTTTTCTAAACAACCCAACTGTTGCAGAAGCATTATCCGATTTTTCTTTAACAAAGACATATTCGTTTTTACAATAAATTATCTCCCATTCCCATTTCGAATATTCGTTTTCTTCAACCGGGTTATTGAGTCTTCCATCAATATTTTTTTTCTCCGTGAAAGTCATGAGTGACTTCTCGTGTATAAAACCATTTACGGGATAAACAATTTTTTTCCAACCGAATTTTTGCCACTCTTCTTCAACGATCAAAACTTTATCGCGGTAATAAACAAAGCTAAGTGTATCGGCCTCATCAGATGGATTTTTTAGAACTGTGACCTTTGCGTCTTTAACATATAGCACATATGCAGTCCAATTTTCCGGTGGAGATGTAAAAAAATTTAGCGGGTAAATTTCTATTATTAGTAGAAAGAAAAAAAAGAAGGTTAGGCTAACTTTAGATTTATATTTGTATTCCTTCATCATCACAACGGATGAGGCTTGAACAAAATCGAAAGAGAATCAATGAAAAATTAGCAATTTAATGTTAGAATGAAAAGTAATATTAATTAGAAAGGCATGGTTATTTTCAATAAAATGCGTCCTAATGTCTTTGTAAAAGAAAGCGAAGAATTAAATTCAGATTATTCGTGGATTTCGGATTTTGAATTTTGTCTGTTGGCAGGCATGAATCGGATTTCTCTTTATAAATG
>QYQI01000014.1 GCA_007280825.1 Ignavibacteriales bacterium | reverse complement strand
TATTTCTCCAATTGTATCTCAACCAACTTCACAATTTGGTACACAGCAGCTGCGCACTCAATCGGGATTACAGACCGGAGTACAGACAGGTGTTCAATTAAGCGGTTCGCTTAGTCAGGATCTCACAAAGGTTATTGAAAAGTGTTCTAAAATTCTTCAATACGAAACTAGCTCATCATATTTCCCCGATGCATTATTCATGACCGGGAAAGCATTTTATTATCAATCAGAATATGCAAGGGCTCAAAGAAAATTTATTGAACTTGCCGGACTCGGCAACACAAAATATCGGTTAGAGAATAAACTATGGCTGGCAAAAACTCATTTACAACTTCATAATTTTGACGAAGGATTGAATCTTATTGAAGAAGTAAAAGAAGAGGCACTCAAGGAAGACGAAGAAAAATTGTTTAATGATGCAGCAATAACAAGAATTGCTTTTTTCGAATTCCGGGAAGAATACCAAAAAGCTATCAATGAATGCACCAATTATCTTAGCGTTTCAAAAGACGATGAAACAAACGCGCTTGTTTCATATCAGCTTGGGAAGATTTATTTGTTCTTAAATGATAAAGAAAATGCTCTTAAAGCTTTTGTAGATGTATTAAAATATTCTCCAACTTTTGATATTGAATTTCAAAGCCGAATTGAACATGCAAGACTGCTAAAAGGATTAAACAGAGTTGAGGAAAGCGAAACTGAACTTAATTATATAAGATACGCCGGAAAATTTAAAAATTATGTTGATCAAGTAATGATTGAAATTGGTCAGATCTATTATGAAAAAAACGAAACCAAGTTAGCTGTAAATATTTTTAGGGAAGTTGATTCAACTTTTAGAATGAATCCAACGTCCGGAATCGCACAAGCGAAATTAGGAGAAATATATAAAATAAAAATTCGCGATTATGACAGCTCCTATAAGTATTATAATAAAGTTGCAATATCATTAGCACCGGTTGATATTAAAACTGAATCGAACAGACATGCCAGGGATCTTGATAAATATTTCGCAAATAAGAAAGAGCTGAATGATTTATCTCAACAGTTAAATTATATTCTTAATCCTACTCGTTATATGCAAGATTCTATTGAGTATGATATTGCTTACAGACAATATTTAGACGAGAACCGCCGAATTTTAGAAGGTCAGAACAATGCTACTAATAATCAAAATCAAATTGAAGCCTCAAGTGAAATTCGCCGACAGCAAACATTGCAGCAAAACCAAAATGTTAATTCAAAAGATAAAAATCTTACTCCTTATCAATTAATATTGCAAGGTAAAATAAAAAAACCGGAACGCCTTAAAATTTCAGCCGATTCAGTTAGAACAATTTATGCAAAAAGTTTGTACGGACTTGGCAGCTTGTTTTTTTCTGAGTTAGAGGTACCGGACTCGGCCTATTTTTATTTTATTAAAATCTTAAATGAGTATCAGAATAAATCCGTAAAAGTTCAAACATTATATACGCTTGGAATTTATTATGAGACAATGAAGGATACTCTAAAAGCCGATAGTCTATTCAAAATCATTTATGATAATTACGAAAAAGATCCACTAAGAACTGCGGCAGGTGAAAAGCTGGGATTGATAAAAAAAGAAGAAAAGAAAGCATTAGCAAAGAAAGATGAGGATCCGGCAGAAATTTTTTATTTGGAAGCTGAGGAAAAATATTATGATAAGAATTACGAAGATGCAATAAAATCATTTCGTGAGATTTACAAAAATTATCCGAAATCAGAATTTGCAAAAAAATCTCTTACTTATGCCGGAATGATTTACGAAAAAGATCTTAAGATGTATGACTCCGCCGCGGTAGTTTATGGAATTCTTGTAAAAGATTATGTGGGCACACCGTATGCCAATTCTGTACTTCCAAGATTCAGTGAATATCAAATTGAAAGATTACGGATTAAAACGGAAAATGAAGCAAGGCAGAAAGAATTAGAACAACAAAAGATAGAAAAAGAAAAAAATAATAATGTTGCACAACCACTTTCGAATCAAATAGAACCGCAAAAACAAACTGCTGTTAAAGACTCCACAGCAAAGAATGATACCTTGTCTAAAGAGCGTCTAATTAATCAGAAAAATTTAGAACGATTAAAAACAAATCCGGATTCTACTAAGAAAAAATTAAGAGACCGTATTTAAACTGAATTGATCCTCATCGATAAATTCTATTCTGGGCAATGTAGCACAGATTCTTAATCTGTGCTTTTTGTTTTGGTTGCGCAGAATACGATTCTGCTCTACGAATCAAAAATCCTTCTTAAATCAAAGACAGCAATTCCGTAAGCTACCGCAACATTTAATGATTGTTTAATTCCGTATTGCGGAATTTCAATCGACAAATCACATATATCCAATAACTCTTGTGAAACTCCAGTTATTTCATTTCCGATTATTAATGCTAAAGGGAAATCTTCTTTCTTAATTTTAAAAGTTGGAATACTTGATTCAGTAAGTTCGAGCGCACAGATCTTAATTCCATTTGCTTTCAATTTTTGAATAACTTCTTTTGGATCATGAATATATTCCCAACTAACACTATCTTGTGAACCAAGTGCTGTCTTAAGGACTTCTTTCTTGGGAGGATGAGGTGTATATCCGCAGAGAAAAAGTTTTTCAATCATTGCACCATCTGATGTGCGGAATATTGACCCTACGTTGTAACTGCTTCTAATACTGTTGAGTACAACATAAATTGGAAGTTTAGTTACTGTGTGTAATGTAGATAATGTACTTCTGTTTTTAGAAATTTCTTCGTGGGAAAGTTTTTTCATTTCAGCTGGCTTTATAAGTAAGTCGTAGACCGATAATTCCAACAACGATTAAGAAAATAAAAAAAACACGGATTAAATCTTTCGGTTCGTTAAAATAAATAATTCCGTAAATGGCGGTTCCGACTGCACCTATGCCGGTCCAAACTACATAAGCTGTCCCTATGGGTAGATTTTTTACACCAAGTGAAAGAAAAACGTAGCTTAGTATCATCGTAATAACGGTAAAAATTGTAGCTTTTAATTGTGTAAAACCTTGCGAGTATTTTAGACCTACTGCCCATGAGATTTCAAACAGCGATGCAATAAAAATCCAGATCCATGACATGCTTATTTAAATCCTTCTTGTGCAACGGAAAGATATGATTCTAAAGTTTTATCATTTATATAGATATCAACTTTTTTAATATCGGAAAATTGTTTTGCAGTTTCGTAAAGCTGTTCTTTAATGCGTGGTATATCGCAAAAAGAGGAGATATTAAAATCCCCCTTTAAATAAACATCTGCTATTCCATCTGCCATAGTTACTTGATATACAAGTAATGATGGACCTTTAATGAAATTTTTTAATTCTTCCGAATCTTCAGTTTTTAACAGCTCATTAAGTGCAGATTCTACCTCGTTATTTTCCACTAGAACATTTTTAGCAATTGGAACTAAGATGTCATTACACCCGATTTTCTTCCCGTTTAAATTAGATCCTTGATAAGCGACCAAGTAAATATTAACAGATATTTCCTTTGGTCCGTTGCTATTACAACTAATAATAAATATGGAAAGAATTATTATTGATATAAATAATATTAATTTTCTTTTTTTCATGTTTGTCAATTTCTTTCTTTGTCTTTCTTCAGTAAACAATCATACTAATTATCAATGAATTACCAACATTAAAAGATAAGAAAAAAATATTTCTTCTCTTAGGAAAGTATTAATTTGTCTCAGTAGTATTTAGTTATCGTCTTTTTCATCAATATGAAGACGGTGAAGAAAACGATGAACCGCAGGGGCTATTATTATTCCCACAGTGACTAAAAAAATAATCCCGGAAAACAAAGCATACATTGAAGCAAAAATTTTACCTGAATCTGTATGCAATTCAGTAACCGGTCCCATACCGCCTAGAATCATAGAGGCATTGAGTAGAGAATCAATCCAGCCAATACTTTCAAAATAATGATAACCTATTATACCGATCATAAGTGAGAACAAAATTGTAATGGCGCCTAGTAGAAGATGATTAAACATTCTCTTAACAAAAAGATCTCTTGGTAAAAGAGGTTCATTCTTGTGCTCGAATGTAAATCTATTTTTTATTTCATTTCTTCTCATATAAACTCAGATTAAAATTGTTTATGTTCAAAATTATTCGTCTGTCTGATTTTACAAAAACTTATCGCGTCTGTAAATATATTCAACCATCCATTTATCACCAACCTTTTTCATATCAATATGATTTTTCTTGGGTTTAACGTCCGGACAAGTTTTAGTAAAATAATATTTGCCTGTTGTACCATCTTTATCTAATTCAAACTTATCAAGTGAAAATGTGCATTTGGTATCATCTGTTATTGTACTTTCTTCATCCATTTTCTTTATCATGAACGACATCTGATCTTCACATCCTTCGCATGCACAAAGTTTACAAGCGCCGAACCAATCTCCTTTGAAATAAAGTTGAAGAAATTTTTGTGCTACTTCTTCCGGTTTGGAATAATCAAGCTCAACAGGCTGTGATAGTAATAAATGAACATCTAACGTTAAGAATATTAAAGCGATAATTAAGAATCTGGTTCTCATATTCCGCTCCTCTTTGCATTTATTTTATATAAAGAGGAAACCTTTTGAAAAGAAAATTGTTTCGATAGGAATTTCAATCTTGAGTCTTGTGTCAGCTTACTCATATAAGTGCCAACAGTTTATGCATTAAAATATAACGAAAGGAGAGTTTAAGTTCACATCATTAATTAATCATCTAAATATATTGAATCCTTTTCTATATCAGCAGAATTGTATTGAATATTTTTACAAGTTTTTCTTTAATCCAAATAAAGCAATAAAAATTACCAATAAGAACAGTACCCCGGCTGCAACAAATGGAAAACGCAATCCAAATTCAGAAACAATATATCCTGCTGATACAGAACCGAAAAGATTTCCAATTACCTGAAAACTTGATCCTACGCCAAACACACCTGCTTTTCGGTTATTATCTGTATTATGACTTACTAAAGTAAATACCAATGGTTGAATTAATCCTAATCCAAATCCACCAACAGCCAATACTATTATTAAAAAAGAAGCAGAGCTCACTAATGAAAGCAAGAAGTATGTTGCAGTTACAACTATTGAGGCAAACAAAAGTATCGAATAAATTTTTCTTTTAACTGTTAATTTGCCAACTAACGCAGAAGCCAATGCAGAAGTGCTGCCGAAAACACCCAGAAGAATTCCAGTTACAGTTGAGGAATTGTTCAATGTAAAATTCATTGATTTGATGAACAGAGAGAATGTAGGACGAACAACCGTGACGGCTAATGAATAAATCAGTAGAAATAACATGCATATAATTAATTTTTTATTTTCGAAGACATACCGCCAATTTTTTGTGAGGAAGTAATAATTATGATCTTCACGTGTGAAATTTTTTTCATCTATAAAGAAAACAATCAAAAATCCGGATAGCCCGACTGTTATTGAAATTAAAAAGAATACTTCTCTAAGACCGACCAAATCTGCAAGGATTCCTCCTAATATTGGACCGACGACATTTCCTGAACCGTTTGCAAATTGCAGTATACCGAGAGCTTGCGCTGTTTTTTCTTTTGGAGTGTTGGACGCTGTTAACGAAACTGCTGCGGGATAAAATCCGCCCATTGCTTCTTGAAGCGAAGCAAATAAAATAAGTTGAGTCAAGTTTGTAGAGAATCCCATCAAAAACTGAGCGGCAGCAAAACCAAACACGGCAAGAATTGTCATTAATTTTCTGCCGTATTTATCGCCAAAGCTTCCCCAAAAAGGTGTAGTAAAAAATGAAATAATAAATGGAGCTGCAAATATCCATCCGCTCCATATAGCAGTTAATTCAGGTGTGGTCTTGCCAATATCATGAATAAAAAGTGGAAGAAAAGGAATCAGGCTTCGTGTACCTGCACGGTAAAAAAATTGGCTTATGCACAGAGCTGTTAAGTTTTTCTTCCAGGTTTCGATGAGTTATCTCAGATTAGATTATTTGAATATAAAATTAAGTTTTTGATTTCGGCATTCCAAAATGTTAATTTTTTGATGAATAAGATATTTATTTCTTTTATTGCAGTACCATAAGTGGATATTATCCCACTGAGGTTAAAATGATCAAATTTATTCTTAATGATCTTAATATTTCTACTGATCTTCCACCCACAACAGTTCTTCTCGATTTCATTAGAAAAGAGACGATGTTTACCGGAACTAAAGAAGGATGCAGAGAAGGTGATTGCGGCGCTTGCACTATTTTACTTGGTGAATTGATTAAAGGAACTGTCAAATACAAATCTGTTAATTCATGTTTGATGCCGTTAGGAGATGCCAATGGTAAACATGTTGTAACTGTAGAAGGCTTTAATCAGAAAGATCTATCACCGGTTCAAGCTGCAATGGTTGATGAAGGCGGTATTCAATGCGGGTTTTGTACTCCGGGTTTTGTTGTTTCTATGACCGGATATTTTTTGAACAACTCTAATCTTAACTCTTATGATGCCATAGAATCACTCGGTGGAAATATTTGTCGGTGTACTGGTTATGCAGGAATTAAACGCGCCGCCAATGATTCAA
Source organism: Ignavibacteriales bacterium (assembly GCA_007280825.1). Classification (GTDB taxonomy): domain Bacteria; phylum Bacteroidota; class Ignavibacteria; order Ignavibacteriales; family Melioribacteraceae; genus Fen-1258. Next base: position 20,211 of record QYQI01000014.1, on the reverse strand, counting down.
TTTCAATATTTGAAAATGGAAAATCAGATGACAGAAATCATCTTGAGAATTTGATCTCGTTAAAATTTATTCCCAATTATTTCCAGGATATAAAAAAACGTCTTGAGAAAATTTCTGTAGATGATAGATCAATTGATAAAAAATCAAGTGTTGTTATTTCCGGTGGAACCGATCTTTATGTTCAGAGGTGGGAAAGCATAGTGCGAGGTAAAGGTAATTTAATATCACAGGATAAAAAGCTTACCGGAATTTCTCAGACAGGGAAACAAATTAATATTGGTTCTGCAACAACTATCGAAGAGTTAAAATCATCTAAACTGCTTCAAAAATATTTTCCCCAATGGAACAGCTATTTAAGTCTCTTCGGCTCTCTCCCAATTCGTAATCGAGCAACAATCGGTGGAAATATTGTTAATGCTTCTCCAATAGGTGATATGGTAAACATTTTTCTTGCTCTCAACTCAACTGTTCATTTGAAAGATGGAAAGAAGAAAAGGTCTATTCTTCTTAAAAATTTTTACAAAGGATATAAATCATTAGATAAAAAGAAAAATGAAATTGTTGAAAAAATATCTTTTCAAATTCCTTCAAAAAATTCATTCTTTAATTTCGAAAAAATTTCTAAACGCACTTATCTTGATATTGCAAGTGTCAATTCATCAATCTATATAGAATTAAAATCTGAAAAAATAAAAGCGATTCATATTGCAACCGGAGGTGTTGCTCCAATTCCGTTATATCTTAACAACACTTGTAACTATTTAAGAAATAAATCGATTGATGCAGAAACTATAAAAAATGCTGCAGCAATTTCTGCGGACGAAATTTCACCAATCAGTGATGCTCGTGGTTCTGCTGAGTATAAAAGATTATTGCTGCATCAATTATTTTGCGCACATTTTATTAAATTATTTCCGCAACTCGTGGATCCGGAGAAACTACTTTGAGAAACGTAGACTCAACAAGACATGTTCGTGGTGAATCTCTTTTTGTGGATGACATTGTGTCTCCGCAAGGTACTTTGTACGGATATGTTTTTTATTCTTCAATAGCTCATGGGAAAATATTAAATCTTGATTTTGAAGAAGCATTACTTGTAGAAGGCGTTAAAGGAATTATTTCCGCAAAAGATATTCCGGGTGAAAATCAGATCGGAGGAATAGTTCAAGATGAGAATCTATTTGCTGAAGACACGGTTCACTTTATAGGTCATCCAATTGCTGTGGTTGTTGCAGAGACTTTTCTTCAAGCACACGATGCTGCAAAAAAAATTAAGTGTGTATTCGAAAAACTTCCTGCAGTGTTTGATCCTCGCGAAGCTGCAGCAAAAGGTGAACTGATAATTCCACCAAGAATATTTGAACTCGGAAATATTAATAAGGCTTGGAAAAAATGTGATTACATAATCGAAGGAACCGCCGAGAACGGTGGACAAGAGCATCTTTATCTTGAAACGCAAGGTTCACTCGCGTTTCCAATTGAAGGCGGCGGAATAAAAATAATTTCATCAACACAGGGACCAACAACAGTTCAACGCACTGCGGCAAGAGTTCTTGATTTACCTATGCACAAAGTTGAAGTAGATGTTACAAGGCTTGGCGGTGGATTTGGCGGGAAAGAAGATCAGGCAACTGCGTGGGCTGTTATGGCATCGCTAGCTGCTTTGAAATTAAATAAACCGGTTAAAATTATTTTACCGCGTCAGGAAGATATAAGGATTACTGGAAAACGACATCCATACTCTTCTGATTTCAAGATCGGGTTAACTAAGGAAGGAAAAATTCTTGCTTACGAAGTAACTTTTTATCAGAACGCAGGTGCAGCAGCAGATCTTTCTCCTGCAATTTTGGACCGCACACTTTTTCACTGTACAAATTCCTATTTCATTCCAAATGTAAAAGCAACTGCGATAAGTTGTAAAACTAATTTAACTCCATTTACTGCGTTCAGAGGATTCGGCGGACCTCAGGGAATGTTTGTTATTGAATCTGCTATCTACAAAGCAGCGAATCAACTTGGAATAGATCCTTCAGAGATTCAAAAGAAAAATCTTTTAAAAGAACGGAATGAATTTCCGTACGGACAAAAAGTATTGAATTGTAATGTTGGAAAATGTTTTGCTGGAGTTGAAGAAAAATATAGACCAAAAGAACTTATAGAAAGAATTAAAAAATTTAATTCAAAAAATAAATTGGTGAAAAAAGGTGCAGCAATAATGCCGGTCACTTTCGGAATCTCTTTCACTACAACATTTTTGAATCAAGCTTCCGCACTAATTCATATTTATACTGATGGGAGCGTAGGCATTAGTACAGCTGCCATCGAGATGGGACAGGGCGTTAACGAAAAATTAAGAATGATTGCTGCAAATGAACTCTCGATCAATATTGACAGAATTCATATTGAATCAACAAATACTTCACGTGTTTCAAACAGTTCTGCAACAGCAGCAAGCAAAGGTACTGATCTGAATGGTTTTGCTGTTATAGATGCTTGCAAGATTTTAAATGATCGTCTAAAGAAAGTTGCCGCAGATGAACTAAAGCTGAACAAAACTTCTCGCATAGATATTAAAGATGAAATTATTTTTTATAAGAACAATAAAACCGAACTGAGTTTTACAAAACTTGTAAGCATAGCATATAGAAAACGAATTAGTTTAACTGCTCAAGCACATCATTCAACACCAAATATTTATTTCGACACTAAAATAAATAAAGGTAAGCCGTTTGCTTATCATTCATACGGTGTTGCGGTTGTTGAAGTAACGTTGGATTGTTTAAGAGGTATTTATGAAGTTGATTCGGTTAAAGTGGTCCATGATTTCGGTGATACGATTAACAAGACAATAGATTTGGGACAGGCAGAGGGAGGCATCGTACAAGGAATCGGATGGATGACGATGGAAGAATTGAAATGGAACAGTGAAGGAAAACTATTGACGGACGCACTTTCAACATATAAGATTCCGGATATACATGCTGTTCCGAAAGAAATGAAAATTCATTTTTTGGAAAATGCATCCAATCCATTCGGACCAAACAATTCCAAAGCGATCGGTGAACCGCCATTAATGTACGGTATTGGTGTTTACTTTGCTTTAATGAATGCAATGCACGCGTTCCGCCCTAATCTTGAATTGAAATTCGATTCGCCGTTAACACCGGAGAAAGTTTTACTTACATTATACAATACACCAAAACATCAGGAGAAAGGATGAACAATTGGTCATGGCAAATAGAGAATAAAGAATATTTAAAAAAAACGATTGAACGATGTAAGAAACAAAAAATAATTCTTCCGAAATTCAGCGAAATGAAAAATCCGGGAACAATTCCACAAAAAATTCAAGATAAGCTTCCTAAAGTCGGAATGCAGGATACAGATCCGTTAAATTTATTTCGTATCAATTGGCAGAACGATTCTACAACAGGAAAAATTGGCGGAATAAATTTCTTAGAAATACCGCAAGCAATCACAGGAGTTAAAGCACGCATCATTGGTTTGGTCGGTAAATTTTTTCCCACGGGCGCACATAAGGTTGGCGCCTCATACGGTTGTCTTGTTCCTTATTTGATAACTGGAAAATTTAATCCTGAATATCATAAAGCTGTTTGGCCTTCAACCGGAAATTACTGCCGCGGCGGAGTTTTTAATTCACGGTTACTCTCTGTTCATGGAGTAGCAATACTTCCAGAGGAGATGAGTAAAGAGAGATTTGATTGGCTAAAAAATATGGGTGCAGAAATTTATGCAACTCCCGGTTGCGAGAGTAATGTAAAAGAAATTTATGATAAATGTCATGAGTTAGAAAGTAAGAGTGATGAATATGTAATCTTCAACCAGTTCGATCAATTTGGAAATACAATTTGGCATTACACCGTAACCGGTTCAACAATCGAAAAACTTTTTAATCAAATAAAAAATCCAAACAGCAGATTAAGCGGATATGTAAGCGCAACAGGATCTGCAGGAACAATCGGTGCAGGCGATTATCTGCGTGAAAAATTTCCATCACTAAAAGTATTGGCAACTGAAGCATTGCAGTGCCCAACACTTTTGATGAATGGTTACGGCGCTCATCGCATTGAAGGCATTGGCGATAAACATATACCATGGATTCACAATGTGATGAACACGGATGCTGTCTGTGCTATTGATGACGAAGATCCGTTGAGAATACTAAGATTGTTCAACGAACCTTCCGGACAAGAATGGATGCGTAAGAACGGAGTAAATGAAAATGTGATATCAAAATTGCCATGGCTCGGAATCTCTTCGATAAGTAATATGCTTAGTTCAATAAAGCTTGCAAAGTATTACGAGATGAATGAGGACGATGTCATTTTTACAATCTTCACCGATTCGAAAGAAATGTACAACTCACGTTTGGAAGAAATGAATCATGAATGGGGAAAATATTCCGAACATCAAAGTGAAGTTGATTGGACTTCCGTGATTAAAAAACAAACGATAGATTATTTCAGTGAATTGAATTATTACGATAAGAAACGGATTCACAATCTAAAATATTTTACTTGGGTAGAACAGCAGGGTAAATCAGTTGAAGAACTAAATGCTCAATGGTATGATGAGAATTATTGGAAGGAGAGATTTTCCGTTGTTCCTCTATGGGATAAACTAATTGATGATTTTAATAAACAAGTCGGGTTAACAGAATAGAACCTCGTTTGATAAAAATGAAAACACAATCTGTAGAAAATGCTTGGATCTGTACTATTGTAGAGAACGAGATAATTCCATTCTTTGGTGATATAATAATAAGCGCCGGAAAGATTTCAAAAATCCGACCGAAAAATTTTCAAAACTTTTTAAAAAATCCGAATAAGGTGAATAAAGATTCCTTCAATGCATACGGAAGAGTAGTAACTATTCCATTGGTAAACTTTCATGATCACATTTATTCCCGACTTGCAAAGGGGTTACCGCTTAAAGGCAAGTTTGATAATTTCCAAAATGTTCTAAAAAATCTTTGGTGGAAACTCGACCGAACACTTGATAAGGAAATGATTATTGCATCGGCGCAAATGGCAGCTATTGAATCAATCCGCAGTGGTGTAACATATATTTTTGATCATCACTCATCGCAAAACGAAATTGCTGGAAGTCTGAAAACAATAAAAAATGTGTTAAATGATTTTAAATTACGCGGTGTACTTTGTTTTGAAAGCACAGACAGAAACGGTTTTGCCAATGCTCTGAATGGTTTAAATGAGAGCAAGGAATTTTTCTCATTTCATACTGATAGTAATTTTCAAGCAATGCTTGGATTACATGCATCGTTTACACTTTCAGATGATCTTCTGTTTGAAGCTAAAAAAATGATGAATCGAAATTGGGGAATTCATATTCACGTTGCCGAAGATGAAAGTGATAATAGATTAAGCGTTGAATACACCGGCTCTTTACCTGTCAGCCGCTTGAAGAAATTCAAGCTGATGAATGATAAAAGCATTTTGGTGCATGGTGTTCATCTAAAAGAAAGAGATTATTACAAGATCAGCGAAGCGGAAAGCGCAATTGCGTTTTGTCTCGATTCAAATATGAACAATTCTGTCGGAGTTCCCGAGTTTGGAAAAATCCCCCAAAGCATTCCGCTATTAACCGGAACAGATGGGATGCATGCAAACATTTCCCGTTCGCTTAAACAAATATTTTTAACTTTTAGAGACCAAGGTATCAGCGGAGATCAAGTAACTGCGCTTATCAAAAAGATTTATTTCGATCAGATCGGATTTGCTAAAAAATATTTCCCGGATTTTGCAACGCTCAATGAAAATGACCGTGCTGATCTAATCGTTTGGGATTATGTCCCTCCAACACCAATTACAAGAGATAATTTCTGGGGACATTTTATTTTTGGTATGTTGGAATTTCCAATTCATACTGTATTACAGAATGGAAATTTTTTGATGAAGGATTTTCAGCTGATTGGTGTTGATGAGAACAAAATTAAAAATGAGATTTACATTCAAGGTGAACGTCTTTATAATAAACTAAAATGATAATGTCATTCTGATTCCCGACATAGTCGGGATGAAGAATCTCAAAATTATTAATGTGAGATTCTTCGCACAGACTTCGTCTGTTCTCAGAATGACTGGACGAGAGTTAATGAAAAAAAAATTTTCAGTTGTCGGAACAAATGTAATTCGCGAGGATGGATTCGATAAAGTAACTGGTCGCGCTAAATTTGCCGATGATTATAAATTCGACGGAATGCTTCATGCAGTTATGCTTAGAATTCCGGAGACTCATGCCAAAATTAATTCAATCAATTATTTAGAAATAGAGAATGATGCATCAATCATTTCGATAATCACATCTGCAGATATTCCTGGCTCAAAGAAAGTCGGTATGATTAAAAATGATCAGCCCATTTTCTGTGATGAAGTTGTTGTAACACCCGGAGATGTTCTTGCAATGCTGGTCGGTGAAGATGTGTCTCGACTGCGCTCGGCACTATCAAAAATAAAAATAGATTTTTCACCTCTACCAGTTTTAACAGATCCTAAAAAATCACTTGAACCGGATGCAATATTAATTCACCCGGAATTAGGAAGTAATCTTATCATCCATCATCCTTTACGTAAAGGGAATATTGAAAAAGGATTTGATGAGAGCGATCAAATAATAGAACAAACTTATACGACACAATTAATAGAACACGCTTACATTGAACCCGAAGCAGTTATTGCAATACCGCTTGGAGTAAACGGAGTAAAAATCATCGGCAGTATTCAAAATCCTTTTAGTGCGAGAAGAATTATAGCGGCGGTTGTAAATCTTCCGCTAGATAAAGTGCAAGTAATTCAAGCGCAACTCGGAGGATCGTTCGGCGGAAAGGATGATATAATGTGCATTCTTTCTGCACGCGCTGCAGTAGCGGCTATCAAAGTTAATCGTCCAGTGAAAATCCGCTACACTCGTGAAGAATCAATTCTCGAATCATATAAACGCCATCCATACATTTTAAATTATAAAGTTGGATTTACAAACTCCGGTAAGATAAAAGCGATGAAGATAGATATTCTTGCTGACGGCGGTGCTTACTGCTCGATGAGTCCGTTTGTAACTTGGCGATCTGTTGTTCAAGCAACCGGACCTTATGAAGTTGAAAATGTTCATACCGATGTCCGTGCTGTTTACACGAATAATCCATACACAGGCGCTATGCGGGGATTCGGTTCGCCTCAACCAATCTTTGCGAATGAGTCTTTAATGGATGAGATTGCACTTAAGTTGGGAATTACTCCATACGAAGTAAGAAAGATTAATGGATTGAAAGCGGGATCAATAACTGCGACAGGACAAAAACTTCAGAACCATGATGTAAACCTATTAACCGTTTTGAATGTCGCAGCGAAGGATACTGATTTTCTAAATAAATGGAAGAAGTACAAAAAAGATAAATCAATAGTTAAGAAATATGATTTCACAAAATCGGTTTTCAATGATTCGCAATTCATTGAACCGGATCAACTTATTAAAAAAGGAATTGGTCTCGCGGTGAGCTACCGTGGTTGCTCACTTGGTGCAGAAGGAATTGATGCTGCAGCTTGTTATCTCTCATTTCAAAATGATGGAACTGCATATTTACTTTCCGGGCTTGCTGAAAACGGGCAAGGATTAAGGACAACTTTTTCAATAATTGTTGCAGAAGAATTAGGAATTACGACTGACAATATATTTTATCTTGAAACAGATACATCACGTGTGCCGGATAGCGGACCAACTGTTGCATCGCGTGCAACTTTGATGGGCGGCGGTGCTGTTAAAAATGCTGCAGAAATTCTACGCGGACGATTCGAAGAATTAATTCAAGAAGAATGGAAATTAAAATCAGAAGATGAAATAGTTTTTCGTGATAATAAAATACTGACCACTGATAACCGATCACTAATCACTTTCAAAGATCTTTGCAAGCTAGCAGCATCTCGCGGAATTAATCTTTCAACGATCGGCTGGTATAAAAGTCCAAACGTTGATTGGGACGAACATACGGGACAAGGAGACGCTTACTTTACTTATGTGTATGGGTGTCAGATTGCTGAAGTTAGTGTCAATTTAGGAACGGGCGAAGTATATCTTGATAAAATTACAGCAGTGCACGATCCCGGAACAGTAATAAATAAACTTGGTGCTGAAGGTCAAGTTTATGGCGGTGTTACACAAGGCGCGGGTTACGGAATGCTAGAGGAAGTAACAACAGAAAATGGATTAATCCGTGAATTAAATTTTGATCAGTATTTAATTCTAACAGCAAAAGATATTGGAGAAATAAAACCAATCTTTGTTGAAGGGAAAGAAATTTACGGACCATGGGGAGCCAAATCACTTGGGGAACCCACTTTGGAATTAACAGCAGCAGCAATTTCAAATGCAGTTAGTAATGCAACCGGAAACAGATTTTTTAATTTACCGCTGAACTTGGAAGAAGTTTTGCTAGGTAAAAAGCTAAGACCGGTTGAAGTGAAAAGAGGAAGTTTGCGGTGATGCCATTAATAGAAATATTGACTCCAAAAAATTTGAACGAGGTACTTAGCATTCTTTCAAATCATGATAAAGTTTTAAAAATAATTGCCGGCGGAACTGATGTAGTTACCGGATTAAAACAAGAATCAAATCGTTTTATAGATGCTGAAATTTTGATTGATATTAATCACATTGCTGAAGTTAAGGGAATTGAGCAAAGAAACGGAAAGATCTCTATAGGTGCCGCAACAACATTCACAGAAATTTATAAGAACCAAATTGCTTCAAAAGAATTACCGATTCTAAAAAAGGCTGTTTCTACAATCGGCAGTTTGCAGATAAGAAACCGTGCAACGATAGCGGGAAATTTTGTGAACAACGCTCCTTGTGCCGATACTGTTCCGGCTCTATTGATCTACAACGCTACAATAGAAATTGAATCAATTAATTCCAAACGGGAAATATCACTACAAGAATTTTTGCAAGGTCCTTACAAAACGCAGTTGAAGAAAGATGAAATTGTAACCCGTATCAATATTCCGGTTCCGCCAAAAACTTTTGTAGGAGATTTTTATAAACTCGGAAGACGCCAGGCTGTAGCAATCAGCAGAATTACACTTGCTGTTTTGATGGAATTGAAAGAAAATAATATAAATGAAATAAGAATTGCTTCCGGCGCTGCAACTCCAATTGGAACTCGTTTTCCTGACCTGGAGAAATTTGCAGAAGGTAAAGTTGTAAATGATAATTTTTTAAGATCTCTTGCTAGTAAAATTGGAGATGAGATAATAAAATTAACCGGATTACGCTGGTCAAGTGAATATAAATTGCCGGTTGTACAGCAAATGTTTTATCAAATGCTTAATCGAATGACGAAAAGAATAAAATGATCAGTTTGAAATTCATACTTAACGGAAAACAAGTTACAGTAGAGACTGAACCGAGTATCCGTTTGCTCGATCTACTCAGAGCTAAATTAAATCTAACCGGAACAAAGGAAGGATGCGGAGTTGGAGAGTGTGGTGCGTGTACAGTCTTGATGAATGGAAAAGCCGTTAATTCATGTTTGATTCTTGCAGCACAAATTGAAGGAAGTGAGATCGTTACAATAGAAGGGATAGCAAATGGAAATGAACTACATCCGATTCAAAAAAATTTTTTAAAGTACGGCGCAGTTCAATGCGGATTCTGTTCGCCTGCAATGGTCTTATCAGCTTATGCTTTGCTAGAAGAAAATCCAAATCCAACCGAAGAAGAAATCAAAGATGCAATTGCGGGGAATCTGTGCAGATGTACCGGGTACAAACAAATCATCGAAGCCATTAATGAAAGTGCAAAGGAATTAACAACTCGTTAATTATTTCAAATTAGAAAAGAATACTCTCTACGAAAAGTTTTTATTAATTGAATTATCTCGTTTCGGTTACTGATTGTTGATTGAAGAACCTCTCCCCGATTATCAAAAGTGATCGTTCCATTTTCTGATCTCAATCTTACATTTACTGTTGCGAGATTTTTATTCTCATCAAAGAAAAATCCGTCGTTAGCGCTTTGAGTATAATCTTTTTCATTCTTAAAAAATGTGAACTTCTCTTTATACGGCGCTCCTTGGTAAGGGCAGAAGGTTTCGCAGTTGCCGCATTCGTTGCATAATTGATCAAGATGGATAATCTGATATTGATCTTTGAAGAAATCCGAATTCGACATTATTGCAACATTAGCGCGGTTCGGACAAACCTCAACGCACTTATTGCAGATAAAATTGCATCCTAAACACCTTCCGGCTTCAAGATTAATATTTGTATAAGTCTGATTGGCAATTTCACCTTTTCTTTTTCCTATGTCTTCGAAAAGTTGTTGATCATTGGCAAAATAATTTTTAACAGAGTACTGTTCAACTTTAACATTTTCTTTCTTAATAATTGTTTCTGCTGCTTTCTTTCCATCCGCAATTGATTCTACTACTGTGGATGGTCCTCTTAACGCATCTCCACCGATAAAAACATTTTCCATCATCGTCTCATTATTCTCGAAAACTTTCACTCTATTGTTTTCTAACTGGATTTTATTATTTGTCAAAAATTCTGTTTTAACATTTTCACCGATTGCAGAGATTACGGAATCAATTCGAATTTCTTCATACTCTCCATCAACCGGTACAACATTTTTTCTTCCATCAGATCCGGTCTCACTTAGTTTCATTTTCTGACAAGTTAGAATTCCATTTTGAAACTTGATTGGAAGCAGCAATTCTTTGAACTCCACACCTTCTTCAAGAGCGGAATAAAATTCTTCTTTATCTGCCGGCATTTGTTCTTTTGTGCGGCGATAAATTAAGTAAACTTTTTTAACTCCTTTATACCGGATTGCAGCACGGGCGCTATCCATCGCCGAATTACCGCCGCCAATAACAGCAACAAACTTACCGGGTTTTGTTAATTGATCATTGTGATAATCTTTCAAGAACTCAATCGCATCAAAAATATTTTTGTTATCGCCATCAATTTTAATTTTATTTGATGCTTCTGCACCGATAGCAATGTAGATATATTTATACCCTTCTTTCTTCAGTTTATTAACTGAGAAATTTGGATCGAAACCAAAAACAAATCTGATTCCATGTTTTTCGATGAACTCAATATCTTTTTCAATTGCTTCTTTTGGTAAGCGGAATCTTGGCAATACATTCTGAACTATACCGCCAGCATTCATTTCTTTTTCAAAAATAGTTACATCAAATCCCGCTTTGGCTAAAAAATATGCGGCTGATAAACCCGATGGTCCAGCTCCGATGACTGCAACTTTTATATTATTGTCATTGCGAACTCCAGCGAAGTAATTATTGCCTATGGATTGCTTCGTCTCTTCGTTCCTCGCAATGACAGTGTCATTAAATTTTTTTATATATGAATCAAAACCATTGAGTGCAGCTTCTTTCTTAAGATCACGAATCAACACTGGCTCATCATAATCCCAACGTGTGCAATGATACATACATTGATGATCGCAAATGTAACCTGTTATATGCGGCAATGGATTTTTTGAAACGATCAACTCGTATGCTTCTTCGTATCTTTTTTGTTCAACTAATTTGATATACGATGCAACATCTTGATGTATTGGACATGCTTCTTGACAGGGGGCGATGTAACAATCAAAAGCCGGCAGACTTTTGGGAATCTTTATGGAATTTATTTCTCGCTTCTCTTTAGTATAATTTTTATCTGACAGAGATGCTTTTGCTAAAATTTTCAGATAAGCAATATTTTTATTAAAACTATGTTCGATCTTTGATGAATTCTTTTCGATCGTTTCCGCAATTTGTAAAAGGCGTAAATATCCGCCGGGTTTCAATAATTCTGTAGCAAAAGTAACTGGTCTTATTCCGGTTTCTAAAATTTTGTTTATGTTGCTGTTGTTAGCTCCACCCGAATAAGAAATATTTATTTCACCGTTGAATTCGTTTGCTAATTTGTACGCAAGGTTTATTGTAAGCGGATAAAGCGATCTGCCCGACATATACATATCATCACCGGGTAATGCTTGGATTGTATTTTTTACTCCCAATGTGTTGGAAAGTTTAATCCCGAAAGTTTTATTGTATGCGGAGGCAAACGATCTTAATCTATTAATCATAGGAATTGCATCTTGATATTGAAGATCATGATCGAACGAATTCTTGTCGAGATGGATATATTTATATCCGAGTTTATGCAGAGTATCATTTACAAAATCAAATCCTAAAAGAGTCGGATTTAATTTTACATACGTGTGTAATCCTTTTTCTTTGATAAGATATTTTGCGATAGCTTCAATTTCATGAGGAGGGCAGCCGTGCATTGTTGAAAGTGTAACCGAATTAGATATATGCGGTGATATCTTTTCTATGTTCAGAATGATTTCATCACGTTTGCTTCTAGTAATTCCAAAACCATTTTCCAGCAATTTGAATGCAGCGCTGCTATTCAGTTGATCTCTTAAAACTGATTTGTACTTAGAAAATAATTCATTCTTAGATGCATCCTTTAATTCTTCAATGAAGCGATCCATGCGGTGAGTTTTGATCCCATCAAGATCGTAACCAACACTCATATTGAAAACAAACCCTCTCTTCGATTTAGAGAGTCCGAGCAGATCTTTAATCAAATGAATTAGAAACCATGCTTTAACATATTCATCATACGATTCATCAAGTTTCAGTTCTTGAGACCATTCAACATTATAACCTTCATCAGTTGCATCAATGCACGGTTTATCAATCTTTAAATCATCCAGCTTTTGAACAGTCTTAAGTTCAAAAAATCTGCCGCCGGTTAGATATGCGCAAATTATATTTTGGGTTAACTGGGTATGAGGACCGGCTGCAGGACCGATCGGAGTTTCAAGACATTCATCAAAGATCTTCTCATCTCCCTTTTCTTTAACATAATAAAACTTTGAAGATGGAATCCCGAAGATGGATTTCTGGTTACCGTACTCTTGAAATATCCAGCCCAACAGATTTTGGAAAGGAACCGGCTGCATCTTATCAGACATTATAATTCCAGTTTTTTTTCTTGAACATCATAAATATAAGGTATACTGGTATTAAGTGTGTAAGCAATTTTGTAATTTTGTTTAGTTACAAAATAGATTTGGAATAAACATGAAAGAAAAATTATTTAATGCTGTCGAAGCAGAGAAAGAAAATCTTTTCGCTCTAATTCAAAAACTGATTCAAATCAAAAGCTATAGCGGGGAAGAAAAAGAAATTGTAGAATTTATTGTATCGAAGATGCAAGAGTACGGATTTGATGAAGCGTTTCATGATGGATTCGGAAATGCGATAGGAAGAATCGGGAACGGACCAATAAAAATTATGTTTGATGCACACGTTGATACAGTGAAAGTAACCGATACTGAAACGTGGGCGCATCCTCCTTTTGGCGGTGTTATTGAAAATGGGAAAATGTTTGGACGCGGAGTTGTTGATGAGAAACCCGCAATGGCTGGATTCATGATCGCCGGAAAAGTTTTGAAAGCGATTTACGGAAATGATTTTCCATTCACGCTTTATGTTGTCGGTTCGGTGCTTGAAGAAGATGCCGACGGTTATCCGCTTTATCATATTATTGCGAACGAAGGAATTAAACCGGATTTTGTTGTTCTTGGCGAACCGACCGATCTAAAAGTTTACCGCGGACAGCGGGGAAGAATGGAATTGAAAATTACGGTAACCGGGAAATCCGCTCACGGCGCGCACAACCAGAAAGGAATTAATGCTATCTACAAAATGCAGCCGATAATTTCTGATATTGAAAAGCTTGATAAAAAATTAAAACCAAAACAACCGCTCGGCAAAGGTTCGATAACCGTTAGTCAAATTGTTTCCAAAGCGCCGTCTGTTTGTTCTGTTTCTGATTTCTGCGAGATCCATCTTGATAGAAGAATGACGATTGGTGAGAATAAAAATTCTGTTGTGAAAGAATTGAAAGCGATAATCAAGAAACATAAAAGCGATGCAAAGATTTCCATTCCAAATGTTGAAGGAACAAGCTGGAAGGGAACGAAATTCTCACAAGAAGCATATTTCCCTACGTGGGTTTATGATGAGAAACATCCGCTTGTTGATGCAGCGATGAGAACTTCTAAGGAAGCAATTGGAAAAGCAAAGAGCGGTGTATGGAGTTTCTCTACCAACGGAGTTGCAACTGCCGGACATTTTGGAATTCCAACAATCGGTTTTGCACCGGGCAAAGAGGAACTTGCTCACTCATCAAAAGAAGAACTTATTCTTGAAGATTTGCTGAAGGCAACAAAGTTTTATTCTCTGTTTCCGTTTGAGTTAATAGAGAGAATTAAGTAACTGAATATTTCTTATTGGAGGAATAATGGAAACTCGTTTCAGAGGAAGACATTTTATAACTGAAGACAACTGGACAAAAGAAGAACTCGATATAGTTTTTGACACGGCGTTTGATTTGAAAAAGAAATTCTATGCGGAAGAACCCACACTCTGGCTGCCGTATAAAACATTGTTCATGATGTTCTTCGAGCAATCAACACGCACGCGTAACTCTATGGAAGCGGGGATGACACAGCTTGGCGGACATGCGCACGATCTTACTCCCGACAAAATGCAAATCACTCACGGTGAAGTTGCAAAAGATACCGCAATAATTCTTAGCCGTATGGGACACGGAATTGCATGCCGCAATTGTTTCTACGGAATCGGCAACAAATATTTAAATGAACTCGCGGCCAATTCAAGAAAACCGGTTATGTCGCTGCAGGATGATGTTTATCATCCATTTCAAGGACTTGCAGATTTAATGACGATCTTCGAACATCTCGGCAGAAATACAAAAGGATTAAAAGTAACAGTAAGCTGGGCATATGCAACAACGCATTCAAAACCGCTGAGTGTTCCTCAGACACAAATTCTTCTTTTCCCGCGTTACGGAATTGATGTAACTGTTGCCCATCCAAAAGAATTTCCTCTCAGTAAAAATATTGTAGAGAAAGCTCAGAAGAATGCAAAAGATGGCGGCGGAAGTTTACGCTTCACAAATAATATGGATGAAGCATTTGAAGGCGCGCAGATTGTTATTCCAAAAAATTGGGGTGGCTTTGGTTTTTATGATGAAGATTATTATCTCTCGCATGAAGATCAATGCAAGAAAGAAATGAAAAGTAATCTTGAAAAAAATAAAAGTTGGATTTGCGATGATAAGCGTATAAAACTTGCCGATAAAAATGTAAAACTTATGCACGCACTTCCTGCTGATAGAAACAATGAAGTGACTGATGAGATTCTTGATAACCCGAATATCTCAATCGTTTTTGATGAAGCGGAAAATCGTTTGCATACAGCCAAAGCAATTATGGGATTAACAATGTGACACGAAGTACAATACCAGTTTATATTGTATCGGATGAAGAAGCTAATTCTTATAATTTTTAATATAGCCACGGGATTTATCCCGTGGATTTAATTTAATGACCTCCCCCTGTGTCCCCCTCCTTATTAAGGAGGGGGAATAAAAGGGGGTGGTTTCATATTACCACGACATAAATGTCGTGGCTATTAGGAAACCATGAAAAAATATTATTACAAATGTTTTGATTGTGGTAAGACGTACGACAAAGATGAGATAGAAAAAAATCTGATCTATCTCTGTCCATCTTGCGGCATGATTGAAAAGAACCAACCGTTGCGAGGAGTTCTTTTAATTGAATATGATTATGAATCAATTCAAAAGAAATACAAGAGGAAGGAATTCCTAAAACTTCAACCGGGAAGATTTTGGCAGTATAATTATTTATGGCCGCTTGATTTGAAAAATCCCTCAATCTCTTCGCTTCTTCGGAACGACATTGAGAAATTATCTCTTCCATCAAATTGTCTTTTAAAATATTCTTTCAATGGGAACAATTTTTTTGTACTTGATGACACACGTAATCCTACTTTGTCGTTTAAAGACCGTGCTTCTAGTTTAGTTGCTCTTAAGGCAAAAGAGCTTGGTATAAAAGAGATTGCCGCGGCTTCAACCGGGAATGCGGGTTCTTCATTAGCGGGAATCTGCGCACGGCTAGGATTGAAATCAATGATCTTTGTTCCGAAACTTATTCCAGAAGCAAAACGGATTCAAATCCAATCTTACGGAGCTGAAATTTATTTAGTTGATGGTGACTATGATCTGGCATTCGATACTTGTCTGGAAATATCCTCAGAGAAAAAATTATACAATAGAAACACAGGTTATAATCCGCTTACCATTGAGGGTAAAAAATCTGCAGCATATGATATTTATATGACAACTAAAGGAAAAATGCCCGACCTAATTTTTGTTCCCACCGGTGACGGAGTTGTATTGAGTGGGCTGTATAAAGGTTTATGGGAATTGAAAGAGCTTGGCTGGATTGAAAAACTTCCAAAATTAATTGCTGTTCAGGCCGAAGGAAGTAATGCAGTTGTTAGATATATGAAGGATCAAAAGTTCGAATACATGCCGGCTAAAAGTATTGCCGATTCCATTTCTGCCGGTGCACCAAGATGTTTATACATGACTTATGATGCAATTATAAAAACAAAAGGTGAAGCAATACAAGTGAGCGACAATGAAATACTGGAAGCACAAAAATTTGTTGCGCAGAATTACGGAATATTGATTGAGCCATCTTCTTCATCAACATTTGCTGCATATAAAAAATATATATCACTAAATAAATTGCGTGACCAAACTGCTCTGCTTCTTTTTACCGGAAATGGATTGAAGGATACCTCTGCTCTAAAGAGTTGGAATCCTAACATCGAACCGAGCTCGCCAAAACTTCTAAAAGAAAAATTATTAAATAAATGAGTAAACCGATCATAAACGGGTTGCTAATCTCAGCCGGATTATCGGGTAGAATGGGACAGTTCAAACCGTTAATGTTTTACAAGGGTAAATCATTTGTTGTAACAATAGTTGAAAAGCTTTTAACAGTTTGCGAAAGAGTTGTTGTCGTAACTGGATTTCAAAAATACAAGATAGGATCAATCATTAATTCTCAATTCTCAATTCTCAATTCTCAATTCCACAAAAGAGTCAATTGCATTTATAATCCGAACTATGAGCATGGTATGTTCACTTCGCTTCAAACCGGATTAACAGAATTAAAAGATTCGGATTGGATCATATATCATTTTGTAGATCAGCCGTTTCATCAAGAAAAATTTTACAGTGAACTAATTTCTCAAATAGATGACAGCAAAGATTGGATACAACCGTGTTATAACGGAAAGGAAGGCCATCCGGTTTTATTTAAGAAAAAAATATTCGAAAAAATTTTAACTGCTGATCAAGCTTCTTCACTTCGAATGATTCGAGATGATGGCGATACGAAGAAAAAAAATTGGGAATGTGGTTACTCCCAAATTTTAAAAGATTTTGATACGCCCGAAGATATGCAAAGTTTTTTCCTCCCTAATTTATCTTAACTGCCAACTGCCCACATGCCGCCGCTATATCATCACCTTGTGTTTCGCGAATCATTACGGTGATATTGTTATTACGGAGTTTATCGGCAAATTGATGAATCTCTGTTAGTGAAGTCGGCTCAAGTTTAGAAGAAATTCCTTCCGGAGCCATGTGTTTTATACTATTAAACGGAATGATATTAATTTTTGACGGAATAGAACTGCAAATTTTAGTAAGCGCTTTTATATCTTCGTTCCGGTCGTTAATATCTTTAAGCATTGTGTATTCAAAAGTGATTCGTGTTTTGGTTTTCTTTGCATAATATTTTAATGCCTCAAGGTTTTCTTTGAGAGAATATTTTTTGTTGATTGGCATTATCATACTTCTAATATCTTCAAATCCGGAATGGAGTGAGAAAGCAAGTTTAACGCGAACACCGCAATCGGCAAGATCTTTTATTCTTGGTGCTATGCCAGCAGTTGAAATTGTAATGCGTAGTCTGCTCAATCCTTTTGTAAGCTCGTGTGTAAAAATTTCTACTGACTTTAATGTTGTTTCGTAGTTAAGAAATGGTTCTCCCATTCCCATATAAACAATGTTCGTAATATTTTTTTTACCATGCTCTTTAGCTGTGAGAAGATATTGATCTACAACTTCACCGACAGAGAGATTTCTTTTATAACCCATTAGTCCTGTTGCGCAAAATTTACAATCAAGCGGGCAGCCGACTTGAGTGGAGATACAAAGTGTATTTCTTTCTTTTTCTGGAATTACGACCGATTCGATCTTCCGTTCATCATGTGTTGCAAACAAATATTTTTTTGTTCCGGTTGATGGTGAATTTTGAGTAGTTACTAAGTTTAAAGTTTGCAGTTCGCAGTTTGCAGAAAGTTTTTGTCTAAGCTCTTTTGAAATATTCCCCATTTCGGAAAAATCAGCAGCAAGATGATTATACATCCAATTAAAGACTTGTCTGCCTCTGAACTTTGGTTCGCCGATTGAAACGAAATACTCTTCAAGTTCTGGAAGCGTTAGTCCTTTAAGTTGTATTTTCTTGTTATTGGTATTCATTGAAACAAATATAGAGATCAAGATGGAAAGTGACAAAGATAGAAGTTACTGAATGCTTCAGTTCCTTAGTCACTTAGTGCCTGAGTATTAGAATGAGGATTTGATATTTGAAATCCTTTCAGTAGTTTTGAAATGTAAACAACAAATCAAAATTAGATTAATAAGAGGAAAGGATGAACTTCGAATTCACAGAAGAACAATTGATGATCCAGCAGACAGCTCGCGAGTTTGCAGAATCTGAAATAGCTCCAACTTCAGTTGAGCGGGATAAAGAATCTAAATTCCCTGCTGAATTGGTAAAGAAACTTGGCGAACTTGGATTTATGGGAATGATGGTTTCGCCTCAATATGACGGCGCCGGACTTGATACCGTTAGTTATGTTTTAGCAATGATTGAGATTTCAAAAGTTGATGCAAGTCTGGGAGTAATAATGTCCGTAAACAATTCATTAGTTTGTTACGGATTGGAAAAGTGGGGAAGCGATCTCATAAAAGAAAAATATTTAAAACCACTTGCACGCGGAGAAAAACTTGGGGCATTTGCATTGTCTGAACCTGAAGCCGGAAGTGATGCAACTAAGCAAAACACATCAGCACATAAAGAAGGCAATCACTGGGTTATTAACGGAATGAAGAACTGGATTACCAATGGATCTTCCGCCGATTATTATTTAGTTGTTACTCAAACAGATAAAGAAAAAGCTCATCACGGTATAACAACATTTCTTGTAGAAAAAGGAACGCCGGGTTTTGGTCACGGAGTTAAAGAAGATAAACTTGGAATTAGAAGCAGCGATACCTGTTCGTTAACTTTTGAAAACTGCCAAGTTCCGGAAGAAAATATTATTTGGGAAGTCGGCAAAGGATTTAACTTTGCAATGAATACTTTGAACGGCGGAAGAATTGGAATTGCATCACAAGCTGTTGGAATTGCTGAAGGATGTCTTGATGCCGCTACTAAATATGCAAAAACTCGCAAAGCTTTTGGAACTGAAATTTCTAACCATCAGGCAATTCAATTTAAGCTTGCAGATATGTCAACGAAAGTTGAAGCTGCTAAGCTTTTAACTCTTCAAGCAGCAGCATTAAAAGACGCCGGAAAGAAATATGTTAAAGAATCTGCAATGGCAAAATTATATTCTTCTAAAATCGCAGTTGAATGCGCACTTGAGGCGATCCAAATCCACGGTGGTTATGGTTACGTTAGAGAATATTTAGTTGAAAGATATTTACGCGATGCGAAGATCACGGAAATTTACGAAGGTACTTCGGAGATTCAGAGAATTATAATTGCGAGAGAATTGTTGAAAGATTGATCGTTGGTGCCTAAATGCCTGAGTGATTATTTTTTAGGAATAATGTGAAAAGATTCAAAGTTGGAAAAGCATTAAGCATTTGTATTTATTTATTCTTATTCAGTTCTACATATAATCTTAATGCACAAACTGATTGGGTAAAGTGGGAAGGTAAAGAAACTTTTTACGAACTTCCTGTCACTCATCATCATGATTATACAGTTGATAAATCTAGTTTTGGAATGACATTGCTTTCGGTTATGCGAGACACATATTACTTTTTTATATCTGATTTGGATGGCGATAATTGTCCTTTCGAACCATCGTGCTCAGCATTTTTTCTCCAGTCAGTTAAAGAAACAAGTATTTTTAAAGGAACGTTGATGTTCGCAGACCGTTTTACACGC
>QYQI01000146.1 GCA_007280825.1 Ignavibacteriales bacterium | reverse complement strand
CTCAGGAGTCTCGTGGGATCGGAGATGTGTATAAGGGACATCTTCAAAATTGATCGAGGTCGTATCAAAGAAAACCAGATCCAGTCCGCTGAACAGATCCTTGCGACATTCAAACAGGCGTTCTTCAATACGGTCTTTATTGCAACGGGGAGAAAATGGAGTTGCGCCCCGTTGGTCCGGCAGTTCTGTTCCCAAAAACCCCATGGCCCGGTAGAGGTGATGCAAGGCCAAAGATTCCGTTCCCTCGATTCGATAATGCTTTTTCCACTGTTCGCAGGAACGATCACTGCCACTGACAAACAAACGATTCAATACGGTAAGAAAGATGGCCCGTTCCATATCAAATGAAAATTTCCGCCCGTCGGTCATTCCCTGGATGATGGAGGGCAACCCCAGTTCATTCCATAACCGTTCAAAGATCAAAGCAGGTCCAATAGAGATACTATGGGCGTCGATTTTGCTTTGCCCGTTTAAAACCATCAATGTTTCTTTGGAATAATTGGACAGTTTGGAGATCAGGGTATCGATATCTTTGCTTCCGGCCACTTCGTCTACGCGGCCAAGGTTACCAATGATGTGTTGCTTGGTTTTGTACCCTTCGCGATAGTTTTGAACAATCTGAAGGTACTCGTTTTTTCCGGTCCGTTTGGTTCGTACAAACATAATGATCAATATTGTGACACCCCAAATATAATCACTATTATATCTGTATTTCAATTTGTTAATAACTTTATTGAAATTGTTAATACCACCGCATTTTTACAAAAATACCGTTTTTTAAAACACATCATCCTGGATATCAACTATTTGCAATTCGATGGCTCGTCGCAACTGTAGAAGATCAGTCAAAAGCATGATGCAACAAACTTGTACTCATTGGACATCAAATTTATCATTCAAATATATCTATAAGTACGGATTATTGTGAAGAACCATTAAAATGCGTTATCATTTAGTAGATTCGTTTATTTTTTGTAAATCCTCTGCTTTTCCAACATCATGCCAGGGTTCATGTATAGGATATGCTAATATTCTTTTTGAATTAAATCTAAGTTTTTCAAAAATATCCGGCATATCGCATGGTTTTTTATTTGAAATCATTTTTAGACTATCTGATTTCAAAACATAAATGCCTGCATTAATATAACGTCGTGTGATTGGTTTCTCCTCATATCCAACAATTTTAAAACCATCTGTACTTACTATGCCGAAAGGATGCTGCCATTCATGAAGTTTAACAGCCATTGTAGCATATGCATCCTGATATTCGTGAAAATTTAATATTTCAGCATAATTTAAATCTGTTATTACATCACCATTTGTGACTATAAAAGATTCTTCAGGAAAAGGGTTTAAAAGGCTTAAAGCACCTGCTGTACCCATTGGTGACTTTTCCTTTAAATATTTAATATTTACTCCAAACCGTTCCCCATTTCCAAAATAATCCTCAATTAAATTACCTAGATGATTAATAGCCAAAACAATATTTATGAACCCTTCCTGTTTAGCACGAATTATAATATGCTCCAGCATGGGTTTACCTGATATTTTAAGCATAGGCTTTGGACAATTATTCGTGTGAGGTAAAAGCCGTTTACCCAATCCTCCCGCCATGATTACCATTAAATTTGAATGATAAACCGGTATACTTAAATCGCCCCATAAATATAATCCAATTATATTTTTGTCATTATCCAATATAGGTATCTGTTGAATTTTATTTGTAACCATCAACTGCTTAACTGAGTCTTGTATAATTGTCGGAGGGACAACTAAGGCTTTCCTATGGATTATACTGTTGATAGGACTTTTAAGATTCAAACCTTTTAATAAACCGCGGCGAATATCTCCATCTGTAATAGTGCCTTCAAATTTATTATTTTTATTAACAACCAATATTATCTTTAAGGATGAATTATTCAAATTAATAACTGCATCTTCAATTGAGGCATTGTTTGATAATATTGCCTTTTGCCAGGTTTTACTTTTTATTGTCATTGTTTATTTTCAATTAGCAGATGCTGATTTTTTATGTGATGTCATTAATAGCTGCAACAATACGGAGATGAACCGGTAATTATGTAATAGGCAAACGAGATATTTCTTCCGGCATATATTGATTCCAGTGCGTAATTAATGATTCAATAAAAGGAATATGTTGCGCTATTGACTCGTCAAGAGTGGGTAAATCACATTTTCCATCATTAAAAATTATATTCAACAAGGGGCCAGTGATTTGACTTTGTAACAAGAATTCACCAGAGATAATTTTACCTTCATTATTTTCTGCAAAACCGTCTGATTCAAAAACTTTCCATAATTCATGATCAATTTCAATAGTAATTTTATATGTGGTATTTAAATTACTTGTGGTTAATACAAGTTGTGATCCATCGTCAAATGTGATAGATATCTTTCCATCAACCTCGAAAAATCCATTTCGCTTAGCAGGTTTCCATTTTTTATCAAGTTCTGAAATATCTATGTTCTTAACTTGTGATTTATTCCATCTGGAGACAAAATCAATATAATGAATAGAGTTACATGCTAATCCTTTTACACCGGTAATAGTCATTTTAATTGGTCTTGAATGCGCAAAATTTTCCTTAAAATTTTTGTACAATGGCATTAAATACCTTGGTGTATTTACCCAAACAGGAATTGTAGATTCAATAGTATTTTTAATTTCTATTAGTTCAAAATTGCTTTGTGCAACTACTTTCTCCAGAATCCAGTACTTCACCTTAGAAATTCTGTTTATGCTTTTAACAATTATTGGCCTAACATCAGCAGTTGTGGCAACAATTACCATATCCAAGGTAGATGGTATTTGCTCAATGTTGGTCGTATAGACTACTTCATGGTCTTTATTATTGCATTCGAGATAGCGTTGTTTTGCAATACCTAAAGATTCTTTTGAAATGTCGAAAACAGTTATTTCCAATGGACTTTCAAAGAAAGCAAGTCCTTGCAAATAGCGTGAACCAAGCTGACCTGCTCCGGCAATTGCAATTCTATATGCCATAGATTTGCTTTATTAAGTTCATACCTCTTAATCCATCCTCAAGTTTGGGAAGTTTATTTGGTTCACCCCTAACTGCTTTTAATGCCTCTTCTGCCTGAAGCCGTAATCCCGGTTTGAATTGTATATCCCAAGGATGAACTTGTACAGGTTCGTTTTTACGGGATTTATACTTCTGTGTGAAAGCTTGTTCCAGCGGACGAAGTTCCCAGCGACGTGAGTGAGTGGTAACTGTTACCGCCCAGGGACCAGGTCCTTCCCATATTGCCTCGTAAATCCCAATGTCGCCAGAGGTATAGGACAACTTCGACAATACAAAACAGGGGATACCTGGTTCCCATTTTATTATATTCTCAACAGATACTAAATCTCCACGACACAGAATGTTAAAATAATCGATGACATGAATAGAGTTAGCATACATCCAATGATCAACGACCAAACTTGGCTTGCCCCCTGCCAGTCCCACGCGGGGATTCTCTTGGTCATAAACATGAACCAACCTTTTCCCCTCATGTTTTTCAAGCGCTTCAACTACATGACGGGTACTGGAGTAATGACGACGATTGAGAGCAATATAGGCATCCCGATTTCTTGCTTTTCTTTCAATAGCAATCTGCTGAGCATCTTCAAAATTGTATCCAACAGGTTTTTCAATAAGACAAATCCAGGGAAATTCAAAAACCTTCAAAACAACCTCACAGGTGGATAATTCGGATACTGCTATCACCACGAGATCTGCCCGGGTGCTTAGATACAGTTCTTCAATGCTGTCACAAACTTTTGTTATGCCATATTCAAGCGCAACAGATTCAGATTGCGAACGTATAAGATCGTAAATCCCGGCGAGTTGAACACCGGGGATGCTTTTAAACGCCTTTAGATGCTCGGTTGCCATATAACCGCCACCGATAAAAGCCACTTTGTATCTTTTTATCATATTTTTTTAGATTATTACCCGACTTGTTGCTTTGAAAATTTTTATGTGTTCAGTGGTTATAGTATTGCCGGATGGAGTTGTCAATTCGAAGCAATATTATTAATTTCTTTTGTAATCCCTTTTTCCTCCTGTTCCAAAAGTCTAAGTATAAATTCATCTACGTTGCCAATTTTTTTTCCAATAAAATCTGTAGTTTTTTTATTTGAAAGACTCATATCAAGTGGTCTTTTAACCAGGGTAGTATTTGATGTCATTGATCCGTCACTTATCAAGCTGCTATCTAAGTTGAAATATTTTGCAATCCGGAGTCCAAATTCATATTTGGATATTCGTTCATCTCCAACCACATTAAAAATACCTTTTGCCTGTAAATCTGAAAGCTCGTGCACAATTTTTATTAATTTCTCTGAAATAATAGGAGTAAAAAAAACGTCAGAAAAAAGAGTTATCTTTTTGTTAGCTCTCAGAGAATAGATAACAAAATCACTAAAAGATCTTCTATAACTTGGGCCCCAGGCAAAAAAATTTGTTCTGATAATAAGGGAATTAAAATTTATCCCCTGAACAGCCTTTTCAGCCTCTGCTTTTGTATATGCGTACACATTTAGTGGTGCATAATTTTCATTTTCATTTACATAAGGTATATCGCCCTTGAAAAAATGATCGGTCGAAATATGAATGAACTTTGTTCCATGAAAAGCCGCAGCTTCAGCAACATTTTTAGTTAAATTTACATGAACATGATAGGCTAATGCAAGATTATCTTCACATTCTTCAACATTGGTAAGGCTTGCCGTGTGAATAATCAAATAAGGGTTAGTCTCCCGGATAGTTGCAACAAGAGCATCCAGTGATTCAAGGTTTAATGACATGGTGGTAACATCCTTCAATTCCACTTTTCTTTTATGGATCCCCAAAATAATATTATATTTTTCCCTAAAGGTTAAAGCCCAGTTGAGCGCAAGTAAACCAGAACCTCCTGTAATTAAAATACTTCTTCTCATTGGTGAAATGGATATTGTACGATCAGCCTTTCCCTTATTTTTTCCCTAAATGAGATTTAATGGAACTGAATTTTTTGAAATCCATTTAGTTAGAGCCTCAATTGACATCCATTCTTTGTTGGTATCTGAGGTATAACTAAAATCACTATTTACTTTTTTCCCTTTTTTGATTTTATTCTTATTCTCAGCCCAATTATTAATGGCAGGAAGAATTTTATAGTAACTTCCATATTCATAAGTATAAGGTGCATCCTCAAGACCAATCATTTGTTCATGAATTTTTTCGCCCGGTCTGATTCCAATTATTTCTTGCTTTGCGCTAGGTGCAACTGCCTTGGCAATATCAGTTACGAACATTGATGGAATTTTTTTAACATAAATTTCACCTCCATGCATGTCGTCAAACGCATGCCAAACAAGTTTAACTCCTTGTTCTAAAGTAATCATAAACCGGGTCATTCTTTGATCTGTAATTGGGATAACTCCTGTACTCTTTTGGGAAAAAAAGAAAGGAATTATTGATCCTCTAGAACCCATTACATTTCCATAACGAACTACCGCAAAATTTGTGTTATGTTCATCAGTAAATGAGTTACTGGCGATAAAGAGTTTATCTGAGGCAAGTTTTGTTGCACCATATAAATTTATTGGATTACTTGCTTTATCTGTTGATAATGCTACAACTCGTTTAATACGCTTATCAATGCAAGCATTAATTACATTCATTGCTCCAATGATATTTGTTTTAACGCATTCAAAGGGATTATACTCTGCAATGGGAACAATTTTTGTCGCGGCAGCATGCACTACATAGTCTATCCCATCCAGCGCTCTGTCAATCTTTTCCTTATCACGCACATCACCAATAATGAACTTTACCCTGGAATCATTCTTATAAGATTCGGCCATTTCCCATTGTTTCATTTCATCCCGTGAATATATAATTAATTTTTTGGGATTGTACTTCTTTAGAGTCATAGGAACAAATGTTTTTCCAAACGATCCGGGACCTCCGGTTATTAAAATATTTCTGTTTTTTAGCATATATAAATTAGATATTAGTTCTCATAACTAAACCCTTATATCAAGTACACCTTTTAAATTGCCAAATTCCTTGATTGTTTTCTCAATTTTTAAATAATTTTCTTCATTTAATAATTTTCTGCCTCCTATTATTATATTTTCCATCATTTTCTTCCTTTTTATGTGAATTATTTTACTTGGGATTAGTTTTTTCGTCATAGCTCTTAAT
>QYQI01000127.1 GCA_007280825.1 Ignavibacteriales bacterium | reverse complement strand
ATCAACCTCGCGAAGCAGATCTAATCTTTCTACAGTGATCTCACCTAAAACACGCACAGCAAGTCCTGGACCGGGAAACGGGTGACGCTTAACAAAAATATCCGGCAAACCAAGTTCTCTTCCGATTGCTCTTACTTCATCCTTAAAAAGTTCACGGAATGGTTCGATCAATTTTAATTTCATTTTTTCGGGAAGTCCGCCAACATTATGATGTGTCTTAATAGTAGCTGAGGCACCTTTCACAGAGAATGATTCTATTACATCGGGATAAAGTGTACCTTGAACGAGAAACTCTGCATCAGATAATTTTTTGGACTCGGTTTCAAATACTTCTATAAAAGTATTACCGATAATTTTTCTTTTCTTTTCGGGATCTATAATTCCAACAAGACGTGTAAGAAAAAGTTGAGAAGCATCAACGTGATCAACACGCATCTTATAATTATCACTGAACATTTTAATGATAGAAACGCTTTCATCTTTACGCATCATGCCATGATCAACATGAATACAAAAAAGCTGATCACCGATTGCCTGATGAATTAAAACAGCAGCAACTGATGAATCCACGCCGCCGCTTAAAGCACAGATTACTTTTTTATTTCCAACTTTTTGTTTTACTTCATTGATTACAGTATTAATGAAATTTTTGGAAGTCCAATCTGCTTTGCAATTACAGATATCAAACAAAAAATTATCCAATATTTTCTTGCCGAATATTGTATGAGCAACTTCGGGATGGAACTGAATTCCATAAATTTTCGTCTGCGGATTTGAGATTGCACAGAGTGGAGAATTCTCCGTTTTGGCAGTTAAAGAAAATCCTTCGGGCAATTTTGTAACATAATCTCCGTGACTCATCCATATAACCGAACCATCATCAACACCGTTAAAAAGAAAATCTTTCTTGAATATTTCAAGGTGGGCTTTACCATACTCACGATCCGGGGCAGATTCTACTTTCCCTCCAAGTAGTTTGCACATTAATTGTAATCCGTAACAGATACCAAGTATAGGAATACCGAGTTCCAACATTTCTTTTGAAATTTTTGGTGAATCGAATTCGTTTACACTCATAGGTCCGCCGGATAAAATGATCCCAACCGGTTTTTCTTTTTTTATTTGTTCGATCGAATAAGTGTGCGAATGAATTTCAGAATATACTTTGCTCTCGCGGATTCTTCTTGCGATTAGCTGTGTGAATTGCGAACCAAAATCGAGTATTAAAATTTTTTGTGTGTGAAGCATGGATGTGAAGTGAATTTAAATAACAGCAGAACCAATCGTAGATTCTGCTGTTTAAATTATGATCTAAAAAAAATCAATGACCAAGTTGAGAATTGTAAGCTGCTACATCAAGAAGATCAATCAATTGAGATGCGTTGCTCAACTCAACTTTAATAATCCAACCTTCTCCGTACGGATCTGTATTAACAAGCTGCGGTTCATCATTTAATTTTTTATTTAACTCTAAAACTTTACCTGAGACCGGTGCATACATATCGCTTACGGTTTTAACTGCTTCAATTGTACCAAATGATTCTCCCATCGTTAACTCGGAAATATCAGGAGCTATATCAACATAGACTATATCACCAAGTTCGCCTTGAGCAAAATCAGTTATTCCAATCGTTCCAACCTTTCCTTCAACTTTTATCCATTCGTGATTTTTTGTGTACTTAAGATTTTGCGGAATGTTCATTGTTCCCTCTTTAGTTTGTATTAATGTGCTTATCTATAAATGAAGTATCGAAATCTCCATTGATGAATTTTTCATTTTCCAAAACTTTTTTATGAAATGGTATTGTAGTTTTTATTCCTTCAATCTGAAATTCTTCGAATGCTCGCCGGGATCGAGCTATAGCGTGTTTGCGGTCGGTTCCCCAAATAATCATCTTAGCAATAAGTGAATCATAATTTGGAGGAATTACATAACCATCATACACATGTGAATCAATACGAACACCGAAGCCGCCGGGAAAATGTAAATATTCAATTTGGCCGGGTGAGGGTCTAAAATTATGATCGGGATCTTCTGCATTAATTCTAAATTCAAATGCATGACCGCGTGGATCAAGCGGCTTATCTTCAATTTCTCTACCGGCTGCAATTAAAATTTGATTTTTGATCAGGTCAATATTACGAACCATCTCAGTAACCGGATGCTCGACTTGAATTCTCGTATTCATTTCGATGAAATAAAAGTTCTGATGTTTATCAACTAAAAATTCGATTGTACCGGCTCCTTCATAATTAACTGAACGAACCCCAAGTAACGCCGCTTCACCCATTTTAGCACGAACTGCATTTGTGATAAATGGTGATGGCGATTCTTCAATTAATTTTTGGTGCCTTCTCTGAATTGAACAGTCTCTTTCTCCGTATTGATAAAAATTACCATGCCGATCACAAAGAACTTGTATTTCAATGTGCCTAGGATTTTCAACATACTTTTCCATGTAAAGAGAGGAATTTGAAAAAGCAGCTCCTGCTTCGTTGCCTGCTGTTTGAAATGCTTTTTCGATCTCACTTTCTTCCCATACAATACGCATTCCCTTTCCGCCGCCGCCTGCCGTTGCTTTAAGCATAACAGGGTAACCGATCTTACCAGCAATTTTCTTTGCCTCTTCAACATCATTAATTACTCCTTCACTTCCTGGAACAACAGGAACGCCGACCTTACGCATTGTTTCTTTTGCAAATGCTTTATCACCCATTTTACGGATTGAATCCGGTGAAGGTCCAATAAATTTTATATTTGAATCAGCACAT
Organism: Ignavibacteriales bacterium; assembly: GCA_007280825.1. Taxonomy (GTDB): domain Bacteria; phylum Bacteroidota; class Ignavibacteria; order Ignavibacteriales; family Melioribacteraceae; genus Fen-1258. Next base: position 6,677 of record QYQI01000127.1, on the reverse strand, counting down.
ATCTCACTGAATTCTGCATTCTCAGCAAGAAATCCATAACCGGGATGAATTGCATCTGCACCTGTAATCTGAGCGGCTGATAATATGCTGGGAATTTTTAGGTAACTATGATTACTTGGGGCGGGACCAATACAGACTGCTTCATCGGCAAAGACAACATGTAAGGAATCACGATCTACTTCGGAGTAAACCGCTACTGTTGGGATGCCCAACTCTTTACATGTTCTAATTATTCTTAGTGCTATCTCGCCTCGGTTAGCGATTAGAATTTTCTTAAACAAATTTTCCTCTTAGAGATTTGATAACACTAAACGGTTTCAATTAGAAAAAGAGGTTGATTGTATTCAACAGGGGTAGCATTTTCTACAAGAATTTTTACAACCTTGCCGCTAATATCAGATTCAATCTCGTTCATTAATTTCATCGCTTCAACAATACAAAGAACTGAACCGATAGAAACCATATCACCTACTTGTATGTAGGGGTCAGCATCCGGTGCCGGTGCGCGGTAAAATGTTCCTACAATTGGAGATTTAATCTCGTGCAAGTTCGATTGGGTATGTTCAGTTGTTACAGAAGATTTTGATTCGGTCGAAGTAGTAATTTGCTGTAACCCGGATGATTGTCTTCCATAATCAGCAACCGGCTGAAAATGAACCTGCGGAGCTTGTTTGGAATTTTTAGAAATCTTTACTTTAAGTTCACCTTCTTGAACAGTGAATTCGGTGACCTCGCTTTGCTCAACCATTTTGATGAGCTTTTTTAGAAGATTTAGATCCATTTTCTCAACCGTTAGTTTTTAACTCGTTCTAAGTATCCACCAGTTCGTGTATCAATCTTAAGTAAATCACCTTCATTGATAAATAGTGGAACACTAATTTTTGCGCCTGTTTCTACCGTTGCCGGTTTCAACGCATTGTTTGCTGTATTACCTCTAAATCCCGGTTCAGTTTCAACAACTTTAAGCTCAACGAAGATAGGTATTTCTGCCGAGATGATTTGATCTTTGTCATCCAACAACAATTCAACTTCAACACCTTCTTTTAAGTAGATTTGTCCATCACCAATAATACTTTCTGCAACTGTAATCTGTTCATAAGTTTCGTTATCCATTAGAACTAACCCGGCAGATTCTCTGTAAAGGTATTGATATTTTCTTCTTTCAATACGAATTATTTCAACACCTTCGCCAGATCGAAATGTATTATCTAAAACACGTCCTGTTTTTAAGTTTTTCAACGAAGTTCTAACGAAAGCGCCGCCTTTACCAGGTTTTACATGTTGGAATTCAACTATTACGTATGGTTCGTTCTTATATTTGATTATTAATCCGTTTCTGAAATCGGAAGTATCAGCCATTATTTTATTAATCCTTCTATCGTAATGAAAATATACCTACCGCTTAATATAAAATCAAGAATGGATATTTTCGTAAAAATTAATATCGAATTGATTATAAATTTTCAACTTGAATCAGATAACGGTCTAATTCATAAAATGCCGGTGAATTTTTATAATCTTTTTTTATTGTTTCTAAAACAGATTTAGCTTCTACTTTTTTATGCAACTTAATAAAGTCAATTCCTGCCTTTAGAAGATACTCACTATTTGCTGGATTCCCTTTAGATACTTTTGCAGCATCCTTATACAAATCAGCTGCTTTTTCAAAATCTTTCTTATTTTCTAAGCATCCGGCTTTACCAGCTAATGCTGTAGCTTTAAATAATGGATTAGATCCGGAATAGGAATTGTATTTTTCATAAGCTAAATCCAAATTTCCTAAAACCACATAAGAATTGGCTAAATAAATTTTTGCTGTTTCACCATTTTCTGTGCTGCCGTATTCTGAAACAATTTTTTTCAATCCAATGATCCTACTTGAAGTTATTCCATCAACAGCTTCTTTAAATTGACCGGCTTCATAAAGAGGAATAACTTTCGAAAGTATTTCTGCTGCATTTTTATTATCAGAACTTCTCTTGTTTGAAAAGAGAACGATAGCAACTACCAGTAATGCTACTACAGCGGCGCCAATTAATATTTTAGCCTGATATTCATTAAAAAAATTATAAGCTTTGTAATAAGTAGTTACAAGTTTGTCTTCTTTCATCTGCTTTTTGCTGATTTTTTTTCTTCTTTCTAACACTTTGAACCTCTTATTTTGATAAATCGGAAAAATTCGGCGAGAAATCTAAGAAAAATTATAGACCTATTCTAATATGATTTGAAAAAATCCAGGCATTCTGATTATTATATACTTCAACACGATAAACTCCCTTTTTAGGAGCTGAAAATTCAACATTTGTACCACTTTTTTCTTCTTCTAAATTCCCATTATGGATCAATCTAATTTTATCAGATGAACTTGGTAAGTTTACAATTAACTTCACCTTTTTAGAATGAGGGACAGAATCGCCCATTTGATATCTATTATTTTCATTCTCTGCATAAAAACGAAATCCTCTTGCATCACCATGGTAAAAATTTGAGATGAAACATCTTCCGGCAGCCAAAGCTTTATAAACATTTTTCTTTGATTTATTTATTTCATGGGTCTCAGAAGAAATACTTAATTCCTCTTCACATAAGATATGAGTACGAATTGATTTGAAAAGCACTTTATATGGAAAGACTTCCATTTCAACAAAGCCAAGCATATTAATTTTATGCGCATGTGCATCTACACCACCAATGCCAACTACTTTTCTTTTTAGATTTAATGAATCCCAGACTTTTAATGTTTCTACAGGCGGAGCAATGATTGATCTTAAAGGATGAACAAAGTAATTATATTTATTTTGTTCGGTAAGCCCTTCCATCCACTCGGACATGTGATTCCATATTTCAATTCCGGTAAAATCATTTGACTCCCATTCAGTCCAAGGATAAGGCGGATGTTCTTTCATCGAATTTCTTATTTCATGGGGATGAGCTAAAAATCCTATGCCTCCCATTTCGTTTACTTTTTTTACATATTCTTTAGCAGGTAAGCGCGTAGAAATTGTTTCGTTAATACCGAATGCGAGATAATGATTTTTATTTTCCTTATCATTTATTTCGCAGCCGACTAATGCAAGAGTATTCGAGTACCAACCCTCGAATCCGTCTTTAAGAGCGCGGAGAGTATTGTGATCCGTAAGGATAAAAAAATCCAGCTCCGATTCATTGGCAAATTGAGCAATGTCTTTTACTTCACCGGAGCCATCGGAAAATATTGAGTGTATATGTATTGCACCAACATATTCAAACATTTATAATTCCCGAATTAATTAGGTGGGCAGATAAAATTTGTTAAACAATATCTTTCTGTTATGCGTTATTTACTTCGAACAATGTTGTATACTGAGTTGTTTGTTCTTTTATCATATCAGAAAGTTTTGTCATAAGAATATCAATTCGTTCATCAGTATTATCTTCAAAGTTTTCATAAGATTCTTTGCTTTTGAAAATATATACTTCTTCGAAATTATTCGGTTTATTTTTTTGTTCAAAAACAGAATATGTCTCTAACCCTTCTGCTTTAACAATATTTTTTAATTCTCGAACTACATCTAAGTATTCTTCTCGTTTTTCCGAAAAAATATTGTAGCGAATGGAAAAAATAACTTTACTCATTTATCCCTCTGTTAAATTGTAATTTCACCATTAAAAATAATTTTAGCAGGGCCAGTTAATGAGAGTTCCCGCACTTTTTGTTCTTCTATTTTGAAATCTACTATCAATTCATCACCGCTCTTTTGGTGCACTTTAATTGGCGGATTAAAATTTTCTTTAGCAAAAACTAATAAAGCAGCTGCAATAGTTCCGGTTCCGCAAGAAAGTGTTTCATTTTCTACACCGCGCTCGTAACTTCTAATATCAATTTCTCCATTATGAATGCGTATAAAATTTACATTTGTTCCATCCGGTGCAAAGTCTTTGTGATAACGAATTTCCTTTCCAAGTTCATAAACCGGGAAAATATCAAAATCATTATAATATGATTTTGGGTCAGCATGATTTCTAAGAACATCATTAAATTTTATAACTACATGCGGAGAACCGGTATCAACAAACGAAGCTGGCATTAACTGATTTCCCGCTTTAATCTTAAAATTCTGTTTCATTTTTTTTGGACGGTCTAAGAAAAACTTAACCAGTCCATTATCCAATAACTGCCCGGAATATTCAACACAATTAGCTATGAATGATATTTTATTATTAGAAATTCTACCGCTTTCGTTTCCATACTTTATAGCACAACGGGCTCCGTTAGCACATAAACTGCCGGTGGAACCATCAGCATTAAAGTAATTCATCTCAAATGCAAAATCCTTCAGATCAGAAATTAAAAGAACACCATCAGCGCCAATTCCGGTGCGTCTTTCGCAAATATCTTTGATGTTTTGAGTTGTTAGCTCAATACCGGGATTGATTTTTTTATCAAATAAGATAAAATCATTCCCTGTACCACTCATTTTTGTGAAAGAAAAACGCTTCATAATGATTTTAAATTTACGGCATTAAAGCACTTAAAGCAACGAAAAATGGGTTTTGGCACGGTATTTATTTAGAAATAATTAGGGGATTAGAGTTTAATCCCCCATTCTAAATATTGAATTAGAGGTTGTGGAGGTGGCGGGAGTCGAACCCGCGTCCGAAATTACAATCCTATGAACGTCTACACACATATTCTATCTTTTAATTTCATCCCGACAGCATTGATAGACAAATTATGCCGGGACTATTCCGAAATTAGTTTCGCCTCTTCTATTCGGAAGTTCGATTAGGCTATCATACCAGACGACGTTCTTTCAACCCCAGGTATGAATGAAGTTGAAGAACGGCTGCGTTAATTACGCAGCTAAAGCGTAGTTATATTCGCCTTTTATGTTTTTTACCGTCGTTTAACGTGTCTACGGAGAACACGGTGCGCAGTCCAAAGAACAAATAATCCCGTCGAAGCCAATGTCACCCCCGTCTGAGAATGTAGAACTATTTCTTCCACTCAATATCAGGGTGTTTGGATGAAAAATTTTCAAATCGTGCAAGAACAAATAATAGATCTGAAAGACGGTTCAAATATATCTTTATTTCTGAGTTTATCATATCAACTTTTGAAAGAGAAATGACTTCCCTTTCTGCTCTTCTACAAACTGTCCTTGCATAATGTAATAACGCAGCGCCTTTTAATCCGCCGGGTAAAATAAAATTTTTTAATGGTAATAATTTATTATCAACCTTATCAATCAATCCTTCAAGACGTTTTGTATTTGATTCGGTAATCCGCGGTATAGAAAATTTTTTGTTATCCTTATATTCCGGGGACGCCAAATCAGAACCGAGATTAAATAATTCATGTTGTATACTGCTTAAAATCGTTTTGAGTTCTTTATTTTTTATTTCAGTAATAGCAACTCCAAGAATTGAATTTAATTCATCAACTGTTCCGTATGATTGAATTCTTAGATCATCCTTCCAAACTCTTTTACCGCCGAAGAGAGATGTTTTTCCTTTATCGCCGGTTTTTGTATAAATTTTCATCTTGTCAAGTTTATTTCAGAGGTCCTAATTTTTATTTTCTTATCACTTGATTTAATAAATAAAGCAGTATGATCAGCAAGAGCTTTCTTCTTTATTAATGCTAATCCGATTTGCGGATTAACAAGTTCCGGTGAAGATAAGGTTGTCAATTCACCCCATTCGTTTCCTGCTTCATCTAATATTATTAATGGAGTAACAATATTTGTAGGTTCGTCAATTGTAATTTTAACCAACTTCCGTTGTACTTTATCATATGTATCAAGACGTGCAATTACCTCTTGACCTATGTAACAACCTTTTTTAAAATTTATTTCATCTATTAAATTAACTTCGTGTGGATTTGTTGAATCATTTATCTCATTAGGATAAGACGGTATGCCGTTCTCAATTCTAAAAACATCATAAGCATTTTCTCCAACAACAGATAGGTCGAATACGCTTTTTATATTTGAAAGATACTCTATGAAATCAATACATTTTTCTTTATCAATTAATATTCTATAAATATTATGACTATTAAATCCATGTTCAATAAAAAAATAAAATCTAAATCCATCAATTACACTAACTCTAACCAAATTCATAACAACCGAATCAATCTCCTCTCCAATAAGCATTGTAAGAAAAGAACTGCATTGTTTACCGATTAATTCCAAAACAACAAAACTATCCGACACATCACGAGTAATAATATCTTCAGTAATTATGAATTTGTTCACCCAGCTGAAAAGCCGCTTATCATAATCACTGTTTCCAATTAAGTAAAAATTATTTTCAAGACTTAATAAAGTTGATCTTGAAATGAATTTGCCTTTTTCATTTAGGAAAAGTGTGTTCCTTTTCTCAAATGATTTTAAATCTTTAATTGTGTTGGTTGATACCCGATGCAAAAAATCTAAAACATCTTTGCCAGTCATTTCAATGATGGTAGAATTTAATTTTATTCTAATGCCAATACCATTCTTCAATGATTCATACTCTTCCTTAGCTGAATAAAAAAATCGTATGGGATTTCCTTCCTTATTTAATTCCGGATATTTTTTTACAAAATATTCTGTAATCGTTAACAAATTATTATTCTCCTGAAACATTCAGAACCTTTCTAATACAATTAATATTTTCTATACCAGCGTGAGTTTTTATCTGTTATATAT
>QYQI01000114.1 GCA_007280825.1 Ignavibacteriales bacterium | reverse complement strand
TATGTTGATGATGATTACGGATTGAACAAGGCGTTCCGAAGAGAGATAAAAAAAATTTTTCCGGAAAAAGATTTAATGGAACTTCCATTCACTTACGGGCTATATCATTGCTTTTATGATTTTAATACGGGGGTACCTAAAACACATGAACATGATGGAAAACCGCCACAAGGTTTTGGGATTTTTGTTAACGGCAGATTGTGTTTGTATTACACATACGAGAGCAATCCGAGCGACGGATGGGCTGATCCTGAAGTACATAAAGATCCTTCTGCAAAAAGAGAAGAGGCGTTGAAGTTTGGGACAAACATTGTTGTTTGGGCACTTACAAATTAAATTTCTTTCTGAATGATTTTAAGAAGAAAGTGAATGAATAATTATTTTTTAGAATTACAAAAGAAACTCCGCTCTGTTGTTGAGCACGAGAAACGAAGAGATGGGTTGAGAAAATTATTTCTTTCAACAACATTTCTATGCGTTTTATTTCTTGTACTTATCCTTCTTGAAGCAATCGGCAATTTTAGTTCGGATATCCGTACAATTCTGTTTTATTCATTTCTTGTTGCTACAGTACTTACGATCGGGTTGTATGTTGCGTTCCCCTTCATAAAAGATTTTATATACTATGTTAATCCCGATTATGTAGAAACGGCGGGCAAGGTCGGCGCTAATTTTCCGGAGATTAAAGATGAGCTGCAAATGCAGTCCAATTGATAAACGAAAACAATATCAATTACTCAAATCAACTTGTGGATGCGGCTTTTAAAAATGTTTATTCCAAAACCGAGAAGTTAAATTTTAATGCGATTGTTGATTTTACTTCCGCAAAGAAATTTTGGAAACTTTACATCACAACATTTATTGCGACTATTCTCTTGGTCTTTTTTGTTCCATCTCTTCATTCGGCGGCAATTCGTTTTCTCAACTACAATAAGAATTATACACACCCGCCAAAATTTGTTTTTGAAATTGATCCCGGGAATAAAGGGATTACTAAAGGCGATAATATTACAATAACAATTAAAGCAGTCGGTGAACAACCGAAAGATATTTTTCTATTGGAAAAATCAGAAGAGCAAACTGAATTTTCGGCAAAGATATTATCGCCCGATTCACTCGGGATTTTTACCTATTATATTAATAACGTAAAAAGTTCTTTAGAATATTTTGCTACTGCCGGAAATATTACCAGCCAGAAATACAAAATTTCCGTCATTAATCGTCCGGTGATTTCTAGCGTTGAGTTAACGATCACTCCTCCCGCATACACCCGTTTACCGGAACAAACACAAAAAGACAACGGAAACATAATTGCATTATTAGGCAGTAAAATTAAATTAACAATGAGTTCGTCGCGCGAATTTTCAAGTGCGATTGTAATGTTTAGCGACAGCACATCAAAAAAGATGAACATTGCTTCAACAAAAGCATCGGTTGATTTCATTGTTACCAAAGAAACCGGCTATTATATGCTTATCACAGATGCTCAGGATTACTCAAACATAAATCCAATTACTTATTCAATAAAAACTTTGGCTGATGAAAATCCTTCCATCGAAATGATTTCTCCAAATGAAAATATAAAACTTAGAAATCAAAGCAAGATTTCCCTTGTCTCTAAGATCGGCGATGATTATGGATTTAGCAAAATGAATTTGAGCTTCCGGCTATCGGCGTCAAAGTACCGCCCCACAAATGAGGAGTTTGCGCAAGCTCCGATAACAATTTCTAATCAGCAAAAAGAAGAAGAAATATATTTTGTTTGGGATCTTGCACCGTTAGTCCTTGCGGAAGGAGAAGTTCTTTCCTATTACTTAGAAGTTTTTGATAATGATAACGTAAGCGGACCAAAATCAACAAGAACAAAGCCGTTCACTATTACTGTTCCATCTCTTAATGAGCTATATGCCGAAGCAGAGGATAAACAAAAAGAATCTGAAAAAGATTTATCACAAACACTTAAAGATGCTGAACAGCTCAAACAAGAAATGCGAAAGCTAAGCGACAATATGAAGCTGAACTCTAAAGAAATATCCTGGCAGGAAAAGGAACGCATTGAAAAGGCAGTTGACAAATTTAAGGAGATCACAAAAAAGATCGGCGATGTTTCTCAAAAACTATCTGAAATGAAAAATGATCTCGCAAAGAACAATCTCCTTTCGGAAGAGACACTGCAGAAATATAATGAGCTTCAGGAATTGCTGGAAAAAATGAGCAGTGAAGAAATGAAAGAAGCATTCAAGCGTCTGCAGGAATCACTTAACAGTATGAATCGCGATAATGTGCAAATGTCTATGGAAGAAATGAAGGCAAATGAAGAATATATAAAGAAAAGTATTGAGCGCACTCTTAATCTTCTTAAAAGAATTCAAATAGAACAAAAGATTGACGAAATTGTTAAGCGTACCGATGAACTTACACAGAGAATCGATGAATTAAAAAGTAAGACAGGGCAATCAAACCTTTCCGATAAAATCAAGCGTGATGAGCTGTCTAAACGTCAACAGGATGTAACAAGCGATCTGAAAAAACTTAACGAAGAAATAAATAAACTTGGCGAAAAAATGAACGGGCTTTCTGATATGCCAAAGGATCAGTTAGATAAACTTCAGAAAGAGTTTGATAAACAGAACAATGAAAATCTCTCTGATGAGGTGGCTAAAGACTTACAACAAATGCAAAAATCCGAAGCTATGCAGAACCAGTTACAACTTTCTCAAAACATGAAGAACACTGGAAAACAAATGCAAGGTTTACAATCTGCAATGCAACAGATGAACCAGATGAAAACGTTTTATGATATGATGAAAATATTAGATGATCTTTTAACACTTTCCAAAGATCAAGAAAGCTTAAAGAACAATACAGAGCAGCTTAGTCCATACTCAAAGGAGTTCTCTAAAAACTCTCGCGATCAAAGCGAGATACAAAACAATCTTGGAAAAGTATTACAGAAGATGAGTGACCTTTCGCAAAAAACTTTTGCAATTACTCCCGAAATGGGTAAAGCTCTCGGAAAAGCATTAACTAATATGCAGCAATCAATAAATGCTATGCAAAACCAGCAAGGACCGCCTGCTGCACAAATGCAAAAAAATGCAATGGGATCTTTGAATGAAGCTGCAAGCTTGATGAAAGGTGCAATGGATCAAATGATGAGCGGCGGAGGACAGGGCGGCGGCATGATGAGTTTAATGCAGCAACTGCAGCAGCTTTCACAACAGCAGATGAATTTAAATCAATTGACTCAGATGATGAATCAAGGGCAAATGACTCAGGAGATGATGGCGCAAATGCAGAAACTTGCTCAGCAGCAGGAATCAATTCGCAAATCGCTTGAACAGTTGAACCAAGAAGCAAAGGAAGCCGGACAATCGAAACGCCTTGCTTCAAATCTTGAAAAGATTTTAAGTGAGATGAAAGAGGTGGTTACTAATCTTCAATCAAAAAAAATGAATGATGACCTTGTGAAACAGCAAGAAAAGATTTTATCAAAACTACTTGACGCGCAGACGTCCATGAACGAGCGCGATTATGAGAAGGATAGAAAATCTTCCGCCGGAAAAGACTATAACCGCAATTCACCGCCCGATCTGATTCTTAACACTGAAGAAGGAAAGAATAAATTAAAAGATGAATTGCTGAAAGCTATCCGCGAAGGTTATAAGAAAGATTACGAAGATTTGATCAGAAAATATTTTGAAGCGCTAGGAAAGGCGAGAGGCGAGAAATGAAGGGTAAGGGGCAAGAACCTATGGGAGGTAAAATAAATTTTCTGGTGCATGGTCTGAAAATATCTATTTCATCATTAATAATTTTCACAGGGGAAGCAAAATTTGCTTCCCCTGTGTGCAGAAAAAGTGATCGGCTTCCCTATTAAAAATATTTATTTTGGTTTGCGGAGTGAAAAAATTAAGACCTCACTTTAAAGAGTTATAATTATTTTTTTTCGGGCTGAGTATCGGGGACGGCATTTTTTACAAACTCATCTCCGGGTTCTGCTTTACCAAGTGTGAATTTTTCGTAGAACTCTTTACCTAAATTCAGCATAAATGCCGTGCCTCCAATAAAATACTGCATTTCTTCTTCTGCCGAAGCAACAAAAACCATAATAACACTTACTTTATTATTCAACTCATCATAAAGCGAGGTTGCCTTTCCATCGGGTTTTTTAAGTTCAACATTTGGAATGGGCTGACCTAAATATTTATACCAATAATTTTTGCTGGCACCAAAATCTATGGTAATTGTATTTCCGTCTTTCTTCTTATCAGCATTCTCTTTCCCCAAGTCTGTCTGCCAACCGATGGCTTCGTCCGGCTTTTCGGAATCAATTGTTATTAATTCTTTGCCGTCAATATTCAATAACAACTCTTCAACGATACGCGCCATTTTGTCGTAATCCATAGTTACCACTTGAGAGAATGCCCGTACTCTTTTTTGCCTGTCTACAATTAAGAGCGTATTAAGATTCGCGTTCAGTTCAAGCATAGAATCAGCCTTCGATTCGAATTTCTTTCCGCTAACGCTTTTGCCAAACAATGAAATATCCAGGGCTTTCTGATCTTTGAGTTTTTTGTAGGTGGGATCAATAACATAATTATAATTTAAGTCCAGCCGCATTTTCTCTTTGAAAAATTCATTGAACATTTTGTTGGCTGATTCAACGTTTTCTGATAACGCGACTCCAAAGACATTTAATTTTGGAATCGGGTTGCTGCTGTACCGTTCCATTTGTGCACTTGAATTAAGCACAAGTGCAAATAAAATCAGTGTTGTTGTTAAGATTCTCTTTTTCATTTTCTCTCCGACGGTTTATTTTTATCTGTCCCCCAAAAGAATTGCCGATTGAAAAATGCTGTAGTTCAATATTCTTATATATGGACAAAGAACTTATTGCATTATGCCGACAAACGTCAAAAAAGTCAATAGGTTATATACTTAATATTTTAAGAGAATCATAAGAATGTTTTGTTAAGCAGTTGAAGAAATAAAGGGACGGGGGAAAATAATTAGAGATTATCAGAACACAAATGAGTTTGTTATGAAAAAAAAGGACAGCAATCTCAAGCGCTTGATTACTTTCATTCGGCAAATAAAAGTGTTTATAATTATGGAGTATCTAGAAAATATCTTGAAGAGCTGGAGCAGGATAGAAACAAGAAGTAAGATTGGATTTCCTTCTCTTTGTTTAGACACTTCACTGCCTTTGCGAATCCTCGCTTAATTGAAACCGAAACAAATAATAGATCGGTTAAAATAATTTATTGCACTATAACAGTACCTGTCATAGTGTCCTGATGTAATTTGCAGTAATATGGAAACGTTCCTTTCGTGTTGAATATAAATGAGAATGTCGCTCCGTTACCAAGATTGCCGGATTCGAAAATGCCATTGGGTGAACCCGGTGTTCCGCTTGTTACTGTATGAGCCACATTATCTTTGTTTGTCCATTTAATTGTTGTGCCGGCGCTGACCGTTATAGATTGTGGACTGAAAGAAATGTTCTGGATTAAAACTTCGTTGGTGGCTGGGGTTCCCATATTTGAATTGGTGTATGAATTTGTGCCGTAATCGGATTTAGAACAGCCTATAATTCCGGCAAACAATAGAAGAGTTACTATAGAAAGAAAATATGTTTTTTTTATCATTTGATCGCCCTTTCGCGTTAATGAAATTATTTTCCTGCTTATAATGAATAACAACTTTTATTCAATTAAAGTTGCTTTGAAAATAAATTTTGATAGCTATTTCTCTCCGGACTAATATATCCGTTGAGACGGGCTTTGATTATTATATAAAATAATTGACTTACTTTCGGCGCATTATTAATAATTCCAAAATATTTACACTAATAACCAAAACGATTGGACAATCATAATGTTTGCTTTCCATACTTGAATACAACATAAACAGATGTTAGATTGAATCGAGAGGGAAGAAAAGAACAAATTAAATGATGAGTTGATAAAAGCAATCCGCGAAGGATATAAGAAAGATTATGAAGATCTGATTAGAAAATATTTTGAAGCGCTTGAAAAACACGAGAAGTAAAGCGAAAAAACTCACTCACTATTTACTCGCGCAAGAAACTCCAGTTAATTATAAACGTCTAAATACTGTACTTTAATTTTAATACCAATTGCTGATCGCTTCTTCATTTAGTGTTTTAATTCTTAAAGGTATATAAAACAAAAATTTAAAAAGAGGTTAGCCATGAAATCAAAAAAAAACATTGCCAAGATTTTTTTTATTTTGTTCTTCTCGATAAATTTCTCTGTTGGCAAAGCTCAGCCACAACTTACAAAGAATGAAATTACTGTACTCAAAACGTGTGAAGGAATAATCCAATTATTTAAAAAATCCACAAATAATATTTGGCCTGGGTTTGATTTATCAAAACGAAAATTTATCATTTACTTTCCCGGTAAGTGGACTTTACTTTTCAATCAGACGAGTCTTGTAGAGGGCTTTGAACAATATCCCAAAGATTGGCCGGATTTAGGTTGCCCTGTTCTCGTTCATAAAGGACAATACAAAGATTTAATCGGCCAACTTGTGTTTGATTTGCCCATTGATACTTTTAAGACAGTTGCAATCGGTTTCCCTGAAGAAATGATTAATTTATTATCTTCATGGGTTCTATTCGGAAATTACATTCACGAAGCGTTCCATCAATATCAATCGGAAATGTTCGGCGAAATCCCGTGGGAGCGTGAGGAGCGATATCCAATTCTTGAGAAAGAAAACACAGCGCTTGCTTATATAGAGATGAAACTTCTATCCGATGCTTTATTGATGATGAAAGAAAATAATAAAATGAAATGCCGTGATTATGTTGAGCGTTTTACCGCAATACGAACTTACCGGTGGAAGCACAGCAATCCGTTTGTTGCACGATATGAACAAGGGCAAGAAATTCGCGAAGGAACTCCACGTTACGTTGAAACAAAAAGTATCCAGTTGATGAAGACCATAGAATACAAATCTTCTTTTAGCGGACTTACTACATTACTATCAGAGGATTTTATTCCTGTTACTTTCCCGGAATTACTTTTCGACGATCTTCGTCAACGAATGACAGAATACACAATCAGACCGGAAGATATGCTTCGTAACAGAATTTATCCTGTCGGCAGTTCGATTGGTTTCTTGCTTGATTATTTTAATATAGATTGGAAAAGCAAAGCACAAAAAGCAGGAACAGAATTTAACTTTGTACAATTGTTGATTGAGGGGCTTGGACTTCAGAAAAATCGCTTTGATAATTTGATAAAGAGTACAAAATCAATTTATGGATATGATAAAATTCTCGCCGAAACCGAAAAGGTTATTCAAGAATACATGGCCGGTTATCAGAAGGAATTTGACTCGTTTGAATCGCAGCCGGGATACCGTTTACAAATAGAGTTATCTGTAAAAAGTTTGTCTCGTTCGCGGAACTCAAGTTCTAAAAACTGGCTTGTAGAGAATGGCACAAAGTCTCTTTGCGCACGGTATCAGGTTTTTACTTTGAAGACTGATAAGATGAGTCTCCAAATTCAGAACAGCGGGGTTTGGCAATTGAACGACTGGGATAAGAAAAATTATACGACTGTATTCTTCTCACCGGAAATCGAATCAATCACTGTTGATGGAATCCAGCTTGAAATAAAAAATGACGTAAAACAATCATTTCAAAAAATTGAAATCTCCGGAAATAATTTTAAGTTAAGCATACAACAAACTGGAATTATTTCGGTAATAAATAAAAAGATTTTGATTCAATTGAATTAGCAAAAAATGAACCCGCTCCCTCTCCCTTTGAGGGAGAGGGTTGGATGAAGATGATTATTCCCACCTCAAATATCTTGAATCGCCAAGGAGTTCTTGAATTCTACGCTGTACAATTTCACTTTTGTTTTGTTTACGAGCCTGCAAAGATTCCTGTAATTCCTGCAACCGCTTCTGAAGTCGTTTTACTTCGTCTTGTTTTTGCGCTTCCCTAATATCAAATAATTGATTAAGTGTATTGGTCAAATCATTTTTCATTTTCTGTTGGGAATTTGAATCTGCTACTTTATACTTCAGCGCCAATAACTCAGCATCAATTTCTAATTCTTTTTCTTTCTTTTGGTTTTCGCTTGAATTAAATAATCCAGCAAGAACTGCTTCGCTGTTTCCGTTACTCATTACACCAAAAGGAAATGACGAACGCAGTAATTGATTGTATTTGTTCTTATTCAGCTTTTTAATCTCTTCCATTTTTGCTCTTACTTCAGGGGTTAAGCGACTTAGTCTCTCTTCTTCTTCTTTCTTTGACAGCTCACCACTCTGGACAGAATAAACACGTTCTAAATCAGTGTAAACCTGTGTCAACGCCCCGCTATTGTTTGTTGTCTCTTGCGATAATGTCTTTATATACGGATATGCAAAGATTATAAAGACAAATAATAATGTTAACTTTTTCATGTTATTCTCCTTCTAGTTAAATGAAAACTTATCTGATTCTTTCTCGAGGTTCTTCATTCTCTGATCGAGCAAAATCATTTGTTTATCCCAATTGTCCTCGTGAATCAAGTTTATTGTATTTTTTATTTCGTTGATCTGAGAAGTAATTTTCTTTCCTTCCCAATCGAGCAATTCGTTTGATATTGTTTTAACCGTGTTGGTTCTTTGTGTGGTTAATGAAATTACAATTGCAATCGTTGCCAGAGTTCCAACAACAGCAAGTTTTAATGAGAATGCGTATTTCTCTTTAACTGTCCCTTGCGGAAAGAGCCATTCGATAATTTTAAATCTCTTTTTTTGAACTGCTTGTTCAATCATTCTATCGTATTTCGACTCTAGTATGTCATCTGTTAATTCTTCTCGCGTTTGATTGATTACAACTTCAACTTCATTCAGCAAAGAGCTGCATGTTTTACATTTGTTCAAATGTTGTTTCCAATTTTCTTTTCGATCCATTGATAAGTTGTTATCCATAAAAAGATAAACTTCGTTTTCGAATTCTTTACAGATCATTTTTTCATCGTTACTCATTTTCGCTCCATAATAATCTCTTTATTTTTTTAACAGAGTAATGCATGTGAGATAAGACGGTGTTCAACGGTTCATTTGTAGCTTGTGCGATTTCCTTAAAACTCATACCGCTGTTTACTCTTAACAAGAAAACTTCTTTCTGCTTGAACGGCAAAAACTCTACAGCTCTCTGAATTTTATTTCTAATCTCTTTACCGATCAATTCTTTATGCGGATCGTTTGTGTGGCTCAATTTATCAGGTTCGGTTTCAGTTATCATGGTCTCCCTGTTCCGCTTTCTCAATTTGTCCATTGCTGTATGATGCGCTATCGTAAATAACCAGGAAGAAAATTTTTGTAATTCTGAATATTTTTTTATTCCTCTCCAACTCTTAATCAATGTCTCTTGAAACAGATCTTCCGCATCTTCCCTGTTGCCGCTAAGTCTTAGCAAATAAGAGAATAACTGCTTCCTATAAATCTTTATCAACGGTCCGAATGCAGCAGTTTCCCCGTTCCGGCATTTTTCAATTAAAGTTTGCTCGTGAGTTGCGCTCATAAAACTCTGTTTTCTAATTCTGTAAACGTAATACAAGTTATTTTATTGTATAGTCAAATAAAAGTTCCGCTTAGTCGCACAGTCTATTTTTCGAACAAAAAAGCAGTTTCTGTGGAGATTCCTTTATTAACTTTGATTATTTTGATTCTCATAAATAATTAGATGTTTACAATTGCGATGGTATTTTATGAAAAAGCTGCTGTTTCTTTTTTCCTTAAGCGCTCTTCTTTCAGCTAAACCTTATGAGCCAACTCAGATTGATCTGCAAATAATCTCCCACACATTTAATGAGGAGTTTGATCAAGCTAAAAAATTATCTCAAAAACAGATCAACCTTAATCCCAACTCGCCTAAGTATTATTATTATTTAATTAACACAAAGATATTAGAGTACTATCAAAGAGTTGCGGAACTTGACCCGGAAAAACGTGATGAGGGAAGAAAAATTCTGAACAAAGAAATAATTGATTACTGTGAAAGCATTATTGATAAGTTTGACGATGACAAATTAAATACCGAGAACAAATTTTATTACGGAACTATCTATGCATATCTTGGGCGCATTTATGGAATAGATGGTTCGTGGTGGAGTGCATTCAAAAGCGGATTGAAATCAAAAAATATTATGGAAGATGTTTTAAAATCCGATCCTCAATTTTATGATGCGTATTTGGTTCTTGGAATGCTGAATTATTATGCCGACCGCTTAAGCGGAATTACAAGTTTTGTTGCCGGAATTTTGGGTTTCTCCGGTGACAGAGAAAAAGGATTGACCCAACTTCACACAGCATATGAAAAAGGTAAATTAACTTTCGGGCAATCCGCTCTAACATTAATTGAGGTATATGCAAGTTTAGAAGGAAATGAGTATGCTTCTCTAAATTATTTCGAAAATTTTTTGAATCGCTTTCCCAAAAACAAACGGACTCTTAATGCTTACTGCCAGATATTAATGAACATCGGCGATCTTAAAAAAGTAGAAATAATAATTAAGAACGACAAGCAAGCTCTTGTTGATAATTATGCAAGGGCGCGTCTCAGTGACCTCAAAGGTAATTCTCAACTTGCAATTCAATGCGGAGAGCAAGCTTTAGAAAATGAAAATAAATTATATCGAGGTGGCGCCGCCGCTTCTCGCTATATCATAGTTTTTAATAGCTGGCTGACCAAAGATAATTCAAAAGTAAAAAAATATGAAACAACTTTAAATGACCGTTACAAAGAATTATTTGCAGTTATCAAGAATAACGAGAAGGAAAGTAAATGGCTTCATGATCTTTCGGTTCAAATCGCTTCCGATAAATCTATAGCTGATATTGAGAGTTATGTTAAATCAAAACCGAATTTTAGTAAAGCAAAAGGATTTGAAGATCAATTCAATCTATTGCTTGGCGCATTTTATTTTGAGAAAAGTGTATTCGATAAATCAGAGCAATGTTTTAAAAGATCAATTAATGCCGCAGACGATCGTGATAAATATTCTGCGGTTAAAAATTTAATGGAAATTTATTCTCGACAGAATGTTGACAAATCAAAAGTGAAAACATTGCTGGGTGTTATTGATGATTTGGATAATGATAGACTTAAATACAGAGCTAAGGATTTGGAGAAAAGATACAATTTATAATCTATCTATTTTTACAATCAATGAAATAATTTTAAAAGAATTTCTTTTTTAATAATATGTTTCCCTTCAAAAAGTATCAAAGAATATTTAATATTATTTTTCCCCAGGCGCTGTTCTTGTTCTTTAATTTGTTCGACAGAAATAAATTCGTCTTTATCACCAACCACAATGGTTAACTGTATCGAATTAAATAATTCTTTCGATAATTCAAGGTCAACATCTGGCGGCACTCCTCCGCCCCAAAGTATTAACCGGTCTATTTTTGATTTACCTTTCGATATCCACCTGCACGCTGCTGTTGTGCCCTGTGAAAATCCGAGAACTGTTATTTTGGTTTTTGATAACAAACCGAATTTGATTACATCATCATAAACAGAATCGAGATAATTAACATAATCTTTAATTTCATTCTCACGGTCTTCTTTCGTCATCCACGTAGAGCCGACTTTTCCGCTGAATCCTTTAATATAAAATTTATTTAATGCTTCGGGGGCAATAATCAATGCAGTTTCGTTTATTATAGGTTCAAAATTTTTAATAAAGTCTTCTGCAAGCTGTCCATAACCATGCAAAACTATTAAAACTGATTTTATTTTCTCTGAAGGTTTGCCAATTAGAAAATATCGTGCGGTTTTTTGTGTTGTGATATTTTTTGTGATTAGGTTCATTTAATTTTATCGAAGTCAGCTAGAAGATGTCTGCCTCTTGCTTTAATTGCCGGTGCGCCGGTTAGCATTTGCTTTTCAATCTCTATACGTACGCTTTTCAAATATTTCCGTTCCTTCATCGCGTGAACTGCAAGCGATTGCATGCAGCTTTAACTATTATGCTGTCAGATGTGTTTAGCCATTTATACAATGCGTTAAATGCTTTTACTAATTCTTTTGGCGTAAGTTTTAAATAACCGATCATTAAAGCAATGTGCCATACAACTTCTTTCTGTTCAAACTTACTTATGTTTTTTAGAATTATAAATTTTTTCTTTTGAATCATTTTCGGAAATCTTACAGCAACTTTTTCAACTGCATCGGCACATCTTGCCCGCACAACTTTATCGCTGTGAAAAATTCCATCGAAGACTTCGTCGAACAAAACGGGATCGCTGGTTATAAGCTGAACAACTTCGTTTGATTTACCTATTGAGCGAAGATCGTTACCAGTCAGCAGATCATAAATCGTGGACATTTATTTAAGCTCCAGTATTTCTATTTCATCGCCAACTTTTAATGTGCCGTTCCCCTCGTGTAAAAGATTTTGTCCAAAATATATTTTGTTGTTAACACTTCTATAAGTAGATAGTGTTTTTAAGGGTTCTTCGTTTTTTTCTGCGGTATCTTGATTTACGGTTGTTGTTACACATCGCGAACATGGTTTTACTAAATTAAATACTATTTCACCTATTCTTATCATCTTCCATTTGTCTTCATCAAAAGGATTTCCTCCCTTGAAAACAAAATTTGGTCTGAATCTATTCATTGGTAATTTTTCTTTAAGCCGGCTATTTAAATCATCCAAAGAAGATTGCCCGATCATCATAAATGGATATGCGTCGGCAAAACTAACTATTTCGTTGTCTGCGGCAAATGCTCGATCTACTAACCGTTGTGTTCCATCGTGCATGTAAACCAATCTGCATTTAATACCTAATGCATCGCTTAGCCATTCGTCGGCATATTTACCAACAACACGCGCTTCAACCAGGTCTTGCCAAATGCTTACCAGAACAATTTCTACGCTTTCGTGATAAATTGGAATTACAAGCGGAGGAATATCTTTTGTCTTATGTCCTAAAATTAATTTATTGCCGTTGATCTTTGTCTCGATCAACGCTAACTGCGGGTGTGCTCGCTGTGTAATAAATTTTCCTTCGTTATTGATTATCAACCATCTTCGGTCATGTTTTAGTCCGCGGTCTGTTACATCAGAATTTTGCAGAGAAATTCCACCAAGGGATTTAACTGGGTAGATGTTGATTTCAGATAAATAAACCTGAGACATGGTTTTAAGTTATTAGTTATGAGTTAATCTTAAGATTTTTCATCTTTAAGTTTTCGCACTCATCAAATGTTTTTGCCTCTGTGACCTTTTCATAAACTAAAAATCTTTGGCTATTGATCTATCTATTTGTAAAAATTCTACCGGTGCACCGTTATCAACAATAAAAGCAACCATTACGCCGGGCGATGGACTATTTGGTTCAACCAAAATTTCTTTCCCTTTGATTGCTTCATTTAAATCATCAACTTCGAATGCAACATGAGGAACTGTCTTCACCAATTCCGGCGTTGGCGCTCCTTCTTCAAAACGCATCCATTCTATTTTATACGGACTTGTATCGTAACCGGAGACATAAACTTTGAATTCTTCAAGATAAGTTTCTCCGGCTCGTTTTTCTTTTGTCGGAATTCCCAGATGATGATATTTAAGATCGGCGTGCATTCGGTTTATATTTTCTTTTTAACAACTCCATCCAAATATTTTGAGAACTCTTCGGGTTTACCGGGCGGGGCAAATTCAAAACTAATTTTCATAGTGTTCTCTTTGCTCTTTGTGTATGTTAGCCGAAATCTTGGTACGGCAGGATTAATATCACTTACGAATGTAATTGTATCCAGATCTTTTGATAAGCTTACCGAGTATTTTATTACATGTCCTTCGTTATCAAAATAAATTGCTTTAATAGATTTGTTCTCCTGATATATTATCATAAGGTCATCATGCCGAAATGCAGGGCGATTATTTGCTGCCGGATAATCTGCGTAACTTTTTCTTATCAAGATTGTGTTTTGTAAATCGAAAGAGAATGTTGATGAACCGACTGCTTCTCCCGGTTCGCCATTTCCTTCTCCCGTCCATTCCCCAATCAAAAATTGTAATGGGCTCCAATCATTTTTTGTGCTTTGACAAAAGAAATTGTTAAGCGTTCCCATCAAGATTACAATTAGAAATATTTTACTTGTCCTGCTTTGCATAAATCACTCAGTAATAATTTAGGGTATCACTTTCTTGCTTAGGAAAATCGAAAAAAGAAATGATAAGCTCAATAGCAATCGGTTTATAATTTGACTTATATAAGTATTTCATCTTCACTAATAATAGAAATGAACAAGTGTCTTATAGCTGACAGTTTACCTCTGCAGTACATTTTAATTTTACAGTGAAATTAAAAACAAAAGGAGTAATAAGATGAAATCAAATTTTTCTTTAAAGAGCGCGCTAATTGCGGGTTTTGTTGGAACGGTCGCAATGACTGTGTTCACATATATGGCACCGTTAATGGGATTCAGCATGGACATCCCCAAAATGCTTAGTTCAATGTTTGGTAATATACTTGTCGTTGGTTGGTTTATGCATTTTATGGTTGGGATAATTCTGGCTGTTTCTTACGGGTTCATTTTTTATAACAAACTTTCTTTCTCTAATTCTATTGTGAAAGGAGCCGCATTTGCGATTCTACCATGGTTGATGGCACAATTAGTTGTTATGCCAATGATGACCTCAATACAAGGAATGGGTTTTTCCACTGGGTTATTCTCCGGTTCATTCTTAATTGCAATGGCAAGTTTGATGGGACATCTACTTTATGGAGCAGTCGTCGGCAAACTTTATAAGCCGGTATTCCAATAATTAGAACTGAACAAAAGCCCTGTTAAGCAGGGCTTTTAATTTAACTTCTGCATCAAACAATTTATATCCACATTTGAATAATCTTTTTTTATTTGAGTCTAAAAACTTTGCAAGGCACTCAACATAGTTGTAAAACAATAACAAATTTGCATCCTCAAAACAGATAAGTTAAATTCAATGTAAGAATTACGATTAAAGCATGGCTCAAAAATCAAAACTCTGGTACTTGGAAAATTTTAATCTGTTCAGGGGTCTCAAAAATGAAGGCATGGAAAACTTGAATAAAATTTCTTCCATGCAAACCGTTTCCAAAAGCCAGCCGATTTATTTTGCAAAAGAACCATCTAGGGCAATATTTTTTTTGAAAGAAGGAAGAGTAAAACTAACGCGTTTGTCGCAGGACGGGAAGGAATTGATAATTGCAATAGTGAACCCAGGCGAAGTATTCGGTGAGCTCGCAATGTTTGACGAGGGGGAAAGAACTGATTACGCATACACAATTGAAGAAAGTATTCTGTGTGCAATAAGCAAAAACGATTTCCAGAAATTTATTGAAAAAATACCGGAGCTGAATCTCAGAATTACAAAACTCGTTGGTTTGAAACTAAAAAAATTCAGTGAGCGGATTGAAGATCTGGTTTTTAAAGATGCGGAACATCGCGTTCTATCGTTCGTTTACAGTCTGGCTCAAGAACATGGCAAGAGAATTGGTGGAGAATTGATTATTAAGCCCTTCTTAACACATCAAGACATTGCTAAGCTGACTGCGTGTTCGCGCCAAACAGTAAATACTGTATTAACTGACGCCCGCGAAAAAGGACTTCTCTATTTCGATAGAAAGAAAGCTATTCTGAAGGATCCTGTGAGCTTCAAAGCCCTTGCCTCAAAATAATCTTATCTGTCTTACACACGACACTCTTGCCAAATATTATTTGTTATGATTGCGGTGCATTATGATTTTAACTATTTACATAAAAGATAATTGTGAGACATGCTTAAGTCTCATTCAGAAACTTGATGGATTGAAATTATCTGACTACGGCTTTAATTATGAAGCAATAAATGTTAGTAATAATCCGTTTGCAAAAACAAGTGTTGTCCCGGCTTTGTTTTGCGGTAACGAAATTCTAGCATTCGGAGAAGCGGATATATTAAATAAAATTAGAATGGCTTTATTTACTAATGTTTAAAGTAAGTTGTTCCTAAAATTTAATTCGTATCTATTTCTGTTCGATTTATAATTTGCGCTTAAACGCTTTTATGTAATTTTTTGTAAAATCGCTTAGGATTAATTTTCCGCTAATTTCAGCGCGTTGTTCTAAAAGCTGGTCCCAATTTTCTGTTCCTTCCCAAAAAACTTTTTTCATCTGGGAAATTGCCTCTAGGTTACAACTCGCAATTTTTTTTGCAAGTGCTGAAACCGCTTCATCAAGATCGTGGTTGTTTGCAAAGACTTTTGTGTATAGCCCGATTTGCTTCGCCCAAAGTGAATCATGCCATTCTGCATCAATAGACATAGTGATAAACGCAGTCTTCCCGATTTTTCTTTCTATTGCCGGACCGACAACAAACGGGCCAATGCCTAATAACAACTCGCTCAATTTTACGGATGCTTCGCTAGAAGCAATGGTATAGTCTGCCGCGGCAGCAATCCCAACTCCTCCTCCAACTGCTTTGCCCTGCACACGTGCAATAATAAATTTTGGACATTTTCGCATAGCGTTGATTAATCTTGCAAAGCCCATAAAAAATTCTTTACCGCCTTTGAAATCTTTTATCTCAAGTAATTCATCGAAAGAAGCGCCGGCGCAAAATGCTTTTTCGCCTTCGCTGCGAATCACTATAACGTGTGCGTGTTTATCTTCTGCAAATTTGTTGACCGCTTCTGTCATCTCCTTCAACATCTTCGCTGGTAAAGAATTGCTCTTGGGATGCGTGAAATTAATTGTAGCAATTCCATTGATTATACTTGTTGTAACTTTCCCATTCTTATCCATGGTTCCTCTCCTCAAAAATTATTCTATCCACCAACTATATAATCTACATCAAGAATATTGTCAATCATAAAATCCGGGAATTCTTTTTTCAATTCTTCTGCTGTTCTATATCCGTAAGTTACTGCACAAGTTTTGGAGCCGGCATTTTTTCCACACCGAATATCAAGTTCGGTATCTCCAACTATTAACGTTTCTCCAATATCAATATTTAACTCTTCGCTAATCTTAAGCAGCGGTTCTGGTGACGGTTTGTGTGCTATTCCAGGTCTTCTACCCATTATATAATCGAACTTATCAAATAATTTAAATTTCTGAAGAATTATTTCGGTGTGGTCTTGCCCTTTTGTTGTAAGCAAGGCTGTTTTGATATTTTTTCCCTGCAATTTATTTATGATCTCATTTACTCCAGGATAAACGACCGATAAATCGATATAATCGAAATAGATTGATTTATAAATGTTAATAAATTTTTCAAAATCCGGAACGCTAAAACCAAATTGAGCGAAAATATCTTCGAAATGCATTCCGATTGTTTTGTAAAAATCCTCTTCGGGCATCTTCGGATAAATATTTATTTCTCTAAGCGCATGAAGTGTTGCTTTATAAATTGTTTTGTGTGAAGAGATGAGTGTCCCATCTAGATCAAAGACAACAAGGTTAATGTTCATGTATAATTATTAATAAATGAGTTGAAAAATATTTTCTGCAGATAAAAATAAAATTTTTAATACTCTGTTACCGTTAAATATTGTGGATAAGAAATAAATCTAAACCGGCCACGCTCCTAGAATTGTCCCGAAGACAAGCATAACTATTAAATGATAGCCCGTATCAACACCAAGCAGTTTAATTTTTTTCCCTTCGAAAAGAGTGTTGACTAACATTGGTGCGACAGTGAATCCGATCCAGCATAAAAACGCAACTCTGATTCCTTGCGGAACTGAATATGCGTCCATAAAAGTCATTATTTGTGCTAGACCAAAAGCCATAACCAAATGGCTGATAAATGATAGTCCGTATGTTTTAAGTGGTTTAAAATCTTTTTTTAGATCCTCTTCAGATTTATCCAGGGACTCCATCCATATCTTTCCAAGAATAAAAGGACTATACCAAAATGAACCGAGCAAC
>QYQI01000064.1 GCA_007280825.1 Ignavibacteriales bacterium | reverse complement strand
TCATTTTAAGTTAACGAATGAAAAAATTGATCTATGGGCGGGTCTTATTCTTGCTTTCGATGCCGGATATGTAAAATATAAAGGGAATAATTCCGGAATGTATCCATCGCCGTCTCGCGGAGGTTTGTGGCTTGGATTTCAAGGCGGAGGAAGATATTGGGTATCATCAACTTTTGCAATTTCCGGAAGACTGGGATTCGGAACATTAAAATATGGTTCTTTAGAAATCGGATGTGATTGGAAGTTATAAAATTTCCGGTATAGTGCAATTGTTTTCAAATCCTCAACATTTTAGTTGAGGATTTTTTTTGCCCATCGCATGAATATGTGGTTTTTAAATTTTCGTGCAACCTTTTTAAAATATTGCCGTCTTAATGTGTGAAGGCGAAAGAAATGACTCGCCAATTAATTAAACATTGCAAGTGAGGATAACATGAAAGCAAAATATTTTTCATCGTTCCTAATACTCTCATTATTGCTATTCACAGGATTTTCTTTCGCGGAAGTGAATAAGCCCAACATAAAAGCAAACTCTTTTGAGACAATTGAATTAAACAGATTAATTGGTTTAGCATTCGATAATGAAGGATTGCGTGTTAGCTGCGCATTTAATCTTGGTGAAATGAAATCGCAAAAAGCAGTCATACCTTTACTGCAGATTCTTCGAGAAGGGAAAACTCTTGAAGAGCGTGTTATAGCTGCATTGTCTCTTGTAAAGATTGGTAATGCTCAGGGTGTCTACTTAGTAAGCCGTCTTGCTAAATTTTCCGATTGTGAAAAAACAAGAAGAATGTGTGAAAGATTTTACACTGGTTATCTTTATCAAAAATATTTAAATGAACATCCTGTAAACGAAAACGATATAGCATTTAAAAATTAGTTCCGATACAAAAAAAGTCCGGCAGAATGTAATTCAGTCGGACTTTTTTATTCTTAATGATTATTTATAGTACTCGTACTTAAAACTTGTGTTTAAAATCGGTTTCTCATTGTTATCAAATCTTAAGATTTCATTCTGCAAACCATTAGATCCATACTTAAACATTAATCTTAATTGACGTCTTCCGTCAAGTAAATACATTTTGTGCTCAGTTACATTACTCTTCTCATCATAATTATAATAACGCTTTGTCTCATCATCTACCATTTCAATTAGATTTCCCTTTGAATCATATCTATAAGCGTATACAACATTAACAGAAGAATTTTTTCGTGTTTCTTTTATCAATTTACCGTTAGAATCATATTCAGGAGTAATTGTTAATATGGTATTTCCTTTTTCATCTTTTACAATTGAACCAACTCTTTTACCATTGTTATAAGAAGTAATGAGTATATCTGATAGTTTATTATTATCAAAATTTTTAGTCTCAATAAGATTGTCTTCCTGATCATACTTAAAAAGCATTTGTGTTTCAGTTTTATTTCGTCTTTTTGTAGTCATACGTCTCTCAATTTCGTTACCGCGTGAATCATATTTAGATACTTGTAAACCTGTCCTTCCATCCGATTCAACTGATTCTGCTTTGATGGGGTTATTTTTAGAATCATAACTAAATTTATATTTGGCAACTACATTTCCCATTCCATTATATTCTTCCTTTTGTGTTAATAAACCTTTTCTATTAAAAATTTCTTCTGATGCGATTTTTGGGGAAACCATTTTTCCGCTTAAATCATAGTTGGCTGCATATTTTGTTCGTGTCTTTACTTTAAGCTGTTTGATTTTATTAAGTTCGGTTGCATCCTGTGATACAAAATCTCCTTTTTTCTTTGTGTTAGGACTTACACCTTGAGCAAAACTACTTTCCGAAGAACAAAATGCAAACCAAAGAAGAATTAAAACAAAACTATGGAATAATAAATTGCTTTGAGTATTTATTTTTATTGGCATGAAGAATCTCCGTTGAATGATATTTTTACTTTAACAATCGAACTTAATAAAAGTTCACATTTAAATTTTTTATGTGGGAATTATATTTAAGTGTCTCCGCCGGCATGAACAATTTTATTTATTTGTCTCTCTCTGTACAACTGTCCAATCTCAGCTCCAACAATAAATAAACATGCAGAATAAAAGAGCCATAATAAAATCGCAATGATCAAAACAAAAGCTCCATACAACGGATTTGAGCTTAATACATTATTAACGTAATAACCAAAAACACTGCGGGCAATTTCCCAAAGTAATGTTGTCCATAATGCGCTTACGGCAGCAACTTTTTTCCCTAATTGTTCATAAGGAATTAAATAATAGAGAGCGAAGAATAATCCAAACATTAATAATAGCGAGACTCCATATACTAGAATATTCCAAAGTGAGCTTTGAGTATAAGATTGAACAAAATCATAATGTTTGGTTAACTCATAAATGATATTCAATGCAGGAACAATAAAAGTGAAAATTGTAATGATAAAGACTAACAGAATAACCATAAGAATATCACGTATTAATCCATACAAGTAACCTTTCTGAATTTTAACATGATAGATATGATTCAAAATTGTTCTTATGCTGCTGAAAATCCAGGTTGATGTAAACAGTAATCCTATAACACCAACATACCCGGCTAAAGTTTTGTATTCAATTACTTCAGGCAAGCGCGAACTTATAATTCGTTTGATATAATTAGCATACGCCGCGTATGGAATTGTCTGATCTATAAAATTATTTACTTGAGATTCAATAACCGACTGATCAAAAATATTTCCTAGAACAGAAAATAAAAGTAGTAGAAATGGAATCATACCAAGTAAAAGAGAAAATGAAATTCCAGCACCGGCAAAAAAGGTATTGTTCTCATCCATTTTTTTGAAAAGTCCAAGAACATAATGTTTGAGAAAAGAAATTATCTTTCTGTAGGTTGATAAAGAAATTACAGAGCCGATTGATTTTAATATCTTATTGCGCAAAATCCATTCTCTTTTGAATTGCTGAATAATAAAGATCTATTAACTGGTAAATTGGAAAATCATACTGATCATTAACATTCAAACTTGTTCCTTCAACTTTTCCTAGCAATAAAAATGGGGTAAAACTTTTTGAAACTATTTTTTCAAATTTTTCTTGCGATGCGGGATCAACCGAAACAATAACTCTTGATTGTGATTCGGAGAAAAAAGAAAAATCCTCACGCTTCTTTATGGGAATTTTTACTTTTGCACCCAATGCTTTTGCCGGATTGATTATACAACTTTCGGCAATTGCAGTAATTATTCCGCCATCAGAAATATCGTGTGCAGAATTAATTAATCCGTTATCAATAAGATGAAGAATAAGTTTATGAAGATCTTTTTCTGTTTGAAGATCAATCCGCGGTATCTCTCCGGCAACTAAATTGTGAATCAATTTTAAATATTCGCTTCCGCCAACTTCTTCGTAATCTTCGCCTAGCAGATAGATCAAATCATTTTCTTTTTTGAATTCTGCTGTTGTAATATTTTCTAAATTTTCAATCAGTCCTACCATACCAATAACCGGAGTGGGAAAAACTGAAGTATCAGGACTTTCATTATAGAAACTTACATTGCCGCCGGTTACAGGCGTGTTGAAAAATCTGCACGCTTCTCCCATTCCTTCAATAGCTTTTTTGAAAGTCCAGAACATTTCGGGTTTGTATGGATTGCCGAAGTTCAAACAATTTGTAATTGCAAGAGGAATTGCGCCGCTGCAAACTACATTGCGTGCAGATTCTGCAACAGCAATCTTTGTTCCCTCTTTCGGATTTAGATAAACATATCTTCCGTTACAATCAGTTTTTGCTGCAATGGCTTTATTTGTATCTTTTATATAGATCACAGCTGAATCGGAACCAGGACCAACAATTGTATTTGTTCTAACCATTGAATCATACTGTTGATAGACCCAGCGTTTAGATGCAATATTTGGTGATGAAAATATTTTTTCGAACACTTCTCCTAAACTTTCCGGTTCAGGTAATTTCCTGCAATTAAATTTTCTAGTCTCTTCAAGATATTTTGGTTCTGCGGTTTCTCTAAAATAAACCGGTGCATTACCGCCAAGTACAAGTTCGATAGGAGAAATTTCCGCTTTCTTCTCACCTTGATAATTAATAATTACTTTCTGCTTATCTGTTACCTCACCAATTATTTCGCAGTGTAAATCCCACTTAGAAAAAATTTCTCTAACTCTTTCTTCGCATCCTTTCTTGGCAACAACAAGCATTCTCT
Organism: Ignavibacteriales bacterium; assembly: GCA_007280825.1. Classification (GTDB taxonomy): domain Bacteria; phylum Bacteroidota; class Ignavibacteria; order Ignavibacteriales; family Melioribacteraceae; genus Fen-1258. Next base: position 836 of record QYQI01000064.1, on the reverse strand, counting down.
CCTGGCTTTCGGATAACATAATTTCATAAGCAGTCATAGAATCTTCACGAAGAGGAACTTTGTTCAAATCTATTATCATTCCGGATTCACCTTTAGCGCTCATCTCGGAAGTTGAACATGAAATTCCTGCCGCACCCATATCTTGTATACCAACAACTAAATCTTCTTTAATTATTTCTAAAGTAGCTTCAAGTAAAAGTTTTTCTGTAAAAGGATCTCCTACTTGAACCGATGGACGTTTTGCTTCCGACTTTTCAGAAATTTCTTCCGATGCAAATGTTGCACCGTGAATTCCATCCCGACCTGTTGATGAACCAACAATCATTACAGGATTACCATTTCCTTTTGCTGTAGCTGAGATAACATGTTTAGTATCAACAACTCCGATTGCCATTGCATTTACAAGCGGATTACCTTTATAAGATGCATCGAAATAAACTTCTCCAGCTACTGTAGGAACTCCAAAACAATTTCCGTAATCGCCAATTCCTTTTACAACTCCTTCAAAAAGATATCTCGTTCTTGCATCGGTTAGAGGACCAAATCGTAAAGAATTTAAACATGCAATCGGACGAGCGCCCATTGTAAAAATATCTCTTAGAATTCCGCCTACACCGGTAGCCGCTCCTTGATAAGGTTCGACTGCAGATGGATGATTATGACTTTCTATTTTAAAAGCAATTGCAAGTCCATCCCCGATATCAACCAATCCCGCATTTTCTTCTCCGGCATTAACAAGTAATCTTCCGCCGCTACGAGGTAAAGTTTTAAGAAGTGCAATAGAATTTTTATAACTGCAATGCTCACTCCACATAACACTAAAAATCCCAAGCTCC
>QYQI01000150.1 GCA_007280825.1 Ignavibacteriales bacterium | reverse complement strand
GTATACATTAAATTGATTTTTGTTTTGGGGGATAAATGGGGCATAAAAGACTCTGGACATTACCTAAATCTAAAGCATGGCGTTTGATCATTGATGAATTAGTTCCATTTTCGCTTGGAGCCTCCGAAATCTCAGCGATAGCGCAAAATACTCTTCGAAATGTTCAAGGGAAATTCAGCAATTTATACAACGATCCATCCGTGTTTTCTGCATTTGAATTTTTATTACATGTCTCTTTTACTTTCCAGAAAGAAAATGATTTTGATAAAATAGTTTTTCTGAACATTTGAAAAGATAAGTATGAAGATAAATGTATTCTAAAATATTTAGATTTTTACGGGGGTAGTTATGAAAAGAACATTTACTATTTTAGTTTTATTATTGCTTAATTGTTTACTCTACGGGCAAACACCATATCAAATGTCCATAGGCAATTATTCTGAAAATTTTAATGATATAGCAAATTGGACGAATGGCTTTGCGTCTGGTATAGGCGCAAATAGATGGGGATCTGTGGGAGTCAATGCTTCTGGAACTATTCCTGACGGTAAAAAAACTACCACAAGCACGGCAACTTTCTCTAGTAGTGTAAGTGGAGGTGTTCAGAAGGGTACTGGCAATATTATACTTTTATCTACAGGCTCATCAGATAACACAAGCTCAGATGCAATTGATTTGTTCCTAGATTTTTCTAATGTAACCGCAGGGACATTGAGCTTTGATTGGTCTGAAGTAAATAATAGTACTGGTAATAGAGCGGGTTCAGTTAGAATTTATACTTCTACGGACGGAACAACTTTTACAGAATTAACGAGTGCAGCAGTGCTAAATGTTATTAACAATGTCGCTTCGAGCGGTTCAATATCAACCGTAGCATTACCTTCCTCTTTCAATAGTTCTAGCACTGCACGGATTAGATTTTATTATCACAATGGTGTTGGCGGCTCGGCTGGTAGTCGGCCTAAGATTAGTATTGATAACATTAGCGTAACAGCTGGCGCTCCAATATTGATAGTAACTCAACTTACAAGCGGTATTGCTGCATCTCCATTTACCGGCGGTCATACTAATAAAGCAATAGTTGGTTTCTCACTTCAGGGAACGAGTGCTCAAAATTTCACAACTATCAATATCCAAACATCCACAACATCAGTCGGCAAATTAACTAATATCAAAGTTTTTAAATCCACAGATAATGATTATTCCACAAGTGGAGATAATTCTCAAGTATCGGGACTTACAATTAACCAAACAGCGACGGAAATTCAAATTAGCGGATTTTCAGAAGCGTTATCAGGTACTCCTATAAATTTCTTTGTTGTAACAGACATTGATTTATCCGTGACAGGTGCAACTTCAAATGTTCAACCCTCTTTTACAGAAACGAATATTACAGTATCAGTGGGAACAGTAAATACAGTCACTGTCACTGGTACTAATTACGCATTTCAACCGACGGCAATCTTATTAGATGCAATGGAGGCCGGAACATTAAATTATACTGAAGGAGATGATGCGACTCCGATAACAAGTACAACAACTGTAGCAGCAGTAGAAGCTAACCTCGTAAGTGGAGTTATTCAGATTACAAGCAATTATCAAAACGGAGAAGACCTACTCGGTTTCACAAATCAAAACGGCATTACCGGGAGTTGGGATACAACTACTGGAACATTAACTCTTAGCGGAACAACTTCAGTAGCAAATTATCAAACTGCTGTAAGGAGTATTACATATCAGAATACATCATTTATTCCAAATACTTCGCATAGAACAATAAGTTTTACAGTCAATGATGGAACTGTAAACAGCAATACTGTTACAAGAAATATTTCTGTTACGTCTGTTGACAACGCTCCTTCGCTTGCCGCTATTGAGGCCCCAAATCTGAATTACACTGAAGGAGAGGCCGCAAAACAAATTATTGATACCATAACCGTGAGCGACTTTGACAATACAACAATTAGTAGCGCTATAATTCAAATAACTAGTAACTATTCAAACGGTCAAGATATTCTCTCCTTTACAAATCAGAATGGAATAACGGGTGTATGGACTGCAGCTAACGGGGCAATGAGTTTAAGTGGTGTAACAACAAAGGCGAATTATCAGACAGCATTACGAAGTATTACTTATCAGAACACCTCTCAAAATCCTAATACATCAGTCCGCACAGTGAGCTTTATTGTAAATGATGGAGCGTTAAACAGTAATACTATAACAAGAAACATAAATGTTGTAGCTGTTAACAATCCACCAGTAATAACATCATTGGAAGAAACCCAACTGGTTTTTTCAATAGGAAGCCCGGCAGTTACAATTACGCAGACCATATCATTAAGCGATCCTGATAACATCAATTTGGTTAGTGCTGAAATAAAAATTGCAGTTCACTATCAAAATGGGAATGATGTTTTGAGTTTTATTAATGCAAACGGAATTATAGGAACATGGGATGCTTCAAATGGAACCATAACACTTAGTGGTGTATCATCAATAGCTAATTATCAAGCAGCACTAAGAAGCGTTACTTATCAACATACAGAAAGCCCCATTTCAAACTTATACGTAAGAACAATCAGTTTCAAAGTAAATGACGGCGTGTCTGACAGTTATGTTGTTAACAGAGGAGTTAACTTAGGGAACACACCGCCTGTTCTGGCAGGAATGGAATCAAATCCATTAGAATATAAACAAGGTGATAATTCGGTAATAATAACAAATGGGCTAACCATAACTGACAATGGAATTCCTAACTTACAATATGCAGTAGTTAAAATTTCTAACAATTACAAAAACAGCGAAGATGTTCTTAGTTTCACAAATCAAAATACAATTATAGGGACATGGTATCCCTCCCAAGGAGTATTAGTCTTGAATTTAGGTTTATCATTATCAAATTATGAGACTGCATTAAGAAGTGTTACATACCATAATATTAGTAGTAGCCCAAGTACACTACCTAGAACAATTAGTTTTAAAGTGTCTGATCCGTATCAGGAAAGTAATGAAGTAACCCGTGCTATAAACATTACTCCAGTATATACAGTTGCTCTTATCTCAAATCCACCCAATGGAGGAATAACCAATGGTGGTGGAACTTTCGATCCGGGAAACTCTGTAACAGTTACTACAGCCCCAAACGCTGGGTACACTTTTGTGAATTGGACAGAAGGAGGAACTGTAGTTTCAACGAGTCCGAGTTATACTATCATAATCAATTCTAACAGATTGTTGATTGCTAATTTTGCGATTATTCAATGCACAGTAATAGCAAGCTCAAACCTCACTGAAGGTGGAACTACAAGTGGAAGCGGTACTTTTAATTACGGTAGTTCGGTCAGTGTGACTGCGACTCCAAGCAGCGGATATTCATTTGTTAATTGGACAAGCGGAGGTACTGAAGTTTCAACTTCATCAACTTATACATTTATAATCACCAAAGGTCAAAATTTGGTGGCTAATTTTATGATGTTGCCAATCTTAACAGTTACACCGGATTTTCTTTCTGTAGGTTCAATTGCCGGGACTGCTTCGATAAATGTATCTAATACCGGTGGCGGAACAATGAATTGGATTGCTATAACAGAAATATTTTGGATAAAGATTACTAGCGGAGACAACGGTACAAACAATGGAATCATTGATATAAGTTATAATCAGAATAACAGTGTTTCGAGAGCCGGAACGATAACGATCACTGCCGAGGGCATTACTGGTAGTCCCAAGAGTGTTGAGATCAGGCAAGGTGCAGCTGTTACCTATGTTAAAAATCTAAATTTCGGTATTCCAGATGCATATAGACTTGAACAAAACTATCCGAATCCCTTTAATCCAACTACAAAGATTAGATACGGATTGCCCAAGGAAAGTAATGTCGTTATAACTGTCTATAATATCCTGGGAGAAGAAATAACAAAACTTGTGAATGATTTTCAATATGCGGGATTTTACGAAGTAAATTTTGGTGCGAGTAATTTCACCAGTGGAATTTATATCTATCGGATATCTGCCGGTAGTTTTATGCAGTTAAGGAAAATGCTATTGATCAAATAATTATAAAAAAATAGTGTTAATAAAAAAGTCGGAAGATTATTTCTCTCCCGGCTTTTTTTATGCGCAATTGTTAACTAAATTTATTAACAATATTCTAAAAAAGTAGGTTATGAAAAAAGATTTATTTGTTAAATATCTAACTTGTTTACTGATTAGCTTTTCTTTTTTTCATTTCATCCAAGCACAAACTATAGATCAAAAATATTTTGATTCAATGCGCTGGCGTATGATCGGTCCTCACCGCGGAGGCAGAACTGTTGGTGCGGTTGGTATCAGGCAGCAGCCGAATGTTTTTTATATCGGTGTAAATAACGGCGGCGTTTGGAAAACAAGTGACTTTGGTAGAACATGGATCCCGATTTTTGATGATCAACCGACCGGTTCAATTGGTGATATTGTTGTTGCAGCTTCTGATCCAAATGTAATTTATGTTGGAAGCGGTGAAGGTGTGCAGCGTCCGGACCTTTCTATCGGTGATGGAATTTATAAATCAACCGATGCGGGTAAAACTTGGATCAATACCGGATTAAAAGATGCTCAGCAGATAGGCGGACTTGCAATAGATCCTAAAAATGAAAATCGTGTTTTTGTTGCAGCTCTTGGTCATCCTTACGGACCAAATACCGAACGCGGAGTTTATAGAACTCTCGATGGCGGAAAATCATGGGAAAGAATTTTATACAAAGATGAAAATACAGGCGCGATTCAAGTCACGATCGATCCGAATAATAGTGATATCGTATATGCAGATCTTTGGGCAGGCAGGCAAGGTCCCTGGGAAGACGGTGAATTTCAAGGACCGGCGAGTGGATTATTCAAATCTATAGACGGCGGAGCAACCTGGAAAAAATTAACTAAGGGTTTGCCAACTACAGAGCAAGGATTAGGAAGAATCGGTTTTTGCATTGCACCTTCTAATTCCAATAGAATGTATGCAACAGTTGATTCGAGAAAATACGGCGGCATTTACAGAAGTGACGATGCAGGCGAATCTTGGACAATGATCAACTCTGATGGAAGACTTTGGGGAAGAGGAGATGATTTTGCAGAAGTAAAAGTTGATCCTTTCAATCCTGATGTTGTTTACTCTGCAGATGTAGTAGTATGGAAAAGTATTGATGGTGGAAAAACTTGGAACGGATTTAGAGGTGCACCCGGCGGAGATGATTATCACCGCATCTGGATCAATCCCGATAACAGTAATATCATGCTGATCGCAAGTGACCAGGGTGCAATCATCACAGTTAATGGAGGTGAAACTTTTTCAAGCTGGTACAACCAACCAACTGCTCAGTTTTTTCATGTTAGCGCCGATAATGATTTTCCTTATAACGTATATAGCGGACAACAGGAGAGTGGTTCGATCGGAATTGCATCGCGCGGAAATGAAGGACAAATAACTTTTAGAGAATGGCATCCGGTTGGTGCCGAAGAATATGGTTACGTTGTTGCCGATCCGTCGGACCCAAATATAATTTATGGCGGGAAAATTTCTAAGTATGATAAACAAACCGGACAAACACAAAATATTTCTCCTGAAATAGGTCGCGGCGGGAAGTACCGTTTTATACGAACAGCTCCAGTGTTGTTTAATCCGATTGATAATAAAACATTGTACTATGCCGGAAATGTTTTATTTAAAACTTTAGACGGCGGAAACAGTTGGCAAATAACCAGTCCCGATTTATCAAGAGAAAGTTGGGATATACCGGCAAGTGTTGGCATTTATACAAAAGACGAAATGAAAAAAATGCCGAGGCGCGGAGTAATTTATACTGTAGCTCCATCTTATGTTGATATAAATACTATCTGGTGCGGTACGGATGATGGGTTAATTCATGTTACTAAAGATGGCGGTAAGACTTGGAAAAATGTTACTCCTCCGGAAATAACAAGCTGGAGTAAAGTTTCATTTATGGATGCAAGCCATACTGATATAAACACTTCTTATGCAGCAGTGAACCGTATTCGTTTGGATGATATGCGCCCGTATATTTATAGAACAAAAGACGGCGGTAAAACCTGGAAAGAAATTGTAAACGGTTTACCCAACGCCCCCATTAATGTTGTAAAAGAAGATCCGTATAGAAAAGGATTATTATTTGCCGGCAGTGAAACTGCTGTTTATGTTTCATTTGATGATGGAGATAATTGGCAATCTCTACGATTAAATATGCCTGCAACATCTATAAGAGATTTAATAATTAAAGATGTTGATCTGGTTATAGCAACTCATGGAAGAAGTTTTTGGATATTAGATGATATAACTCCATTACGTCAACTCAGTGTCGAATCAAAAAAGATGAACACGATTCTATTCAAACCACAAACTGCATATCGTGTTAGATGGAATATGAATACAGATACACCTTTGCCTCAAGAAGAACCTGCAGGACAAAATCCACCGGAAGGTGCTATCATAAATTATTATTTAAACACAAAAGCGAACAATGTTAGTTTGGAAATTTTAGATTTAAATGGAACAATCATTAGAGAGTATACTAATAATGATACCATATATAAGATTCCGAATTTAAATATTCCGCTTTATTGGATTCGTCCACAACAGATACTTTCTGCAGAAGCCGGCTCGCATAGATTTTTGTGGGATATGAGATATACACCTCTTAACGTTCCGCCGTCATATCCAATGTCAGCTATTTATAAGAACACTGCACCTAATCCAACATCACCTTGGGTTATGCCGGGGACTTATATTGTAAAACTAATAGTTGATGGGAAAGTATTTACCCAATCATTTAATATCGAAATGGATCCAAGAGTAAAAACAAGCGAAAAGGATTTGCAACTTCAACATGATTTGAGTTTAACAAGTTATATGAATATCAAAAAATGTAGAAGTGCGTTAAAAGAAATTGCGGAAATGAAAGACAATAGGTTTTCTGAAATTGCAAAAGAATTTTCCAAACATTTAAGAACATTCACTTCGTTACTTAATTTATTACAGCAAAGTGATATGCCGCCTACTTCTCAAATGATCTCATCATGCAAAGATTCGGAAAAAGAATTTGAGAATACTTGGGCTAAATGGAATTCTAAATAAATGAGTAGTATTAAAAAATTATTAATTGTAACGAGTGTTTTATTCTTTGTTTCAGGTTCATCATTATCTTATTATGCCCAGACAGGAAATATTACTCTTACCTTAAAAAACATAGATGGAACTTCGGCACCATTGCCACCAGTTTTATTATCGCCTTCTAATTTAGAGACTGAAGTATCAACAACGCCAACTTTAAGTTGGTCTCCATCATCCGGAGCTACATCATATCGAGTACAGATATCAACCACATCTTCTTTTAGCAGTACAATTTTTAATCAAATTGGAGTAACAGGAACATCAGTAATTGTGAGTCCTGCTTTGTCAGATGGTACAACATATTATTGGCGAGTAAATGCTTCAAATATTGGAGGTACGAGTAATTGGTCAACGGCAAGAAGTTTTACTACAACGATTAATGAAACAAGAATTTCTACATTAGATTTTTCAGGATTGAAATGGAATGTGAGTAACGGATTTAGCGGACCGGGACCGAATAATTGGTTCAACGGAATAAATAGCGTATGGATTGATAATTCAGGAAACCTACACCTAACAATTAGAAAAATTGGTGATAAATGGTATTGCTCTGGAATTACTGCACAGGATATTATGGGGTATGGTGAATATTCATTTTCTGTATTAAGTAATGTGGAACTTTATGATCTTAATATAGTTGTGGGTTTATTTAATTATGAGAATGATACAAAAGAAATTGATATTGAATTTTCAAGATGGGGAGATGCCGCTAGTAATCCAGGTTGGTATGTTGTGCAACCATCAGAACCATTAATAAGCTCACTTTCCTTTCCCTTAAATCTTACGGCGCCGTCTTCATCTCATAAATTTACATGGACAAAGCAGGGTATAAAGTTCCAAAGTTATCAAGCATCAGGCAATTTAATAAAAGAATGGACCTACCAAGGGTCAAAAAATCCTTTACCAAATCAACTGAAACCTCATATTAATTTATGGTTAATGAAGGGACTGGCTCCAGTAAATCAGAAAGATGCTGAATTAATTATAAGTAATTTCAAATATACACCAATTCATTTATTAACAGATGTTTCTAAGAATGAAGTTGTACCAACTGAGTCTAAATTATACCAAAATTATCCT
>QYQI01000044.1 GCA_007280825.1 Ignavibacteriales bacterium | reverse complement strand
TTATAAAACTTCTCTTTTAAACATTATAAAAAAAGATACAAGCAAAAAGAATATTCAAAAAACTATAGAGAGTTACCCACTTTATTGTGAATTTCTCAATAACCTTCATTCAAAAATAAAATGTAATTAAATAATTCTCAGTAAAGACTTTTAGGAGCTTAAAATAACAGACTCAACTAGAATAATTCATTCAATGACCGGCAAAAATGCCGGACTAACATTTCTTATTATTTGTATTTTTCTTGCAATTCTCCTTCTTACAAAAACAATAACATCAATCACAAGCGGAATTATTTTTGCTGTTGCACTGGTTGGACTGGGAATATTTTCAAACGGATTCCGTAAAAAATAATTACGTAGAAATTTTCTATTTTGCCTACCGAATTAACCAAGTTAGAAATCCGGAGTTAGCGTGGCAATCGAACCAAATAAAATAATCTACTCGATGATCGGTGTAAGCAAGTATTACGATACGAAAGCGATCATAAAAAATATCTACCTTTCATATTTCTACGGAGCTAAGATCGGTGTGCTCGGACTCAACGGTTCCGGTAAAAGTACACTTCTAAAAATCCTCGGCGGAGTTGATAAAGATTTCAACGGAGAAATTGCCCTATCACCAGGATTCACAATAGGTCTGCTCGAACAAGAACCAAAACTTGATGATACAAAAACCGTAAAAGAAATCGTTCAAGAAGGCGTACAGGAAATTGTAGATGTTCTTCGTGAATACGATGAGATCAATGCAAAGTTTGCAGAGCCGATGAGCGACGACGAGATGAACGATCTTCTCGAACGTCAAGGCAAAGTTCAAGAAAAACTCGATCACCTTGAGGCCTGGGATCTCGATTCCAAACTTGATCTTGCAATGGATGTGCTCAACTGTCCCCCGCCCGATACGATTGTAAAAATTTTATCTGGCGGTGAACGAAGAAGAGTTGCACTATGCCGTTTGCTTTTGAAAAGACCGGACATTCTCCTTCTCGATGAACCGACAAACCATCTTGATGCTGAAACTGTTTTGTGGTTGGAGGCAGAACTGAACCGTTATGCCGGAACAGTGATTGCAGTTACACACGACAGATATTTTTTAGATAATGTTGCCGGATGGATTCTTGAACTTGATAAGGGCGAAGGAATTCCGTGGAAAGGAAATTATTCATCATGGCTTGAGCAGAAACAGCAGCGCTTGTTTCAAGAAGAAAAGAAAGAAACGGAACGTCAAAAAACTTTAGCGCGGGAATTTGAATGGATTAAAATGTCGCCGCGTGCACGGCAGGCAAAATCGAAAGCGAGAATTTCATCTTACGAAGAGATGCTGAAAGAAGAAAGCGAGAAGCGGCAGAAAGATTTAGAAATTTACATTCCGCCCGGACCGCGCCTCGGTAATGTTGTTATCGAAGCAGAAAATGTTTCGAAAGGTTACGGCGATAGAGTGTTGTTCGAGAATTTAAATTTCAAACTTCCTCCCGGCGGAATTGTCGGTATTATCGGTCCGAACGGAGCAGGTAAAACAACTTTGTTCAGAATGATCGTCGAACAGGAAAAACCGGATAGCGGTTCGTTCAAGATCGGTGATACTGTTAAACTTGCTTATGTAGATCAAAGCAGAGACATACTCGATCCGGAAAAATCAGTTTGGCAAATGATAAGCGGGGGTGATGATATAATCCAGCTTGGAAGCAGAGAACAAAACTCACGTGCTTATGTAGGACAATTTAATTTTACAGGTGGCGATCAACAGAAAAAAGTCGGAATGCTTTCCGGCGGTGAAAGAAATAGAGTTCATCTTGCGATTGCATTAAAACAAACTGCAAATGTTTTACTTCTTGACGAACCTACCAACGATCTTGATGTAAACACAATGCGTGCTCTTGAAGAAGGTTTGCTCAATTTTGCCGGATGTGCTGTGGTGATAAGTCATGATAGATGGTTCTTAGATAGAATCTGTACTCACATTTTATCTTTCGAAGGTGATAGTAAAGTTGTTTGGTTCGAAGGAAACTTTTCGGATTATCAAGAGAACCGAAGAGAACGCCTTGGTAAGGAAGCAGATGTTCCTCATAGAGTAAAGTATAAAAAACTAACAAGATAATTTCGAGTTCTACAAATCATAAATCGGTGATCAAGATGAAAAAAATTTTCATTTCATTCTCAATTTCATTTCTATTTTGTCTTATAATTAATGCTCAATCAGAAAATGAAATTACTTACATCAAAGCGGGAAAATTATTTGACGGAAAGTCTAATCAATTATTGAGCAACGTAATTATCGGAATTAGAGGACAAAAAATTATTTCCGTAAATCAAAACCAAGAATTAGAACCGGGTGCTAAAGTAATTGATTTAAGTAATTCAACTGTATTGCCGGGATTAATTGATACACATACTCATATTGTTTTACACAGCGGGAACTATGATAATCAGATAATCAAAGAAACGCCGGAGTACCGTGCTCTTTACGGAGCTTCAAATGCTAAGATTACTCTTGAATCCGGAATTACAACTATCAGAGATGTTGGTAATGAAGGTGCCGGTTTTGCAGATATAGCATTAAGAGATGCGATTAACAATGGAATTGTTCCGGGTCCGAGAATTCTCACCTGTATTCAACCGGTAAGCAGTACAGGTTCTTATAATCTTGTGGGATATTCTCCTTACATCACACTTCCAAATATTTCATATGTCGCCGATGGTCCGGAAAAAATACGTGAGAAAGTTAGATTACTCGTTAAAGAAGGTGCCGATCTAATAAAAGTTTATATGGAATCTTACGAAAAAAAACAATTAAGAAAAGATTTGTTAACAGGTGCGATGAATTATACTTTAGATGAATTAAAAGCACTGGTTGATGAATCTCATAGCGCGGGATTAAAAGTTGCCGCACATACTTATTCCGATAAAGCGGCAAAGATAGCAATAGAAGCCGGTGTAAATTCAATCGAGCATGGATTATATCTTAGCGAAGAAACTTTTCAGCTAATGGCTAAAAAAAATATTTATTATGTTCCAACTCTTCTTGTTTATGAGATGTGGAGAGATGGAAAAATTTTCGGCGGAATATCTGATGAAGATAAAATTAAACTTAAGAATACTTGTGAAGAACATATCAAAACTTTTAAGCGTGCATTGAAGACTCCCGTTAAGATTTGTTTCGGAACAGATACTTTTGAACTGCCCGGAACCAACGCTCAAGAAATCGAATTAATGGTTAAGTATGGAATGAATCCTGAGCGTGCTTTAATATCCGCAACTTCTTTAGCGGCTGAATTACTCGGGATAGTTGATCAAACAGGAGTTATTGAAGTAAATAAAATAGCAGATCTGATCGCGGTAGATGGAAATCCGATTGATAATCCAGCCGCTCTTAGAAATGTTAAATTTGTTATGAAAGAAGGGAAGGTTTTTGTAAATAAAATTCCAATTACTCGATAATTTTTTTATTGCGGACTAATTTTCAAAAAGTTAAGTTCTATTAGCATTCACAAACTAAAGGAGTATGTACATGAAAGCACCAACTGCTATGCGTGTTTGGTTCTTGGTTTTTGCAGTAATTATTTTTGTTGGGATTTATCTAACAGGTTTTTCTAATGCCCATTGGTTTTTATACTTACCTGTTATCGGAATGGTCTTTGCGGCAGTAACCGGAATCTGTCCAAGCCAAATCGCTATAAATAAAATGTTTGGTTCTAAAGAGAAGTAAAAATAATTAATATTCTTTGGTGCCTAAGTTCTTTCTTAGGCACTCAAAGACTTTCCAACACTTTCTGCAATTTAGATGAAACCTCAGCAGCAATTTCTTCAAGAGCCGGATTTTTTACCGCTTGCATAGATTCCATTGGATTAACAAAACTAACCTGAACTTTTCCATTCTCTTTTTCCTGAACTACAACATTGCAAGGAAGTAAAACTCCAAGTGTTTCTTCTGCTTGTAGAGCTTTGTAAGCAAACGACGGATTGCAAGCGCCAAGGATTTTGTACTTACGGAAATCAACATCTAATTTTTTCTTTAGGGTTTCTTTTACATCAATTTCCGTTAGAATACCAAATCCTTCTTTCTTCAGCTCGTCAGTTACTTTTGTAACTGCTTTATCAAACGAATACGCTACGATCTTTGAATTGTGATATGACATTTTTCTTCCGCTTTTATTTAATAAGATGAAGTCCTTCAAAAAAAGATTCAGATCAAGAATAAATATGCAAAGAGAGTAATAACAATCACACTCAGCAAATCAATTATTATTCCCGTCTTTACCATATCTCTCACTTTCAAACGCTGACTGCTGAATACAATTGCATTTGGCGGAGTTCCAACCGGAAGCATAAAGCCAAATGATGCAGCGAGTGTTGCGGGAATCATTAATAGCATCGGTTCAATTTTTAATTCAACTGCAAGTGAAGCAAGAATTGGTAAAACAATTTGCGCAGTTGCTGTGTTGGATGTTAATTCTGAAAGAGCGGTAACCGAAAAACATGTCAATGCAATTATAAGTATTAGAGGCATTCCTCCGAATGATGCAAATTGCTGACCGATAAATTTAGAGAGCCCGCTTGATACAAATCCTTCTGCAAGAGCAAATCCCCCGCCGAAAAGAAGAATTATATCCCATGGAATTTTTGGAATTGTTGAGAAGTCAAGAATAAAGTCTGTACCGTTTGATTTATTCTTTGTCGGAATCAAGAATAGAAGAACTGCCATTGTAATGGCTACCGTTCCGTCATCAATAAAATCTGCTTTGGGAAATATTAAAGACCACCCGGGAATTTTTACAAAACCAAGATCGAGTTCGGACCTGAAAATCCATAAGAGAGATGTTGCTAAAAAAACAAGAAGAACAATTTTTTCTTCGAAACTTGTCTTGCCAAGTTTTTCTTTTTCAGATTTAATTACATCACGACTAATAACTAATTTTTTTTCTGATCGGAAAACAATTTTAACCAATATAATCCACGTTAAGATGAGCATGATTACAGTGATTGGAACAGCAAACTTCATCCAATCTGCAAAAAGAATTATAGGTTTATCCGGGAAAGCAATTTTAAATACTCTCACAAAAACTAAATTTGGCGGAGTTCCAACTAGAGTTCCCATTCCGCCGATTGAAGCAGCATATGCAATGGATAGCATTAGAGCTATTCCGAACTTTTTTGTCCTCTCTTTTCCAAATTCATTTTCTAATTTTACAAGTACAGCAAGTCCAATTGGAAGCATCATCAATGCAGCTGCTGTGTTGGAAATCCACATTGAAATAAATCCCGTTGCAAGCATAAATCCCAAAACTATTTGAGATGGATTTTTTCCAAAGATGTTGATAACATTAAGAGCAATCCGTTTATGCAGATTCCATCTCTCCATTGCAATTGCAATTATAAATCCTCCCATGAAAAGAAAAATTGTGGAATTCATATATGCTTCGGAAGTTGCTTTTCCAGAAATTGCACCTGTTAACGGAAATAATACTAAAGGAATGAGTGATGTAACAGCGAGTGGAACTGCTTCTGTAATCCACCAAATAGACATCAGTGAAGCGGTTGCAGCAACTAATTTTGCATTGTAGTACTCGGTACCAAAATTAACAAATGCGATAATGCATACAGCAGAAATTATTCCGAGAAAGAGTCCGGCACGCTGGATAATGTTAGTTTTTTCTTCCAACACTTCCTCTCTGTTCTAATTCATATTCTATTATTTGGATTTATAAAGTAATTCGAACAATAAATTGCACAGAATTATTTTTTTTCGTTTGGTTTTAATAATCCAACAAGATCAAACTCAATTTCTTCTTCACAGTAGAATGCTTCGCCATATTCTTTACCGATCTTAAAACCATAACTAACTGCTCGTGCTTCAAGATATTTCAGAAAGATCGGCTGACTAATAAAAGTTTCCGCTTCTTTACTTTCCGGATTATGAAATTGTGTGTTGTATGATTTTACTGCTTTCATTTTTGTTTCGAAGTAATTTGATATATCAATAATAAACGCCGGTTTGAACTCATATGTCTGCATATAATAAAAAAGTTTTTGAGGGCGGAACGGTGTTTGAATTCTTTCATTGTCTTCAGTATTTATTTTAGCAAGTCCGGAAAAGAACATTGCTTCTTTTACTAATTGAGATGTACCGATATGATCGGGATGTCTGTCGTTAAAATACGGTGCAAAAATAATTTTTGGCTGATACTTACGGATACGCAAAATAATTTTTTTCAAATATTCATCATTGAATTTCAAACTTCCGTCTTTTAACTCAAGATTTTCTCTCAAAGCAATTTTTAATATTTCACCAGCATCATGAGCTTCTTTTTTTCTTATTTCGGCTGAGCCGCGCGTACCTAATTCCCCTTTACTCAAATCTATAATACCGACCTTCAAACCGGCGGAGGCTAATTTTGCAATTGTACCTCCCATAGAAAGTTCGGCATCATCGGGATGAGCGGCAAAAATCAAAACATCAAGAATCATACTACCTCAAGAAGTGATTCAATAATTCTATTTCAATATGAAGAATAATTTTTTGAAAGTAAAATACTAACCAACAGTTTGAAAATAATTATATTCACCATTGTAAATTCGATCTTAACTATTATGAATCCAAAATACGAAGCAGTAATTGGTCTTGAAGTTCATGCTCAGCTTTTAACAGACACAAAAATATTCTGCGGATGTTCTACCAAATTTGGTGTTCCGCCAAATACAAATGTTTGTCCTGTTTGTCTTGGTCATCCCGGTGTACTTCCGGTAATGAACAAAAAAGTTGTCGAGTTTACCGTACTGATGGGACTTGCCACAAATTGCGTGATAAATGAACGATCTATTTTTGCACGTAAAAATTATTTCTATCCCGATCTGCCGAAAGGATATCAAATCTCACAATATGAAAAACCGATTTGCGAACATGGGAATATTTCTATTGAGTCGAAGGACGGTTCGAAGAAAAATATTGGTATAACAAGAATCCACATGGAAGAAGATGCCGGAAAATCAATTCACGATCAAGGTGATTCCACACTAATTGATGTAAACAGGTGCGGCACACCGTTAATGGAAATTGTAAGCGAACCGGATATGCGCACTGCCGAAGAAGCTTATCTCTATTTAACAAAACTAAAACAGATCGTTACTTATCTAGGGATTTGCGACGGCAATATGGAAGAAGGATCTTTACGCTGTGATGCAAATGTTTCTATCCGTTTGAAAGGTGAAGAAATACTAGGAACTAAAACTGAAGTAAAGAATATGAATTCGTTCCGTAATGTTGAAAAAGCAATTGATTACGAGATCGAAAGACAAATTGATATTCTTGAAGATGGTGGAAAGATTATTCAGCAAACACTTCTTTGGGATGCCGACTTAAACGAAATAAAACCGATGCGTAGTAAAGAAGAAGCTCACGATTACCGCTACTTCCCCGATCCTGATCTTATGCCGGTTGTTGTTGACGCAAAGTGGAAAAGTGAAATTGCATCATCTATGCCTGAACTTCCAGAAAGAAGAAGAGACCGTTTCATTTCTAAATATTCATTGCCGAAGTATGATGCGGAGATTTTAACTTCTTCACGCGAGCTTGCCGATTATTATGAAAAGGTTTTGAAAGTTACGAGTGATTATAAGTCAGCAAGCAACTGGGTAATGACTGAAGTTTTGAAAGTTATGAATGATGAAAAGATTTCGATAAAAGAATTTCCTGTTACACCTGGGAAACTTGGCAATTTGATAAAATTAATAAATGAAAATGTTATCAATGGTAAAATAGCCAAAGATATTTTTCCGGAAATGCTGAAAACAAAAAAAGATCCGCAAGAAATCATAAAAGAAAAAAACCTTGTTCAGATAACCGACATAAAAGAAATAGAAAGTGTAATAGATCGGATCCTATCATCAAATCAATCTCAAGTAAAAGAATACCTGGACGGTAAAGAAAAAGTAATCGGATTTTTTATCGGACAGATCATGAAGGAGACAAAAGGAAAAGCAAATCCGCAAATTGTTAATGAATTGCTAAAAACAAAATTATTTCATGCACATGAGCATGATTAAGAAAAGAGGAATAAATGAAACATTTACTCGGTGCACATACATTTGTTTCGGGCGGACCGGCTTCTGCAATAGATACTGCGGAAAAGCTTGGCTTTACCGCAATTCAAATCTTCACAAAAAATAATAATCAATATTTCGCTAGAGATCTAAACGAAAAAGAAATAACTGATTTCAAAAATAAATTAAGTCAATCAATCGTAAAATTTGTAGTCTCTCACGATTCTTACTTGATAAATCTCTGTGCAAAAGATCCGGAGAGTCTGCAAAAATCCCGTACATCATTTATCAAGGAATTAGAAAGATGTGAACAGCTTGGAATTCCTCAATTAAATTTTCATCCCGGTGCTCATACCGGACAAGGTGAAGATGAGGGAATCAAGATCATCGCCGAATCTCTTAACTATGCTCACGAAAAAACCAATGGGTACAAAACCAAAAGTATGCTTGAAGCTACTGCAGGACAAGGAACTGCTCTCGGATATAAATTTGAACAGCTTAGAAAAATAATTGATCTGGTTGATGAGAAAGATCGGATGACTGTCTGCATTGATACATGTCATATTTTTGCTGCTGGTTATAACTTAAAAGATCCAAAAGAATACAAGAAAGTGATTAAAGAGTTTGATGATATTATCGGTTTAGACCGTTTGCAGTGCATTCATATGAATGACAGCAAAAAAGATTTGGGGAGTAGGGTTGATCGCCATGAGCATATAGGGAAAGGATTTATCGGCAAGGAAGGTTTTACAAATATTATGAACGATAAAAAAATTGAGAAGGTGCCGAAAGTTTTAGAAACACCAAAAGAGAAAGATCAGAAAGAAGATTTGGAAAACATTAAAGTGCTGTTAAGCTTGGTGAAAAAATAATTGAGAATTGCGAATGTAGAATTGAGAATTATATAAATCTTAATTCGGTCTTAAAACAATCACACCCGTTTGTTTCTTATTTCCTTTGATATAATCTGCAAGCGGCTTTTCTGTGATTTGAACTTTATACCCAACATTCGGTGCGTGCATTAAATGGATTCGTCCGTCATCCATACGGATTGCAATTCCCGTATGCGCAATGTCGAGTCCTTCAACGTTGGTTGTAATTCCGATAATATCTCCGCTCTGAATTTTATTTTCAATGGAAGCAATCTCTTCTTGCGGAATGAAAAAATATTTTCGAGTGCTGATCTGCCTTTCAATATTTGAAATCTCTTTTACAAACTTTGGATTTTCTTTCAACTGTCTATAAGAATCAACATGAGTGCTCATGAAATTTATTTTCTTTACATAACGTTTACCACCGATTTCTTTTGTGATGTCTTTACCTATATCACGATCGTCCATATCATAGATCCAATCGGAAAAGTAATGCAATCGAGATGGATATTCCTTCAACTTTCCATCCCGGTATCGAATGTTGGTTAATTCTGTTTGATAATCTTCAAACGAAGTCTTCCCTTTTTTGATGCATCGTGCAAATACTAGCGAAGTTTCTAGAAAGGTGTAGCAATCTAATCTTGTAAGATTAATAACAAGATTTTCCTTATCGCCTTTTTCAAGAGTGTTGGCTGCGTAGTCCGTTCCAAGAAAACTTTTTCCGATCTCGATAATTATTTCATTGACCGGTAATGAAGAAAGGTTTTTTTCAGAAGAGAATTGAAATTTTGAATTGCAAACATCAACATCAGCTTGTGTGTAAATAGTCTGTGCGTTAGAATGACACACTACGATGAGAAGAAAAAGAAACGGCAAAAACTTTGTCATATCGGAAAGTCCTCTGCACCTTGAGCAATAGCCGCTTGTTCTGCGCCGGCTGGTATTTGTTGCTGTCTGAACCGATCAAGATTTTCAAATTTTGCATAATCTTTTATGAAACGTAATTTAACTTCACCAATAGGACCGTTTCTTTGTTTACCAACAATTACTTCGGCAATACCTTCGGTTGATTCGCCGTTCATTTCACCGTAAGAATATTGAGTTATACCATAAACCTCAGGACGGTATAAGAACAATACAACATCTGCATCCTGCTCGATCGAACCGGACTCGCG
This sequence comes from Ignavibacteriales bacterium, assembly GCA_007280825.1. Lineage (GTDB taxonomy): Bacteria > Bacteroidota > Ignavibacteria > Ignavibacteriales > Melioribacteraceae > Fen-1258. Next base: position 2,143 of record QYQI01000044.1, on the reverse strand, counting down.
TAAATCCGAAAGCATCGGCTTTTTATCCGAGCGTGATTCCAACTGACGGTTTAATTGAGAAAGTGCGATAACCGGAATATTCAATTCCTTAGCAAGAGATTTTAACGAACGAGATATTGTTGAAATTTCACGTTCACGACTTTCCATATGAACGGTAGAACTAAGAAGCTGTAAGTAATCAATAATTATCAATCCTATTTTTTTCTCATTCTTAAGTCTTCTTGCTTTTGCTCGGAGTTCAAGAATTGAAATAGCAGGAGTATCATCAATATAAATCGGTGCTTTACTAAGTTTGTGCACAGTTCGGCTGATCTTTGCTCCCTCTTCTGCTTTAAACTTTCCTGTTCGTACGTTATGTGCATTGATGCGAGCTTCAGCAGAAATTAATCTTGTAGCTAATTGAATAGTAGCCATTTCTAAACTGAATACTCCTACAGGTACGTTATGATCTATAGCGGCATTGCGTGCGGCAGACATAGCGAATGCCGTTTTACCCATAGAAGGACGGGATGCAACTATAATCAAATCGGATTTTTGAAATCCGCCGAGCAGATCATCTAATTCAAAAAATCCCGAAGGGACCGAAAAGGTTGAAATATTTTTTGAGTGAATTGCTTCGATCAATTCAAGCGCTTCTTTAACTGCTTTATCCATTGACTTGAAAGATTCTTTAATTCCCTTTTCGGAAATTTGAAAGATCTTTGTTTCAGCAGCATCAAGCAGATCGAAAACATCTTCATTACCTGCATAAGCAGAACTGGCAATTTCCATGGATGAAGAAATCAATTGGCGGAGAATCCATTTTTCCATAACAACACGCGCGTGATAATCTATATTTGCAGCAGAAGAAATATCTTGAGATAATTTGCTGATATACGCTGCGCCGCCTGCTTCATCTGTCTTACTGGATTTTTTCAATTCTTCATAAACAGAAACAGTGTCTATCGGTTCGTTAGCTTCATACAAAGAAGCCATTGACTCAAATACAATCCTATTTCTTTTATCGAAAAAAGATTCCGGTTTTAGAATTTCGATTGCTTTAGGAACTGCATCTTCATCAATTAACATTGCACCAAGTACCGCCATCTCAACTTCGGTTGCAGATGGTGGTTGATTAGCCGATGCTATTAATTTTTCAATATCAATACTTCGTTTACCGCTTTTGCGGTTAGTCGTTCGCTTTGCCATTTTATTTTGCCGTTAATTCATCATACAGTTTTTTAAATTTTTGTACATCTTCCCAACAGCCGCGTTTCCAATTAGGATTTCTTAAAAGCGCCGCGGGATGATATGTTGCCATTACTTTTATTCCATTAAATTCATAATTACTTTCACGTAACTGTCCCAATGAAAGTTTTTTATCAAGCAATCCGTTTGCTGCAACTCTGCCAAGACATAAAATAATTTTCGGTTGTATCAAATCTATTTGCTTATGAAGATATGGAATACAAGTTTCCATTTCCAGTGGAAGCGGATCGCGGTTATTCGGCGGACGGCATTTTAATATATTGGCAATGTAAACATCTTCTCTCTTAAAGTTTACTGCCTTCAATATATCATTCAATAATTTACCAGCCCGTCCAACAAAAGGTTCACCTTGCAAATCCTCATCACGTCCCGGAGCTTCACCGATAAGCATTGCATCTGCATTAGGATTACCGACTCCAAAGACAAATTTTGTTCTGGTTTTTCCGAGTGCACAATTCTGGCAATTACAAATTTTAGAGTTCAACTCCTCCAGCGATTCTGCTTTTTGGAAATCTTCAAGAAAGAGATTCACTGCAACAGATATTTTGCTCTCTGAGATTTCTTTAACAACAGTATTTTTTTTCTTCATTGACTCCTCAATTGAAGTATCCACTTTTTCAAACAATAAATCGCCAAAGATTTCCTGCTGGTCTTTAATTGCTTCTATCAATAATTTTTTTTCTATCATTTTCAAATCCTATTAAGGACTTAACACGATTGGCAGTAGGAAATTAACAAAATCTTTACTGAAAATTTAGCACTAACTTTAGCACAAAAAAGAAAAGCGGAGATCATTTGCTGATTTCCGCTTCATTAAAAGAAAAGCTAAATATTTATTTATCTTTTTCCGATTTGTATCTGTATTCGATCTTTGCATCAACTAATTCTTTTACAG
>QYQI01000038.1 GCA_007280825.1 Ignavibacteriales bacterium | reverse complement strand
TATCTGAAGAGCAGTTTTAAACACAATTACTTATATTTTTAGTAACCGATTTTTAATTATGAAGCTGATCAAGGGTGAAAATTAATTTTATAGAAAAATTTCTAGGTTCCGGATTCTACACCGGTTATATACGGTTTGCTTCCGGCACATGGGGAAGTATTGCCGGACTTATCATTTATCTTATACCGGGATTTGAAAATCCTTCTCTAATGATTTTTATGATCTCGCTATTCATAGTGTTCGGAGTTCCAATTGCAGATAAATTTGAAGCACTTTATGGTAAGGACCCGAAAGAATGCACGATTGATGAAGTAATAGGAATGTGGATTACCCTTTTATTTCTTCCTAAAAAAATCTGGTGGATAATATTGGCATTCTTAATTTGGCGTGTGTTGGATATTATTAAACCTTATCCGGCACGTAATTTAGAAAAAATTAAAGGCGGTTGGGGAATAATGCTTGATGATATTATGGCAGGAATTTATTCATTCATTTTAATTCAACTAACGATTTATTTTTTTAATTTAATCACAAAATAGACTGTAAAAAATGAAAGCTCACATTATAACTATTGGTGACGAAATACTTATTGGTCAAGTAACAAATTCAAATGCTGCATATATTGGTGAAAAATTAACTCAAGCACACATTCATATAGATGGAACAAGTGTGGTTGGTGATGATGAAGAAATTATTATCAATGAATTTAAAAGAGTGTTCGAAAAAAATGATTTGATCATAGTCACCGGCGGATTAGGTCCAACTCATGATGATGTAACGAGAAAATGTGTCGTAGAGTTTTTTAAGACTGAGTTGATTGTTGATAACGAAGTTCTTTCAGATATAAAAAAATTCTTTGAAGTAAGAGGACGCATACTTACTCCTACAAATGAAGATCAAGCGCTTGTTCCTAAAATATCTAAAACGATTAGTAATCCTTACGGAACAGCACCGGGATATTGGATCGAGAAGAAGAACAAGATTTTTATTTGTATGCCCGGCGTTCCCTATGAAATGAAAAACATGATAGATAATATTGTAATACCCAGACTCGCTGAGAGAGTAGAAAAAGATAATTACATTTTAACAAAAAATTTGTTAACGACGGGGATTCCAGAATCCATGTTATATAATAGATTAGGAAATGTTGATGAACTCTTACAAGGAGCTAAGTTAGCATTTTTGCCTAATCAGTTTGGTGTAAGAATGAGATTATCAATCGTCAGCAAGAATGAAGAAACTGCAGCCAATAAGTTAGATGAAATAGAGCAGAAAATTCGTATTGTAGCTGGAAGATATATTTATGGAACAGAAAACGATACGTTAGAAAGTGTTGTATCTAAACTTTTTATTGACAGAGGATTGAAATTAGCTGTTGCAGAATCATGTACCGGCGGTTTGATAATGAGCAGATTAACTAATATCAGCGGCAGTAGTAAATTTTTGGAACGAGGAGTTGTTGCGTACAGCAATGCAGCAAAAGTTGAACTTCTTCATGTTGATGAAGATACAATTCAAAAAAATGGCGCAGTTAGTTTAGAAGTTGCAAGACAATTGGCAGAAGGCGTTAAAGCCATTAGCGGAACAGATGTAGGTCTTTCTGTCACCGGAATTATGGGTCCAACTGGTGCATCAGCAGGTAAACCTATCGGTTTGGTCTTTATCGGATTATGTAATGAAAAAATTTGCACTGCAAAAGAATTTCATTTTGGGAATGACAGACTTCTCAATAAAGATAGAGCATCACAAGCTGCGTTAGAGATGTTGAGAAGAAATCTTCTCGGTATTTCTTATGATGATTAGATCTTTTATTGCTCTTGAAATTCCTGAAGATGCTTTATCTCGTATAAAAGAAATTATTAGAAGTAAGATTGGAGAATTACATAACGTTAAATGGGAGTCCCGAGAGAAACTACATCTCACATTAAAATTTCTTGGAGATACTAAAAAAGAATTTATTGATACCTATATTTCTGGTATTGAAGGAATTATTAAAAAATATAATTCATTGGATTTAAGTTTTAATAGATTTGGTGTTTTTAAGAAAGGGAATGAACCGAAAATCTTTTGGGTAGGAATGAATGAAAATCGTAAACTCGGCGAAATGGTTTCAGAAATAGAAACAACATTTTCGGAGTTTGGATTTAAGAAAGAAAGCAGAAAATTTCAGCCGCATTTAACTTTATTAAGATTTAGAGGGTATGAAGATTCAAAAAAAATATTATCTTTGACTGAAGTAAATCTTCCCTTAATAAAATTTACAACAGACAAAATTACGTTTTATGAAAGCGAACTATTACCGAGCGCATCGGTTTATAGATCAATAAAAAGTTTTTATTTGAAAATCTAAGGAGGAAAAATGGCTGTAGATAAAGATGCCAGAATGAAAATTCTTGAAGAAACAATTGCCAATATTGATAAGACATACGGCAAGGGTACAATAATGAAATTGGGCGACGGTGTAATTAATCCAATCGAATCAATTTCAACAGGTTCACTTGCATTAGATTTTGCTTTAGGAATTGGAGGAGTACCGCGCGGAAGAATTATTGAAATTTACGGTCCCGAGTCATCGGGAAAAACTACATTATGTTTACATATAATTGCAGAAGCTCAAAAGACAGGCGGGCTTGCAGCTTTCATAGATGCAGAACACGCAATGGATCTCAATTATGCTAAACGTTTGAATGTGGATACAAAAAATCTTCTTTTATCTCAACCGGATTTTGGTGAACAAGCTCTTGAAATAGTTGATACATTAGTACGCAGCAATGCACTTGATGTTATTGTAATTGACTCAGTGGCGGCTCTTGTTCCCCGTTCAGAAATCGAGGGAGATATGGGCGATCCACAGATGGCAATGCAGGCGCGCTTGATGTCGCAAGCTTTACGTAAACTAACCGGCGCAATAAGCCGTTCCAAAACATGTGTGATCTTTACTAATCAATTGAGAATGAAGATCGGAATTATGTTTGGCAATCCGGAAACTACAACCGGTGGTAATGCGTTGAAGTTTTATGCTTCCGTAAGATTAGATATTAGAAGAATTGCTGCTATCAAAGATGGACAGAATGTAATAGGCAATAGAACAAAAGTAAAAATTGTTAAAAGCAAAGTTGCACCGCCTTTCAAAGAAGTTGAGTTTGATATTCTCTACAATGAAGGAATCAGCAAAGCCGGAGAGATAATTGATATGGCATCGGAGAAAAATCTTCTTAACAAAAGCGGTTCTTGGTTTACCTATAAAGAGAATCGTTATCAAGGAAGAGATCAACTAAAAGCTAAAATGTTGGAAGATCCTGAACTTTTTGCTTCTCTTGAAAAAGATGTTAAAACTGCACTTGGTATGATAAAAGATGAAACAGCAAAGCCTGTAAAAGCAAAAGAAGAAACGGAAACTAAGCCAAAGAAAAAATAGCAGATGATAATCACTGCTTTACAGCAAAAGGGTAATAATGTTTTGGTTTGTTTTGATGATGGAGAGTTTATCACTCTTGATTACAGAACTGTTACCGACAATGCTCTACGAAAGAGTGATGTATTAGATGAAAAAAAAATTGAGCAGTTGATCTCTGAAAGTGGTTATCAAAAAGCAAAAGATTCTGCTTTTCGTTTTTTAGGTATGAGGCATCATTCAACATCCGAATTAAGAACTAAACTCATAAAGAAAAAATATCCGAAGGATATAATTGAAAAAATTCTGATTGATCTAACCGACAAAAAATTATTAGATGACGAACAATTTGCCGAAGCATTCCTTGAAGAAAGATCAGTCAAAAAGAAAATCGGTATTAATAAACTGAAAGCAGAACTATTCAAAAAGGGAATCAATAGAAATATTATTGAAAAAACTTTATTAAGAGTTGATCATGAATTAAGTTATGATCAAGCGCTCGAATTGGCAAAACGGAAAATTGATTCTATTAAAAGAAAAGAGACAGATAAGAGAAAAATTAAAGCTAAATTATATTCATCACTTAGTTCTCGCGGTTTTGAATCTGACTTAATAATGAAAGTTTTGAACGAAGTATTAGAAGATTTTGATTGAATACATTACACACTAAGAAGTAATTTTGTTCTCTTTAACAGTTTTCCATATTTTTGTGACCAACTTTTAGGTTACCAATGAACAAGTTTAAGGGGGTTGATTATTTTAATGTAGATAGTCTTTTATCAGAAGACGAAGTAATGGTGCGCAACACTGTTAGAGAATATGTTGACGAACAAATAATTCCAATCATAGAAAAACATTACCGCGAAGAAAAATTTCCTTTTCATCTAGTAAAAGAACTTGGTAAGCTTGGGTTATTCGGCATTACTCTACCACAAAAGTATGGTTGTGCTGCAATGAACAATGTGGCTTATGGTTTAGTAATGCAAGAATTAGAAAGAGGTGATAGCGGTATACGAAGTTTTGCATCAGTTCAAACTTCATTAGTGATGTATCCGATTTACACTTTTGGAAATGAAGAACAAAAAAATTATTGGCTTCCGAAACTTGCAACCGGAGAAAAGATCGGCTGCTTTGGATTAACAGAACCGGATTTTGGTTCGAACCCTGGAGGAATGTTAACACGTGCTGAAAAAGTGGATGGCGGTTTTAAGTTGAACGGTGCTAAAATGTGGATAACAAATGGAACGATTGCTGATGTGGCTGTTGTGTGGGCAAAATTTGATGGAGAAGTAAGAGGATTTTTAGTCGAAAAAGGTATGAAAGGTTTTTCCGCACCAGAGATGAAAGGTAAACATTCACTTAAAGCATCAGTTACTTCAGAATTAATTTTTCAAGATGTTTTTGTACCGGAGAAAAATTTATTAACCGGAAGTAAAGGTTTGAAATCACCATTAATGTGTTTAAACCAAGCACGATACGGCATTGCTTGGGGCGTTGTAGGATCTATGATGGCTTGTTATGACTCCGCATTGAACTATGCAAAATCTAGAATCCAATTCAGCAAACCGATTGCAGCTTATCAATTGACACAAGAAAAGTTAGTTTACATTTTAACTGAAATCACTAAAGCACAATTACTAAATTTGCAACTCGGACGATTAAAAGATAAAAATGAAGTAAAGCACACACAGGTTTCATTGGCTAAAAGAAATAATTGTGAAAAAGCATTAGAGACAGCGCGCATTGCACGAGAAATTCTTGGAGCGAATGGAATACTTGATGAGTATCCGGTGATGCGTCATTCGCAAAATTTAGAATCAGTAAAAACTTATGAAGGTACACATGAGATGCACACTTTGATAATTGGTGAAGATATAACCGGTTATGCTGCATTTGATTAAATTAGAGACCACCTTATGTGGTCTTTTTTGTAATTAGAGAGGGAAACATGAAAAAGAATAAAGTTGATTTTGAAGGATTAACATTTGATGATATTCTTCTTGTACCTGCACGATCGAATGTTCTTCCGCGCCAAACAGATATTTCTACTTACTTAACAAGAGAGATAAAATTAAATATTCCTTTTCTTTCTGCAGCGATGGACACAGTAACAGAATCTCAAATGGCAATTGCTATGGCTGCTCAAGGCGGAATTGGAATCATTCACAAAAATATGTCTATTGAAAAACAAGCCGATGAAGTTGATAAAGTTAAAAGATCGGAAAGCGGAATGATTGTTAATCCAATTACTCTAACTCCGGACCGAACAATTAGAGAAGCTGAACAGATAATGTCGAAATATCACATCTCCGGAATACCTGTTGTTGATGAAAAAGGAAAGTTGGTTGGTATTCTTACTAATCGAGATTTACGATTTGAAAGAGAATCAAACAAACTTGTTAGTCAATTAATGACAAAAGAAAATTTAATTACTGCACCGCTTGGAACAACACTTCATGAAGCAGAAAAAATATTACATAAGTACAGAATAGAAAAACTTCCTGTTGTTGATAAAAAAGGAATAATTAAAGGATTGATCACTTACAAAGACATAATGAAGAAAAAAACATTTCCTAATGCATGTAAAGATAATTTAGGACGGCTTCGTGTAGGTGCCGGTGTTGGTGTAACAAGTGATACATTAAAAAGAGTAGAAGCGTTAGTCCATTCTAATGTAGATGTAGTAGTTTTAGATACCGCACACGGACATTCCGAAGGAGTATTAAAAGCAATTAAAGAGATTAGAAAAAAATATAAAAACTTACAGTTGGTTGCAGGAAATATTGTTACAAAGGAAGCCGCTCTTGAATTAGTTTCTTGTGGCGTTAATGCTGTAAAAGTTGGTATCGGTGCAGGTTCTATTTGTACTACACGTGTTATAGCTGGTGTTGGAGTTCCGCAGATCAGTGCAGTTATCGTAGTAGCTCAAGCATTAAAAGGGAAAAATATTCCTGTAATATCGGATGGTGGAATTAAACAAACAGGAGATGTAGCCAAAGCAATTGCAGCCGGTGCAGATACTGTTATGATGGGCGGGATGCTTGCTGGTGTAGAAGAAACGCCTGGAGAAAAAGTTTTATTTGAAGGAAGAAGTTTTAAGGTTTATAGAGGAATGGGTTCATTAAGTGCAATGAAACAAGGAAGCAGTGACCGTTATTTTCAGGATGTTGAAGCAGATATTAATAAATTAGTACCGGAAGGAATAGAAGGGCGTGTTCCATACAAAGGTTCGCTTGCTGATACAATTTATCAATTCATCGGTGGACTGCGAGCGGCAATGGGTTATTGTGGTGCAAAAACAATTAATGATTTGAAATCTAAATCAAAGTTTGTAAAAATTTCTAATGCCGGATTACGCGAAAGTCATCCGCATGATGTTTTAATCACTGAAGAAGCACCGAATTATCAAATGACGAAGAAAAATCAGTACTAAATTCATAAATAAAATCTCGAATATGTTCAAAGTATTAGTTATTGCTTATTACTATCCTCCTCTTGGATTAAGCGGTGTTCAACGAACGCTGAAATTCACTAAATATATGAGCAAGTTTAATTGGCAGCCCACTGTAATTACAACGGGTAATGTTGCATACTTTGCTCATGATTTTTATTTATTGAAAGAAGCTGAGAATGCCGGTGTAAATATTATCCGTACAGAAGCTTTTGATGTTAATACAATTATCGGCAAACAGTATCAAACTGTTACTATGCCTAAAGAATTTTTAAGAAAAATACTCTCAAGGATAAATAAAGCAATATTTATTCCTGATAATAAAAAATCTTGGGCTAGAAAAGCATATAAAGTTGCAAGAGAACTCCTTAAGAAAGAAAAATTTGATATCATTTATGTAACGATTCCACCTTTTTCAAGTTTTGTTTATGCTGCTAAACTCAAAAAAGAATTTGGTATTCCTTTATTTGTAGATTATCGTGATTTATGGTTTGGCAATCATTTTGCATTTTATCCAACTTTCTATCATCGCTATAGACATAAAAAGTTGGAATATAAATCGTTACGATTAGCTGATAAGGTTGTTGCGATCAATCGTAAAATAAAAGAGAAGCTTCTTTTGACTTACCCATTTCTCTCATTTAATGATGTAATGATTATACCACACGGTTTTGATCCTGCTGATTTTGAGTACAATGAAGATAATGTTGAGCAGTCACAAAAGATGCGTTTGACGTATGCTGGAATATTTTATGAGAATATAACTCCGGAATATTTTCTAAAAGCTTTCAAGCAATTATCTATAGAGAGACCGGATATTGCTGCAAATATAGAATTGGAGTTTATTGGGCACCTACGAAAAGAAAACAAAAAACTTATCACAGAACTCGGTATTAACGAATTTGTTAGAGACCATGGATATCTTGATCATAATGAAACTGTAAAGAGATTAAAAACCAGCGATGTTTTATGGATGATGATTGGAAACATTCGGAATGCTGACACAATTTCTACAAGTAAATTATATGAGTATATAGGAACCGGTAAACCAATTCTTGGATCTGTTGTCGAAGGAACTGCAAAATCTGCTCTTCAAGAATATGGTGCATCTTTTATTACAAAACCGGATGATATACAGGAAATTAAAGAAACGATAATATCCATTCATGCATTATACCTAAAGAAAAATTTACCTACTCCTGATAGAGATTTTATACAGAAACACGATAGAATAAAATTAACGGAAGAACTTACGAAAGCGTTTCAGTTTTATTTAAGGACTGAAGGATGAGAATTGCGTTAATTGGTTCTGGGGGAAGAGAACATGCTTTGGCAGTTAAAATAGCAGAATGTGATAGCTGCAATAAATTATTTATTATTCCCGGAAATCCAGGTACAAGACAAGTTGGTGAAAATATTCCTATTGATAAGGATGATCATGAGAGAATAATCAGCTTTTGTTTGGAGCAAAAGATAGATCTGGTTGTTATTGGGCCTGAAAAACCTTTGATAGAAGGTTTAACCGATAAACTTCTTGAAAAGGGAATTAAAATATTTGGTCCAACAATGAAAGCTTCTCGAATAGAAGGTGAAAAATCATTTGCTAAAAATTTGATGAAAGAATATAATATTCCTACTGCAGCGTTTGAAGTATTCAATAAAGAAAATTATGACGATGCTATAAACTATTTACATAAAGTAAATTATCCAATAGTAATTAAAGCAGATGGTATTGCCTCGGGGAAAGGTGTGATAATCGCAGGAAGTTATGATGATGCTAAAGAAGCATTGAAAGAGTGTTTTGTAAATTCTTCCTTTGGTACAGCAGGTGATAAAGTAGTAATTGAAGAATTTATGTTAGGTCAAGAAGCTTCGATATTTGCAATTACGGATGGCTTCGACTTTATTTTACTCCCGGCTGCACAAGATCATAAAAGAATTTTTGATGGAGATAAAGGGAAGAACACTGGTGGTATGGGAGCGTATGCTCCAATTCCTTTTTTGAATAAAAAAAATTTAAAACTAGTTGCAAAAGAAATTATTGAACCAACATTAAAAGCGATGCGCGAGAAGAAAAGTCCATTTATTGGTTGTCTTTATTGTGGATTAATGATGACAACACAAGGACCGAAAGTGGTTGAGTTTAACTGTCGCTTTGGGGATCCTGAAACACAAGTTATATTGCCTTTACTTGAAGGAAATTTTGTTGAACTTCTTTATTCTACTGCTTGTGGAAAAATTAACAAAGAAGCAGTGGGATATAATGATGGTGCTTCGGTTTGTGTTGTTGTTGCTTCCAAAGGTTACCCAGATAAATTTGAAAACGGTTTTGAGATTTATGGATTAGAAAATTTCCCACAGAATATAAAAGTATACCACGCTGGAACAAAAGAAGTCGATGGAAAAATTTTGACTAATGGTGGGAGAGTTCTTGATGTCACATCATTCACTGAGAAGAATGACTTAAACAAAGCTAAAAAAATAGCTTATGAAACTCTTTCAAAAATTAGTTTTGATGGAATGTGCTTTAGGAAAGATATTTCTGATAAAGCTTTTCTTCAAACGAATTAACTTAGCCCGGCGGCCAATTCATTTTACGCCCTCCAAGTAAATGCATGTGAAGATGATAAACTTCCTGCCCAGCATCTGCTCCGCAATTCAAAACTAATCTGAATCCCGTTTCACTTACACCAAAATCTTCTGCAATCTTGTTCGCAGCTTCAAACATAGCGGTAAGATGATCCGAGTGTTTGCTTGAATCAATATCTCTTGTGGTTTCAATTTCAATAGTCTTGGGAATAATTAAGATATGTACAGGGGCTTGAGGATGAATGTCTTTAAACGCAAGAACCATTTCATTTTCAAATACAATTTCAGCAGGGATTTCTTTTCTAATAATCTTGGAAAAAATTGTTTCTCCCATGGCTATTCCTTTTCAATTTCATATTTCTTTAGTTTGTTATAAAGGTGGCTGCGTTGGATCCCAAGGATATCAGCAGTCTTGCTGATATTCCAGCCATTCGCATTTAACTGTTTAATTATAAAAGCCTTTTCAGATTTCTCCTTAAATTCTTGAAAACTATTTGAGATATTTAATAAATCATCAATATTCGAACCTTGATTTGGAGTGAACATGAAAATATCTTTTTCATTGATTTCAGTTTTTGGAACCATAATTACAATACGTTCTACAACATTTTTTAGTTCACGGATATTTCCTTTCCAAGTAAGTGATTGAAGAACTTTTATTGCTGCGTCTGAATATTTCTTTTGAGCAAATTTATTCTTATCGCAAATAATTTTTGAGAAGTGCTCTATAAGTAGAGGAATATCATCTTTACGTTCACGGAGCGGGAGAATATGAATCGGGATAACATTTAATCGGTGAAAAAGATCCTCGCGGAAGTTACCTTTCTTTATTTCTTCTTGTAAATCTTTATTTGTCGCAGATATAATTCGAACATTGACATCAATCTTAGCATTTCCCCCAACACGCTCAATTTTTCCTTCTTCAATTGCACGTAAGACTTTAGCTTGTGCTTGAAGACTCATATCACCGATTTCATCAAGAAATAAATTCCCTCCGTCAGCCTGCTCAAATTTACCGATGTGTTGTTTTACAGCACCGGTAAATGAACCTTTCTCATGACCAAATAATTCGGATTCTATAAGTTCATGATGAATTGCAGCACAATTAACTTCAATAAACTCCTTGTTAGATCGAGGGCTTTGTCTGTGTAGTTCTTGTGCAACTAATTCTTTGCCTGTTCCATTCTCTCCGGTAATTAGAATACGTGCATCAGTTTTAGCAACACGCTTTATTGTTTCGTAAATAGTTTTAATTGCTGTACTATTCCCAATTATTTTTTCTGAAGAGAAGAATTCTTTCTTAAGCTTTTTATTTTCTTTAACAAGACTTGATTGTTCAACAGCGTTTCGTACACTAATCAAAAGTTTATCACGATCAACCGGTTTTTCAAGAAAATCAAATGCACCAAGCTTTGTTGATTTAACCGCATTCTCAACACTTGCATGTGCTGAAATCATTATTACTTTCATATCAATTTCTTTTTCAAGAAGCCAATTCAATACTTCAAAACCATTTTTGCCTGGCATTTGAATATCAAGTAACAGCGCATCATAGTTTCCGTATTCGATCTTTTGTAATCCTTTATACGAGTCAGTTGTATAGTCCACAAGATAATCTTCATATTCAAGTATCATCTTAATGCTTTCGCAAATTTCTCTTTCATCGTCTATTACTAAGATTGATCTCATGGATAAATTCTTAATATAAGTAGTTGATAAATTTTTAACGCCTCAGACGGCTTTGCATTTTTATTCTTATGAACCATTTCAGCAAAGATCTCGCCAAGATGATTTGTAGTCAGATCTCTTCTATCGAATCCACCTTGGGAAAAAAATCCTTGCTCGAAATACTCAACAAAGATACCGAGAAATTCAGACAAATTAAAAAAACTAACGTTGTAGTGAAGAAAAGCATTCGCAAAAAAGTGCGCAAGTTTATCCTTGTCACCAAAGTCGTTAGATGGGGAATCGTTAAATAATCTTTTGGGAGTATTTTTTAACTTCTCATCAAATATTTTTTGAGGAGGTGAAGGAAGCGGAACTGTAATATGCGAACCAACGACAGGAAGTTTCATTAAAATTTTATTGTATGGTATTAATGTGAAAGTTAAACAAAAAAAGGTTTCGGAATAATCTCCTTCAAAGAAAGTCAGTGCTTTTTCATAAATGTGATCCACAGTTTCCAAATCATTGTGAGTGTGTAAGAACAATTTGTACTCATCTGATGTCATATAATTCGTTAAATAAAACAAACCGCCATAAAAAGATTTATCGTATTTCTGTTGAGCTGTTAAAGAAGAAGAGATCAAGAATGTAAACGTGATCAAGAGTAAGAATTTATTTCGTGCACGTTTGTTCAATATAATTTCTATGTTTGAATTACACCGGGATTGAAACGCGAAATGTTGGGATTATTATTTGCATATTCAATTGAACTAGAAATATATTCTCTGCTTAAAGATGGATCAATAATTTCATCAACCCACAAACGAGCAGCTGCGTGAAGCGGATTACTTGTTTCTTCGTATGATTGAATTATTTCACTTAGTAATTTTTCTTTCTGTTCTTTTGTGAATTCCTTACCGGATTTTTCCATTTGTTTTAATCTAATATCAAGAAGAACCGAACTTGCTTGTGCACCACCCATTACAGAAATTTTTGCGTTTGGATATGCAAAAATAAATCGCGGATCATAAGCTTTACCGCACATAGCATAATTGCCGGCGCCATAACTGTTGCCAATTATTATTGTAATTTTTGGTACTACTGAATTTGCAACTGCGTTTACCATCTTGGCGCCGTCTTTTATAATTCCGCCGTGTTCAGCTTTACTTCCAACCATAAATCCGGTAACATCTTGTAAAAAAACTAAGGGAATTTTTTTCTGATTACAGTTCATTATAAATCGTGTTGCTTTGTCTGCACTATCGGAATATATTACTCCACCGATCTGCATTTCTCCTCTTTCAGTTTTAACTACACTTCGCTGATTAGCAACAATCCCAACTGCCCAGCCATCAATTCTTGCATAAGCAGTTATCAAACTTTTTCCGTATCCGGATTTATATTCATCAACTTCAGAGTTATCAACAATTCTGGCAAGTAGTTCGTAAGTGTCATATGGTTTTGTACCATCTTCAGGAAGCAATCCAAAAATTTCTTTTGAATCAAACTTTGGAAGAACGGAATCTATTCTATTAAAACCAGCCAGAGTTGATTCACCATGCTTACTTACTAAACTTCTAATCTGAAGAAGACATGCATCGTCATTCTTCATTATGTAATCAGTTACACCGGAAATATTTGATTGAACGCGTGCACCGCCAAGATTTTCATTAGCAATCTCTTCACCTATTGCAGCTTTAACTAAATGCGAGCCGGCAAGAAAAACTGATCCTTCACCTTCAACGATTAATGCTTCATCACTCATTATAGGAAGATAAGCGCCACCGGCTACACACGGACCCATTATTGCTGATGTCTGGGGGATTCCCAACGAAGACATTATTGCATTGTTACGAAAGATTCTTCCGAAATGTTCTTTATCAGGAAAGATATCTTCTTGAAGAGGGAGGAAGACACCGGCGCTATCAACTAAATAAATAATTGGTAAACGATTTTCTATAGAGATTTCTTGCGCGCGTAAATTTTTCTTTGCAGTCATTGGAAACCATGCACCGGCTTTTACAGTTGCATCATTTGCTACGATTACAAAATTCTTCCCGTTAATTTTCCCAATTCCAAAAATTGTTCCGCTGCTCGGCGCTCCTCCATATTCCTTATACATATCATAAGCGGCAAAAGTATTTAATTCAAAAAAAGCTGATCCTTTATCAATTAATTTTTCAATTCGTTCACGTGCGGTAAGTTTTCCTTTTTCGTGTTGCTTATCTATTGCACTTTTCCCGCCTCCGAGTTTAATAGTATCTCTCACTGCATTAATTTTTCTAATCAGATTTTTATGGAAATCTTCTCTTCGAAGAAAAGTTTCATTCTTATTTATATGAGAGCCGATTAGTGTCATATCAATTTGAGTTTAATCAGTTAATAATGATCTTGCTATAACCATGCGTTGTACTTCTGAAGTTCCTTCACCAATAGTTAAAAGTTTTACATCGCGGTAGAATTTTTCTACAGGATAATCTTTTGTAAATCCATAACCGCCAAAGATCTGTACGGCTTCATTTGCGGCGCGTGTTGCAACTTCACTTGCAAAAAGTTTTGCTTTGGATGCAATCTCGAGAATATCTTTTTTGTCGTCTTTCATTTTAGCCGCTTTGAATGTCATCAATCGGGCTGCTTCAATTTCTGTTGCAATATCTGCAAGCTTAAATTGTATCGCTTGAAATTCCGAAAGAGATTTACCAAACTGTTTGCGTTCTTTAGAATAGGCAAGTGAAGCATCAAGACAACCTTGAGCAAGTCCAACACTTAAAGCAGCGATTGAAATTCTCCCTCCTTCAAGAATTTTCATTGATTGTGCAAATCCTTCTCCTTCATTGCCGATCAAATTATCTTCGTTTACACGGCAATTCTCAAAAATTAATTGTGTCGTTTCGCTTGCGCGCATTCCAAGTTTATTTTCTTTTTTCCCGGCATGAAATCCGTCAGTTCCTTTTTCAATAATGAAAGCTGAAATTCCTTTTTTCTTTTTTCCTTTATCAGTAACTGCCATTACAACTGCAGTCTCTCCGGATTTACCGTGAGTTATAAATGCTTTAGTTCCGTTTAGTACAAAATATTTTCCATCTTTCACAGCCGTTGTTTGCATAGCGCCAGCATCACTGCCGGATGCAGGTTCTGTTAAACCCCATGCACCTATTTTTTCCCCGCTTGCAAGGTCGAGTAAATATTTATTCTTTAGTCCATCGTTTGCAAAAACATTAATATGATTTGTACATAAGCCGTTATGTGCTGCTACTGAAAGTGATAATGAAGGATCTATTCGTGCAATCTCTTCTATAATTAGAGCATACTCAATATAACCGAGTCCTGCGCCTCCAAATTTTTCCGGAACCAATATTCCAAGAAATCCAAGTTCGCCAAGCTGGTGCATAAGATCTATTGGAAATTCTTGACTCTCATCAAATTCCATGACATGCGGTTTAATTTTTTCTTCAGCAAAATTTCTGATAGTTTCTTTTATTGCAAGTTGATTTTCATCGAACTCTACAAAAAATTTACTTTCAATTTTTGTCTCAACCATATAGCCTACTGTTTTATTGAAGTTTTAAAATCATTAAATAATGTCTCTGCAATTTGATAAGGAGAAGTTTCTCCTTCAACAACTTTTGAAAGGGAAGCTTGAAGACTTTCAGCACGTCTTTCTTTCCAAAATTCATCTTTCAATAAATGTTCAACAATTTCTTTTATACGCACTTTATAATTTTTTTCGCGGTTTTGTTTTAGTAATCCATTCTGTTCTAAAAATTGATGATGTCTTGAAATTTCATCAACAATTTCTTTAGTACCAGAGTTCTCGGATGCAATTGCTTTAAGAATATTTGGAAGCCAACTTTTTTCTGTATGATCTCTCATCATTAAAATAGTTTTGAGAGCTGTCATAGCTGTATCCGAACCTGGACGATCACTTTTATTAAGTACAAAGAAATCTGCAATTTCCATTAAGCCGGCTTTCATTGCTTGTATTGAATCGCCCGATTCCGGTACAAGAACAACGATCGTAGTATCTGCAGCTTTTGCAACGTCAAGTTCGGATTGTCCAACGCCGACTGTCTCAAAAATAATTATATCGTATCCGGCAGCATCAAGAACATCTGCTGCATCAATAGTTTTTTTACTTAATCCGCCAAGACTACCGCGAGTTGCCATGCTTCTAATAAATACATTATCATCGCAACCGACTTCACTCATGCGGACGCGATCTCCAAGCAAAGCACCACCTGTAAACGGACTTGTCGGATCAACAGCAATGATTCCAACTTTTTTATTTTGCTTTCTGTAATACTTTGTCAGCTGATTTGTTAAAGTGGATTTGCCTGCACCGGGAGGACCGGTTATACCAATTCGATAAGCATTACCAATATTTTTATGAAGATCCTTTAACAATTCGGTTGAATTTGAATTACCCGATTCAATAATAGTTATAGCTCTCGATATGGCACGTTTGTCGTTGTTAAATATTCTTTCAATAAAATTTTCTGATCTCATAAGATGTTTATTTATATAAACCGTGTTTAGAAATATATTCCTTTACTTTTGATGGGACAAGATAATCAATCGTTTCATTATTTTTAACTCGCACTCGAATTTCAGTAGAAGAAATATCAATCAAAGAGGTTTCCAAAAGAATTGTGGAGTCGAAATATTTATTATGCTTAACCGGTATGTTATCTATCTCACGTTTCATAACTACAACTGTAGCAAGTTGAAGAATATCATCCGGGCGGAACCATTTATCAAAAACAATCAGATTATCAAAACCAATGATGAGCTCTAGTCTATCGTAAGTCTTTTTTAATTCAACTAAAGTATTATAAGTATAAGATACATCTCCTTTGCGGATTTCAAAATCAGAAGATTCGAAGTATGGATATTTTTCGATTGCTAAGTTTACCATATTCAAACGATGAATATTGTCTGTTGGTTTCTGATCTGTCTTGTGAGGGGATATATGGCAAGGAACGAAAATAATTTTTTCGAGATTTCTTTTTTCCAGAACATCATAAGAAGTGATCAGATGTCCCAAATGAATTGGATCGAACGATCCGCCTAATATTCCAACAGGTTTCATTTATTTCGAAAAATAATTGTCTGATAAAAGTGACCGAACTGTTTCACGATTCTTCTCGATCTCTGAAGAATAATACAATTTGTTCAAATCTTTTGCTTTCTTAAATAAATCTTTATTGAATGCAAGACGTATCGCAAATCTTGAATATAATTTTCTAATTCGTTCGTCTATCCAACCTTTTCTAAATCTTAAATGACTACTCAATATTTTTATATGTTCTTTAGGAATCAAACCTAACATATTTTCTTCCAATAGTTCACGTTCTATAATTTTCTTTTCATTTTTAATAGATAGCTTAAACACAAATATGAAAAATAGTATCAAGAAAATCATGAATAAAAATCCGAATACATAAGTATTTGAAAAACTAATAGTAGTATTCCACATAAAATGAATAAAGATTGCGGTAAATAATCCGGCTAAAGGCAAAGTGATTTTTTTAAAGTTTGATGAAAACTTTGCAAGTGCAAGAAAAGCTCCTAATGTTCCTGTAGAGATACAATGCATAAGAGCCGAAAATAATGATCGAATAACAACAAGATAGAGCCAGTTTACTGGTGTATTACCATAAGTTAAAAAGTAAAGAAAATTTTCCGTCATGCCAAAACCCAGACCAATGACGCCACCATACAGTAAGCCATCAGTAATATTATCAAACTTTTTTGAATTAACTGTGTAAAGTAAAAACGCACCTTTTGCAATTTCCTCGCTTAGTGGTGCGAATATTATTGTCTGAATTAATTTTGATAATTCTGAAGTAGAACCTATTATTCCTGTTAAGTATCCTAGAAGTAAACTTCCGGTAATTCCAAATATAATTGCACCGAAAGCACCCCATAGAAAATGAGCCAGTAAAAAAAGCAATGGTTCTCTATCATACTTGTCCATCCTCCAAAGTATGATAAGATAGAAGAGCATTGGCAAGATTGCAGCTATAAATGATGAAACTAACGGCATTTATTCACACTCTGCATTTTTTATACAAAATAAAGGAATTCTTGATTATAAAGGATCGGCTGTATATATTTTGACCCAATTTTTCCATGTTCTTCAAATGATAATAAAATATACTAATTTTTCAGACGGAATTCACAGTTTCCATCTTTCAGAATCCGTTAAAGATTTGGGTTTGGAAGAATTGTTCTTTGGAAATGCTGATGTTGAATGTAGAATGGATAAATCACCGCATCAAATCGTACTTAATTGTGATTTAACTATTCATTCAAAGATGATTTGTGATAGATGTGCAAAAGATTTAGAAACTAAACTCACTAATCATTTCCAAATTAGTTACCTTTTCAGTCGTGATTTACACGAAACTGACGAATACAACGTAAAATACCTTTCACCGGAAGATGATAAGATTAATATCCGGAACGATGTTTATGAATATGCTGACCTTGCTTTACCAATGAAACGGTTATGTAAAGATGATTGTAAAGGATTATGTCCTCATTGCGGAAAAAATTTAAATGAAGAAGAATGCAATTGTAAAATTGAAACAACCCATGATGTATGGGAACCATTAAAACAATTAAAAGGTAAATTTAATAACTAAATAAACAGGTTATACGATGCCAAATCCGAAACGTAAGATGTCTAAGAGCAGAAGAGATAAACGCAGAACGCATTACAAAGCTACTGTTCCTTCCTTAAGCCGCTGCTCAAATTGTGGTGAAATTAAATTGAACCATAGAGCATGCCCAAACTGCGGTTATTATGCCGGCAGATCTATGTTTGTTCCAGAATCGTAACAATCAATCTCTTAGATGACAGAACTAAAATTAGAAAAATGTAAGATTGCAGTTGATGCTATGGGGGGCGACTATGCCCCTAAGCATGAAATCCTTGGCGCTATTGCTGCAATGAAGGAAAATAAAAATTTTGATTTGATACTTGTCGGTGATAAGGAAAAAATATTAAAAGTTGCCCGCCAAGAAAAAATTGAACTCGATGAGAATGTAATCTATCACGCTTCACAAGTAATTGAGATGGGCGATAAACCAATAGACTCAATAAAATCAAAACCCGACTCATCATTGGTAGTAGGTGCAAAATTAGTCAGAGATAAAAAAGCACATGCATTTGTAAGTGCAGGCAATACCGGTGCTGTTGCAGCAGTATCAACTCTTATAATCGGCCGGATAAAAAATGTAGAACGTCCAACGATTGGAAGTTTTATACCAAGTGAAACCAACGACACATATCTTTTTGATGTAGGTGCTTTTGTTGATGTGAAGCCTCAACATCTATTGGAATATGCCATTCTTGCATCAATATTTGTTAAAGAATTACACGGAATAAAGAGTCCATCTGTTGCTTTGTTAAATGTTGGTGAAGAAGAAGAAAAAGGCAATAAGCAAGTAAAAGAAACTGCTGAGCTGTTAAGAAAATCTGATCTGAATTTTATTGGGAATATTGAAGGAAGAGATATACTCAAAGGGAAAAGTAACATTGTTATTTGTGATGGTTTCGTTGGAAACATCATCTTAAAATTTGGAGAAAGCGTTCCTTCTTTTATGAAGTATCTCCTAAAACAACACGCAGAAAAAAATATTTTTGAAAAAATTAAGATTGGATTATTCAAAAATACTCTCAAGAAAGCGTTGAGTCCATTGAATCCTGACCTTTACGGCGGCGTACCGCTTTTAGGTGTTAATGGAATAAGTATTATTGGTCACGGTTCAAGTTCACCTTTAGCAATTAAAAATATGATTCTTCGTGCAAAAGAAATGTACGATAAAAATTTAATCAAGAAATTTGAGGAAGCGTTAAAAACTTATGCAATCAAAAAATAAAAAAATATACAATGCAGCAATTACCGGCGTAGGAATGTATGTACCGGATAAAATTTTAGATAACAAATACTTTGAAAGTATTGTTGATACTAACGACGAGTGGATTGTATCGAGAACCGGGATCCGTGAAAGAAGGGTGATGGAAAACGGTGCTACCAGTGATATGGCTGTTTATGCAATTCAAGACCTTTTCAAAACAACAAAAGTTAAACCTGAAGAGATTGATGTAATTATCGTAGCTACTGTTACGCCTGATATGTTTTTCCCGGCAACTGCATGTTTGGTTCAAGAAAAAATCGGCGCAACAAAAGCTTGGGGATTTGATTTATCAGCCGCTTGTTCGGGATTTTTGTTCGCATTGCAAACCGGTGCAAGTTTAATAGAAAGTGGGACATATAAAAAAGTTATAGTAGTTGGATCGGATAAGATGACAGCGATTACAGATTACACCGATAGAAACAACTGTATTCTTTTCGGTGACGCTGCATCTGCAGTATTGTTAGAACCGACAGAAGATTTGAACTATGGGATAAAAGATTCTTTGTTGTATGTAGATGGATCTGGTAAAGAAAGTTTATACATGAAAGGTGGTGGAAGTTTGAATCCTCCTTCACATGAAACCGTTGATAAGAAGATGCACTATATATATCAAGATGGAAAAGCTGTTTTTAAAGTTGCTGTAATAGGGATGGCTGATATTTCTTTTGAAATAATGAAGAAGAATGAATTGAAGAGTGAAGATGTAGCTTATCTAGTTCCGCATCAAGCCAACTTAAGAATTATTGATGCAACAGCTAAGCGAATGGGTATATCTAAAGATAAAGTAATGATCAATATTGATAGATACGGTAACACAACTGCGGCAACAATTCCATCATGCTTAACAGAATACTATCGCGCGGGTAAAATAAAAAAAGGTGATAATCTAATTCTATCTGCTTTTGGTGCCGGTTATACTTGGGGTGCGATCTATTTGACTTGGAGTTTAGATTAATTGGGCAAGAAAGCTTTCATATTTCCCGGACAAGGTTCTCAATATGTAGGAATGGCGAAAGATCTATATGAAAATTCTGTTGAAGCCAAAGAAATGATAAAAGTTGCAGAAGATGCTGCCGGAGTTTCTCTTTCACATTTAATGTTTAACGGTCCTGAAGAAGCTCTTAAACAAACTGATATTACACAACCGGCAATTTTTGTTCATAGCGTTGTTCTTGCAAGTATAATGAGAACATTAGAGCCGGATATGGTTGCCGGGCATTCTTTAGGCGAATATTCTGCATTAGTAGCAGCAAAAGCAATCCAATATTATGATGCTGTTGCACTTGTTCGGTTACGCGGCAATTCAATGTTACAAGCTGGAATTGATAAGCCGGGAACTATGGCAGCAGTTGTTGGTTTATCGTCTGAAGTTCTGGAAAATATTTGTCGGGAAGCTTCTGAAAAGGGAATCGTTCAGTGTGCAAACTTTAATTCACCGGGACAAATTGTTATCTCGGGTTCTGTTGAAGGCGTTCATGCTGCGATGGAAATCTCTAAAGCAAAAGGCGCTAAACTTGTAAAAGAATTAGTGGTAAGCGGTGCTTTTCATTCACCGTTAATGAGTAGTGCAAAAGAAAGCTTAAAATTAAAATTGGATGTAACTCCTATTTACGATGCAAAGATTCCAGTTTATGCCAATGTAACTGCTAAACCGGTAACAAGCAGCGAGGAGATCAAAAATTTACTTTATCAGCAATTAGATCATCCGGTTAGATGGGAAGAAACAATTACCAATATGATTGACGATGGCGCAGATGAATTTTACGAAATAGGTCCGGGTAAAGTATTACAAGGACTGGTCAAACGAATTAATCCTAATGTGAAAATATTCGGCATAGATAAATATTCCGATGTTGAAAGGTATCTTTAATGCAGACTAAATTTGAAAAGATTATTAATGGAATGTATATAGATCCTCTGATCTTTACACAAAAATTTGTTAAAGGATGTGATGTTTGTATTTGTTCCGGGGAATGCTGTTACTATGGAGTATATATTGATAAACAAGAATATGAAAAGATCATGTCTGAAAAGGATAAGATCATAAAATATATGGATGATTCCCAAACAAAAAGTCCTGAAAACTGGTTTGAAGAACCGCAAGCTGATAATGATTTCCCATCCGGGATAGCAGTTGGTACAGAAGTTCATAACGAAAAATGTGTTTTTCTTGATAAACAAGGTTTCTGTACACTTCAAAAAATGGCTTTGGCGGAGGGAGAATTCAAGTGGAAATATAAACCGCTATATTGTATATTATTTCCATTAGTAATCTCGGAAGGCGTCTTAACTGTTGATGATGAGCATTTGAACGATATGCATTATTGCAGTAAGCTCGTTAATCAAATATCAACGGTGTACGATTGTTGCAAGAATGAACTTAAGTTCTTATTGGGAGAGAAAGGATTTGAGGAATTAGATATTTATCATAAAGAATATTTTGGAAAAATAGATATTGACGGATCAAAGATTGAAGCTGCTTAATAAAAAAGCGATCGTTACCGGTGGAACTCGCGGTATAGGAAAAGGAATAGTTCAAGAATTAGCGCAAAACGGCTGTAGCGTTGTATTTACATATTTTAGTTCAGATGAATCTGCACGTACAATCGAAAAGGAATTATCTTCTGATTCAGTGAAAGTATTCGGATTTAAAGCAGATGCCTCTTCCTTTTCTTGTGCTGAAGATGCTGTTAAATTTACGATTGAGAAGTTGGGTGGTGTTGATATTTTAGTAAATAATGCCGGAAGAACTAAAGATAATTTACTGCTTAGAATGACGGAACAAGATTTTGATTCAATAATTAATGCGAATCTAAAAAGTGTTTTTAATTATACAAAAGCTGTTTTGAAACTTATGATTGGACAGCGTTATGGAAAAATAATTAATATTAGTTCGGTTGTCGGTTTAGTTGGAAATGCAGGACAAGCAAACTATGTTGCATCAAAAGCCGGAGTAATAGGACTAACTAAATCGAATGCAAAGGAATTAGCATCTCGAAATATAAATGTTAATGCTGTCGCACCTGGTTTTATTGAAACGGATATGACTGATAAATTAAACGATCAACAAAAAGAAGCGATTTTATCTAATATCCCTATTAAGAGACTTGGTAAACCGGAAGATGTTGCTAAAGCTGTTGTTTTTCTTGCAAGCAGCGAATCAGATTATATCACCGGACAAGTCTTAACCGTTGACGGCGGAATGGTAATGTAATTTTTAAATGATTATTAATTCAACAAATAAAAAGGAGCTAAGATGGACGTTGAAGTAAAAGTAAAAGAAATCGTAATGGATAAACTCGGTGTTGAAGAATCACAAGTTGTTCCGGGTGCTTCATTTACAAACGATTTGGGCGCAGATTCTCTCGATATAGTAGAACTTGTTATGGGTTTCGAATCTGCTTTTGATATTTCAATTCCTGATGAAGATGCAGAAAAAATTTCTACTGTTGGCGATGCAATAAAGTATTTGAAAGAAAAATTAGGTAAATAAATTTAGTTAAGACCACGGAGATGATCCGTGGTCGTTCTTTAATCCATCCTTTAAATCCTAAAAATAGGGATCGTATATGAGCAGTAAAAGAGTTGTTGTAACCGGTATTGGTGCTTTAACTCCGATTGGCAATAACACTCAAGAATTTTGGGAGGGGTTAATCTCCGGCAGAAACGGAGCCGGTCCTATAACAAAATTTGATCCGTCTGCATTCAACACACGTTTTGCTTGTGAAGTGAAAAATTTCGATCCGCTTAAATATGTAGATAAAAAAGAATTAAGAAGGATGGATCCATTTACACATTACTCTTTAGCTACTGCAGCAATGGCTATGGAAGATTCAAAGTTAGACCTCTCTAAAATTAATTTGGAAAGAGCAGGTGTAATTTACGGAAGTGGTATCGGCGGAATGGTAACCTGGGAAGAAGAACATACCGCATACATGAACGGTGGACCTAAACGAGTTAGCCCTTTCTTTGTTCCCAAAATGATTCCCGATATTGCAGCCGGACAAATTTCTATTAAATATGGTTTCAAAGGACCTAATTATGCAACAACTTCTGCATGTGCAACTTCATCTCATGCAATATCTGATGCATTTATTTTGATTCAACGCGGTTCTGCTGAAATTATGATAACCGGTGGAGCTGAAGCCGCAATTACTCAAATGGCAATTGCAGGATTTAATGCTGCTCGTGCACTTTCAACTTGGAATGACCGTATGATGGAGGCATCACGTCCGTTTGATAAAGACCGGAATGGATTTGTTATGGGCGAAGGTTCAGGTACTATTGTATTAGAGGAACTCGAACACGCACTTAAACGCGGTGCAAAAATCTACGGAGAAGTTGTCGGTATCGGTCTAACCGGTGATGCTTACCATGTAACTGCGCCTCCTCCTGGTGGAGAAGGTGCCGTTCGTTCTATGAGAGAATGTTTAAGAGATGCCGGTGTTGAACCTATTGTAGTTGATTATATAAATGCGCATGGTACATCAACAGAGCTCAACGATCTTAATGAAACTATTGCGATTAAAACCGTTTTTGGTGATCATGCTAAAAAACTTGCTGTAAGTTCCACAAAATCTATGACCGGACATTTATTAGGCGCGGCTGGTGCAGTTGAAGCTATTGCAACTCTGCTTGCAATTAAAAACAGCATAGTGCCGCCTACAATTAACTTTAAAGAAGCTGAACCGGAAATGGATTTAAATTATACTCCCAATGTAGCTGTTAAGAAAGAGATCAATTACGCTATTAGCAATACATTTGGTTTTGGCGGACATAATGCATCTTTACTATTCAAAAAGTTTGTAGGATGATTTTTTGTTTGGAAAACTGTTAGATAGGTTTTTCTTTTTTCAAAGAAGAAAATATTTTATTGATCCGGAACTAAGAACTAGATTTCAGAAGAACTATACAATCCTAAAAAAAATACTCGGTTTTACACCTCGCAATAAATCCTATTTCATAAAAGCTCTCACACATAGTTCTTATCTTGAGTTATATCCCGAACTTTCTAAATCAAATGAACGGTTGGAATTTTTAGGCGATTCCGTTTTAAGTATGATCGTTGCTAATTATCTCTTTGAAAATTACAGGAACGAAGAAGAAGGATTTCTTACAAAATCACGTGCGGCTCTTGTTAACCGTGAACACTTATATATTACAGCGCAAGAAATAGGTTTGAATAATATTATTCTATACAATGAAAAATACTTGCGGGATTCGATGGAGGGAATGCAGACAATATACGCAGACGGACTTGAAGCTTTGATAGGTGCAATCTACTTAGATCAAGGTTTAAGTAAGACTGAAGAATTTGTGATTGAACGGATAATTAAACCGTATGAAGTGGATCAAAATTTTTTGATTGATACAAACTATAAAGGACAGTTACTAGAATATGCTCACTCCAAAAAACTGCAGAGTCCGCAATATATTATACGATCTGAAGAAGGTCCTCCGCACAAAAAAGATTTTATTATTGATGTCTATTTAGGAGATCAATTATTCGGAACCGGTAATGGTAGAAATAAAAAAGCCGCTGAGCAGGAAGCTTCTAATAATGCTCTTAAAAAACTAAAAAATGTTAATTCATAACTTAAAACTCATAACTGCTTACTCCCACATAACCTAATTTTATACATTCCACTTTTTATTACCATCTTTTACTTTTATTTTTACATTTAGAAATTTGTTATTACACAATGGTTAGACAAAACGGAGGATATTATGCACGAAAAAAGTATTGAACTGTTAAATAAAGCTGTTGCGGATGAACTTTCTGCAGTTCATCAGTACATGTACTTTCATTTTCACTGTGATGACCAGGGATACGATCTTCTTTCAAATCTTTTTAAGAGAACAGCTATAGCTGAAATGCTTCATATCGAAAGATTAGCCGATAGAATTTTATTTCTAAAAGGTGAAATTGAAATGACAGCTTCATCATCTGTTCAGAAAAAACAGAACGTAGAGGAAATGTTAACTCTGGCAGCTAAGATGGAAGAGGAGAGCGCTAAGGAATATAATCTTTGGGCAAATGAGTGTTCAAAAAATGCCGACTCTGTTTCTAAACAATTATTCGAAGGACTTGTTGCGGAAGAAGAAGTCCATTATAATCAGTACGATACTGAATTAGATAATCTAAAGAAATTCGGAGACCGCTATTTAGCGCTTCAATCAATCGAGAGAAGTAAAGTGATGAATACAGCGGCAACTCCGCCCGCTCAAAATTAATTTGAAACCGTGAAAGCAAGTGAAATAACACTCTGAGCTGTTAGCAATTAGCCATTAGCTTTTAGCTAAGAGTTTGTAGCTGATTGCCGACCGCTATAAAATTTCCTTTTGAATAGTTGCTTTTTTTAGTAATAGGAATAATAAATTTTCATAAACAGAAAGGAAACAATAAGATGAACATAGATTCTCAATTACATCATAGTCGTAAACTAATACGATATGGAATTTTGTTGTTTTTATTGGGATTGATTACCGGCTTTTTAATCCCAGCAATGCAAAATCCCCGGATGGGACTATCGAGCCATCTCGAAGGTACTATGAACGGAATGCTATTAATTATTTTTGGGATAATATGGCCTAAATTAAATCTATCAAATAAACTGCTCAATTTTGGATTTGGACTTTCACTATTTGGTACATTTACAAATTGGGGGACAACACTTTTAGCTGGAATATGGGGAGCTGGGGCAGAAATGATGCCCTTAGCGGGAGGAGATTTTAAAGGTGCAGTTTGGCAAGAAGTAATTATTAAATTTGGATTAATTTCTTTGTCATTATCAATGCTTGTTGTTTGTGGATTATTACTTTGGGGTTTGAGAGGAAAAGCTTCTGAAAGCTGATAGCTTACCGCTGACTGAAATACATTTTCCTTTTGAATAGTTTTTGTTTTTTATAACTTGCCTACCGCGGGCAGGGTTGTAAACGCAATAAGGGGAATTCCGTAATGGGAAACCAAATAGTAACTTCTTTTCTTCCAAACACAAATAGTACTTCGCAAGAATTAATTTAGGTTAGAATTATTTTTTCTTATACAGATTGGCACTACTATTATGAAATTACAATGAATGATTTATCAGAAGAAATAAAAAATACTAGCCAAGTAAAAACTCGACAAAGGGTTACAGACCACGGTGAGGTGTTCACTTCTGAACGTGAAGTAAAAGCAATGCTCGATTTGGTGAAACAAGAAACAGAAAGAATTGATTCTCGTTTTTTGGAGCCTGCTTGTGGAACTGGAAATTTCTTAGTGGAAATATTAAAGAGAAAATTAGTTGTTGTAGAACATCGATATTCAAAGAACCAATTAGAATATGAACGCTATGCAATCCTTGCCTTATCAAGTATTTATGGAGTGGACATTTTACCAGACAATGTACAAACTTGTCGCGACAGATTGTTAGGGATTTTCACACACTATTATTTAAACAACTATAAGAAAGAATTTAAACCCGAATGCTTAAAAGCAGCAGAGTTTATTCTAAGCAGAAATATTTTGTGGGGTGATGCTCTAAACTTAAAAACACCTGCAGAAAAAGCTGAACCAATTGTATTTTCTGAATGGTCTGCCGTAAACGGCAGTATGATTAAAAGAAGAGATTACACAATGGCAAATTTGGTGGAGAGCCAGCCAATGGAAGGACTGAACTTGTTTTCTGATTTGGGAGACAAGGCTTTTATCCCAACACCGGTTGCAGATTATCCGTTAATTCATTTTTTAAAACTTGGTGATGATGATACAAACTAATTACAATCCAGATGTTCTTACTTGTCT
>QYQI01000095.1 GCA_007280825.1 Ignavibacteriales bacterium | reverse complement strand
TGGTTGAGCAAGAACATGGTAGTTGTAATCATGTTCTCTAATAAGCTCGCGAAGTTCTTCAATTCTTTGTTGAGGATTTTTTTTCATTCTTTGATTGAGGAGCTATTGTAAAATAGCGGATATTATCATGAGTAATAAAAAGATTTCTTATTTCACCCAACTTGCCGACATTTTCAATTTGTTTGTTATTAAAAAATATTTGTACTAGACCGGCATTACCAACACTTACGCTGAAATTTTTAGTGGCAGCATAATTCAGCCTTGTATTTGCTTGAACTATATTTTGATGAACGGTTTTGCCATCCGTCGTAACTTTAATCCAAACACGTGCAACTGCAAACACTGATAAATGCAGACTATCAGGTACAAGTGCCGATTGATCAACAAGTCCGGAAGTTTGAGATTGTGACGATTTATCAATTTCAAATCGTTGAGTGTTTTCTGTACTAGTTTCCTGATCCAATTTTTCTTGAATTATTTCTGGAGATGAATTTCTAATGAACGCAAAGTAAACAACAATCAGTGCTACAAATAATATTGATCCGCCAATAATATAATTTAGCCTCAAACTCTTGGCCGCTTTTCCCGCCTCTAAAATTGATGGCTGAAGTACTTCAGTTGAATCAAATTCTTTTGCCTCTGGTATCCCTTGTAAATTAACTGAATCCTCTTTACTTGCAGTTTCCAATTGCGGCTGTGGTTTTTCTTCAGGTTTACCCAATCTTGCAATATCAAATTTTTGTAATACTTCTTTAGAATTGAGATCAATAGTTTGAGCAAATTCCCTTATGAAAGCACGTATGTAAATTTCGGGAAGAACATCAAAGTTTGCATCTTCAATTGCTTGAAGAAATTTAAGATCGATCTTGGTTTTTGCCGATACTTGAGATAGAGATATTTCTTTAACTTCGCGGGCAGTTTTTAATTCATCAGCAAATTTTTTTAGAGCCTCTGTTGCCATTGAGTTAACTTAATTCTTAATAACTCTTTTCTAATTTTGCTGCAAACGAACCATCAAGTCCATGTAAGTGAGTTATAGTTCTAATGCAGCCATTTTCATCTATAAGCTCTGCTGAAAGCGCATTACCTGGATTAATCAACTTAAAGTTGGGAAAATCTAATAAGAATTTTTTTATAATTTCAAAATTCTCTTCTGGTTCAATAGTACATGTGCTATACACTATGCAACCGCCGTTCCTTAATAATGATGCGCCCTTCTTCAGTAACTCGTATTGAATATTAACAATTTTTCTGATATCTCCCAAGTCCCTTTTCCACTTTAGATCTGGTTTTTTGGTTAAGGTTCCCAATCCGGAACAAGGTGCATCAACTAAAACTCTATCAAATCCTTGCTCATCTTCGTATTCATTAGCATCAATAGTAATTGTTTTTACATTGGTTACTTTCAGTCTATCCAAATTTTTCTGTAATATTTTCAGTCTGCTTTCAAATCTGTCTAAAGCAATTATTTCTCCGGAGTTTTGCATTACATCAGCAATGAAGGCCGTTTTTCCTCCAGGAGCGGCACATAAATCCAATACTCTCATTCCAGGTTTTACATCTAATAATTTAATCGGTAGTCCGGTGCTTTCATCTTGAACAGTAAAGTAACCTTTATGAAAATATTCCCAATCGGTAATATTTGAAAGAACATTAAGACGAATAAATTCAGGCAAAAATTTTCCATTTGTAAATTTCAGATCTACACTGTTTAGTAAAGAATTCATTTCTTCATAATTGGAAACTAATCCATTAACACGAATTGTTAGTATAGGTTTATTATTATTCGAAATTAACAGCTTCTCTGTTTCATCCTTACCGTATCTGTTAATCCATCTTTTAACCATCCAACTAGGATGAGAATAATAAGCGCTGAAGTATGCAATTATATCCTCGTTAGGATCCGGATAACGAATTGAATCTTTGCTTCTAATGATATTTCTTAATACGGCATTAGTTAAATCGGCAGGCTTTTGTCCTTGAAGTTTTTTAACAAACTCAACAGCTTCATTTACTGCAGCATATTCCGGGACTTTGTCAAGAAACAAAATTTGATACAAAGCAACCCTCATTGCATTCTTAACATTTGGAATACATTTCGAGAATTGTCCCTTATAAAAACCATTAAGTATCCAATCAATTCTACCAAGCCATCGAGTTACACCATGAACTATTTCGAAAAGTAATGATTTATCGGGACCGGTGAGGTTGGAATTTTTTATTTCTATATCAAGAAGTTTATCAAGATAGGCATCAGTTCTATCAATGCGGTTTAGGATTTTTACAGCGTGTCCTCTAACGCCTAGATAAAGATTGAGTTCAAAAGATTCTGTATTCTGTTCCATATCAAACAATAATTTTAGGTGCTTGAAAATTAATTAGTCTATACATAGAAAAACGGGAAGGGTATTTAAAAAACAAAAGGGCTGATAATACAGCCCTCAAACTGAAAGCTGAAAAATTTATGCTTCTTTTAAACCGTATTTTTTCTTGAATCTTTCTACTCGTCCGGTTGAATCAACAATCTTTTGCTTTCCGGTAAAGAAAGGATGGCAATTCGAACAAAGCTCAATCTTAATACTGCTGACAGTTGAACGTGTTACAAATGTATTTCCACAAACACATGTAACTTCGCATCTCTTATAATTTGGATGAATACCTTTTTTCATTTACTACAACTTCCTTGTTTATTTTGGACTCAAATTTAGCTATGCCGGGGCTAAAAAACAAACTGCTATAGCTTAGATGAAGCTTATTTTTGAACCTTTTTTAGTGAATCTGCTTTCAATTGTGCTTTTTTGATTGAGTCAACAACTGCATGGTATCTTTCAAGTGTTTTTTTGTCCGGTTTTTCTGAAACAATTAATCCATCATATTGTGAAGGTTCTTCACCGTTGTTTACAATATTACCTCTGTTCGTATTACTTTGGTTCTTGTTAGCTCCTGAAATGTAATCATCAAGTTTGATTGATCTTGAATCATATATTCGAGATCGAACACCAGGTCTTGCTGCTCGATCATTCGATCCTAAAAGAACGGATGGATTAGATTGTAAGTTGGTGCTAGATGGAACTGATTGCTGATTGTTCAATTCATTCTTAGTAGATGTGGAATTATTAACTGCTGACTGTTTATCCTGCAATTTTGTTCGCTGTAATATTTGATTATTATTTTCCTGTGATGAAGGAAAGAAAATAAAAAAGAGAATAATTGCTGAAATAACTACAGCTGATGGAGCGAGAAATTTTACCCAATTGAATTGAGGTCTTTCTTTTTCTGTCTTTCCAAAATTTTTATTTTGAATACGTGTTAATAGATTATATTCAAAATTATCGGGTGCTTTAATCTTGGGTAATTCTTTTAGAACCTTCAACATTTCTGAAAATTTATTTTCTTCATTGTTGTAGATTTTTTTCATAAGCTACTCTCTGTAGATATGTTTTAAAAGTTTTTGTAATTGTGCTCTTCCGCGATTAATTCTTGATTTAACAGTACCGATTGCAAGTCCGGTAATTTCAGAAATCTCTTCGTACGAAAGATCTTGTATATCTCTTAAAATAACAACCTCGCGATAAACCGTTTTTACTTTCAACAATGCCTTCTGAATAATCTCATTGCGTATTGTACCATCCGCAGCTTTATCGGGAGCTATGAACATCTTGTCTTCAATCTGAGGCGATCTTTCATCATCACTATTATCAATTGAAAAAATAATTCTTCTTCGTCTTCGCTTCAATTCGTTCTTGGCAAGATTCCCTGCAATCGTGTAAATCCATGTTGAAAATTTTGCAAACGAACGGTATGAATCTTTGTTCAAATAAAATTTTATCATAGTATCTTGAACAACATCAGTGCAAATATCGCGATCACCAACAAATCGGTAAACAAAATTCATCAATGGATCCTTGTAACGTTTAACTAAAATATCGTATGCTTCAGGAGTATTATTATCCTGATACTCTTTAATTAAATCTTCATCCGAAAGTTCTGTCAAAAGCTTACTCAACGAAAATTATACCCTTTTTAGATAAAAATGTTTCAAAAATTTTGATTTAATTTTAGCCATTCAATAAAAAAATGCAATAATTGGTCAGGAAACAATATTTGAGGTAACTTCCTCACCCAGAATTTCGCAAATTAACATTAATAAAACAGTACGGTTGTCAGTAGCGGTAGTTTTTACGGCTAAATCTGCATTTAATAAAGCTCTGGAGGCATTAAGAAGCCGTTCGTCCGACATTAAATATTTTGCTTTTTTACAATTGAAATAATACCCCCAGCTTACTCCAACCAGTTTGACGGCTTCATTATCATTTACTTTAGATCTGACCAGATCGGTAATTTGAGCGACAGTAAGAACGAATTTAGCCAACATATTGATAATAAAAACTATTTCCACTCCGGCATCTAAAAGATTGTAAGCGACTTCAATTGCTCGTGATTTATCACCCCGTCCAATTGAATCTTGTAAATTAAAAATTGAAAATTCTTTAGTCGGGGAAGATATCTTTTTAATGTCCTCATAAGTAATTTCATTCTTGCCGTTCATGTAATCAATAATTTTCTCGAATTGCATTTCAAGAAGCGATTTATCTTCACCAACAATTTCAATTAAAGCTCTTGCAATATCTTGCGAAAAGTTTATTCCAAGTTTCTTGGTTTTTTTTACAACCCAATCAACTAATTCTTCGCCTGTTGCAACGCGCGCTTCAAAGAGTTCTTTTTTCTCTAATAGATTTGAATATGGTTCCTTTGAAAGATCAGAAATTTTTCCGGATTGAATAACAATAAGAACTGTGAATTCAGATGGACTATTAACGTATGAAACGAGTTCTTTTTTATCACCAATTTTCTCAAAGTTTTTTAGGATAATTAATTTCTTCCCTCCGCCAAATGGAAATGAGTATGCAAGATCTAAAACTTGTGTAAGGCTTAAATTCTTATCAGATGATATGATTTCTTTATCAAAATCCGAGAGAAGAAACGGTGTTACAGCTTTTTCTAATGTCTCAACTGCAAGATCTATTGTGTATTGATCCTCTCCGAATATAAAATAAATCGGAAGAAAATTTTCCTTAGAAAGAAATTTTCCAATTTCAGTTATTGAGGGTAATTCTTTTTTTGCCATTTATGTTTAAAAATTAAAAAATGTGTTTTTCAACGGTAACATTCTTCATTACAATATCTTTTGCCGGTTTATCACCGCGGGAAGTTTGCACATTACTGATTTGGTATACTACATCCATACCATCTGCAACTTTGCCAAAGATTGTATGTTTTCTATCGAGCCATAAAGTTGGAGCAACTGTAATAAAGAATTGGCTTCTGTTTGTATTTGGTCCTGCATTTGCCATAGAAAGAATGCCGGGAGTATTGTGGTGCAAACTGTTAACAAACTCATCTTCAAAATCTTTCCCATAAATACTTTTCCCTCCCATTCCGGTACCGGTTGAATCTCCGGTTTGAACCATAAAATCTTTTATTACCCTGTGAAAAATTACACCGTTATAATATCCTTCAAGTGCTAAACCAACAAAATTTTTAACAGTTTTAGGTACTTCTTTTGCATATAGTTCAATCTCAATTTTACCAAGATTGGTTTCAATAGTTGCAACAAGTTGTTCATTATCTTTAAGGTTCATTAATGTATCCAAGGTAACTCCTTTTTTATATTCATTATTAAGTATAATAGTCTTATAATTCCTCTTGCATGAAGAAAATATGAATATTAATAAAACAACTAAAATAATTTTACGTAAAAACATTTTTTATCCATTAAGGTTGTAAAATACCTTTACTCAGTAACAACAGTATTATGATACCGGCAATTATGCGATAAACAATAAATATAAAAGTAGAATTCTTTTTTAAATACCGAAGCAAAAATTCGATTGAAATATAACCAACGATGGCTGAGACAATTGTAGCCGCAATAAGATTGATCATCTCAATCGAATTAATGTATTTGAGAAATTGATAAAATTCCAACAGACCGCTAGCGGCTACCGCTGGAATGCTCATCAAAAAAGAGAATCGTGCAGCAGTCTCTCTCTTTAATCCAAGGAATAATCCTGCTGTAATAGTTGTTCCGGAACGTGATGAACCTGGTATTAACGCAAATGATTGTGCTATTCCGATTATTAATGCATCGTACCATTTTATATCTTTTGTCTCGCGGTTAAATTTGCCAAGTTTCTCTGCAATAGTAAGAATAACAGCAAGCACTATTAAACTGGAAGCTATTACATATAAATTTTTCGTCAGTACTCCTTCTATGATATGCTTGAATCCTAATCCAATTATAGCAACAGGAATTGATGCAATAACTAAATACCATCCCATCTTAGAATTAATTGTTTGATCACGAAAATTTTTTCTTCGAAAAAGATTATCGTTCAAAAAATCTTTTATGATAAGTAGTAAATCATTCCGGAAAAAGATTAAGACAGCTATCAAAGTTCCGAGCTGCATAACGGCAATAAATGCTGTCCAATGTTCGGGATGATCAGATGAAATAAGATTCATCAGCTTTCCCGCAATTGTTAAGTGGCCGGTACTGCTGATCGGAAGGAATTCTGTTATTCCTTGTATGATTCCTAAAATTATAGCATCTATTATATTCAAGCAAATCCTTTTACAATGTTAGAGTGATACCT
>QYQI01000080.1 GCA_007280825.1 Ignavibacteriales bacterium | reverse complement strand
GTGCATAAACTAAATTGTAAAATACGTAACCAAGAATGGCTATTACATCCGAATGCGCAATTTGTTTTGATTTTAGAATTAGAAAAACATCGCTGCTGTTCACAAGTGAAAAAGCAGTGAGTGCAATAAGTAGCATTTTATATTCACGAGGTGCGCTATTCCAGAATTCACGATAAACTTTTTTCTTAGAATTTTTAACACTTCCTTTTGCATCTCTCACTACAAAAGTAAATCCGATAGCAAATATTGACGGAATAATTGCAAAGAGATAAATCCAAGAATACTTCCCGGGAAAAAAGTAAAGAAGCAAAAGTGCTGTTAATGGACCGGCAACTGCGCCAAGTGTATCCATTCCTCTATGAAAACCAAAAACAGCTCCTGAATTTCCATTTGCATAACTTGCCAGAAGTGCATCTCTCGGTGCTGTACGAATTCCCTTTCCGATTCGATCTGTGATTCTTGCAAAAATTACTGTAGGAACTGTTGCTATTAATCCCGGCAATGATTTTACTAACCCCGATAAACTATAACCGATTACAACAAAGATTGAGCGTTTGCCTATTTTATCTGAAAGAGTTCCGAAATATCCTTTTAAAAATCCCGCAGTTACTTCTGCAATACCTTCAATCAATCCAACTACCGACATTGAAGCACCGAGAACTGCGGTTAGGAAGATCGGTGTAATTGGATAAAGCATCTCGCTTGCAAAATCAGTGAAGAAGCTGACCAATCCAAGTATAACAACCGAGCGTGATATGTTTTTGAATTTTGTCATGATAGTAAATTTCTAAAATGAATTTCATTTTTCCTACAAATTTCTATTGACAATTTGCAAATAACTTCTTTCTTTTAGGAAGAAAGATTCATAACACACCTTATAAAGAACTTCTTATCATTCTTATGAAATTATTTATACAGAGAGAAAAATTAAAAAGAAGGAGCCGCTAATGGAATATTATGAATTACATCCTGTAACACCGCAAATGAGATTTATCAATAAAGCGGTAGAAGTATTGAAGAACGGCGGAGTGATAATTTATCCGACCGATACAGTCTACGGAATTGGTTGTGATATATTCAACAAAGAAGCTCTTGAAAGAGTTTATGCAATTAAACAAGATGCCGGAACAAAATTGTTCAGTTTTATTTGTCCTAATTTGAAAAATATTGCCAAGTATGCAAAGGTATCGGATTATGCTTACAGAGTAATGAAAAAACTTTTACCCGGACCTTATACTTTTGTTTTACCTGCAGCACATGAAGTTCCAAAAAAACTTTGGACTAAACGAAGAACTGTCGGTATTCGAATTCCAAAAAACAATATTGCTTTAACACTTGCCAGCGAACTCGGCAATCCAATTGTAAGCACTAGCGTTACAACACGGAAGGGAGAAATTTTATTTGATCCGCTCGAGATTCAAGTGATATTTAATTCACAAATAGATTTGATGTTATCAGCAGGTGCTTTAGAAGGAAAGCCTTCAAGCATAGTTGATTTAAGCGGCGAAGAACCTGAAATAATTAGAGAGGGAGCGGGTGATCTAAGTATGTTCTTTGTTTGATTTTTAGATTTGATTTTCTTGAAGAAATTTTTGGTGCAATGTTAGTTAACAAATTTTAAAAGTATTTCCTTCGTCCTATTTAGGAATTAATTCAATTAGTAAAGAGGTTATCCATCATTCATTTTTTTAATTAACCTATCCAATTCTCAGAAGTATAAGACAGCCGTCTGTTTTTCTTTACAGGCTTTTCAGTATTAGTTTTTGAAGATTGAGATGATTGATTATTATTAGCCGGTGAAGAAAAATCAGTTACAAAAGCAATTCCATCTTCGATATTCATCAAAGTTTCCTCGCGTTGCTTTTGAGTTTTATTGCGTTGATTGACCCACTGTAGCTGAGTTTTGGAATCGGCTATAGGTTGTACGTTCATCTGTACCTCCTATTATTTACCGAGTGAAGAAAAAAAAGAAAAGAATATTAGTGACAATAATTTCAACTATAATATACAAATAAGAATAGAAAATTTCTTTAGTAATGGGGACATAAAGTGTTCTTCAAAAATATTTTTAAGAAATTATTTATTCCTCTCTATGAAATATTGTCGTTGATGCCTGAGCAGTGGGAAATAAAATCATCTGTGCAACATTAAAGTGTTCTGAACGTGTTGCAGTAAATACAATTGCTTCGGCAACGTCATCGCCTGTTAAAGGTTTCAGTCCTTTATAAGCATTTTTAGCTTTCTCTTCATCACCATAAAATCTTACTTTACTGAAACCCGTTTCAACTAATCCCGGATCTACAGTACTAACGCGAATGTTTTTATCAATAACATCCATTCTTAGTGATCGTGTTATTGCATCAACGGCGTGTTTCGTTGCACAATAAACCGCACCTTTAGGATAAGTTTCGCGTCCGGCTATAGAACCGATGTTAATAATGTGTCCGCTTTTTCTTTCAATCATTTGAGGAAGAATTGCATTTGTAACATAAAGTAGTCCTTTAACATTGGTGTCTATCATTTCCTCCCAGCCATCGGGATTGTCTTCGTAAAATTTATTTAATCCGCGTCCAAGTCCGGCGTTATTAATGAGGATATCAATTTTTTTAAACTCCGCCGGAAGAGAGCCAACCGCTTTATTTACTTCATCACGTTTGCTTACATCTAATTTTATTGGATAAACATTTACACCGTACTTTTTAATTATATCATCAGCTAATTCTTTAACAAGATTTAATCTTCTTGCACTTATAATAAGATTAGCTCCTTCATTTGCAAAAGCGTATGTGCAAGATTTTCCAATCCCGGAAGTTACACCGGTAATAAAAACAGTTTTTCCTTTTAACGATTCCATTATTTCCTCAAAAAGTTTTTACAAAGTTAATATAAAATGAACAGAAATTTAATTCGATAACCTTCTATATTTTTTTTAGGAAGAGTCAGCCAACAATTTTATTCTACACTTATTTATATTTTCTTAAATTACTTGTAACAAAATATCCATCAAAGCGGATTAATGCTAAAATCATATTTAAATAGTACCCGTACTTATGTTTTGTCAATTCTTACTACAAGAACTCTCGTCGAAAATTTCTATCACGACGTAAATCATACGCAAGAAGTTGTTCAATCAGCCATCGAAATTGGAATTGGCGAAAAACTTTCTGAAGACAAGCTTGAAATGGTCCAGATCGCTGCATGGTTCCATGATGTAGGATATATTGAAAAAACAGATGGACATGAAAAAGTAAGCGTTGAATATGCGCGAAAATTTTTAACTGAATTACAATATCCTTCAAACAAGATTAAAATAATAATAGAAGCTATTCTTGCAACTAAGATCCCTCAAAAACCAAAAAATAAATTTGAAAAAATATTATGCGACGCGGATCTTTTTCATTTCGGCAAAGAAATATTCTTTAACCGGAATGATAAATATAGAGTTGAGTTTGAAAATCATCTGGGGCATAAACTTAGTGAACAGGATTGGTTAGTAAAGACAATTGATTTTGTAAAAAATCAAAATTTCCACACGGATTATGCAAAAAGAAATTTCACTGATCAAAAAAAAGAAAACCTTCGTCTGCTTAATGAACAACTTCAACAAATCACCAATAATATTGATTAACTTTTCATTCAATCCTAAATATGCCAATCACAAAAACACTTTATCTTATCCGCCATGCTAAATCAAGCTGGGATGATCCAAGTCTATCGGACTTTCAGAGATCATTGAACGATCGCGGATTAAAAGACTCTCCCTCGATGGCTAAATTGATTAAGGGGAAAAATATTATTCCGGATTTAATCATTTCCAGTCCTGCTGTCCGTGCTATATCTACAGCAGAAATCTTTGCCGATGAATTAAATTACAATAGAAATAAAATTGTAAGCGACGAAAGAATATATGAAGCAGCTATGCGTGATTTAATAACAACTATCCGGGAAATAAAGGACGAGAATAATACTGTTGTGCTCTTCGGACATAATCCTGGTTTATTAAATATTGCAAATCTTCTTGGTAATAAGTTTCTGCCGGAGTTACCGACTTGTGCTGTTGTGGGACTATCATTAAAAATAAATTCTTGGAATGAAGTTGAGAGAAACTGCGGTGAAGTTATTTTGTTCGAATATCCTAAAAAATCTTTGAAGAGATCACTTAACTAATTTTGATATCGCTTTAAACTCATCCGTTCCGCAAACATTTAACATTTCAAATAAAATAGATTCCGTTAAAGAGATTTCAACTCTGTTCGATCTCATCCTTTCTAGGGCGATCTCATAATCAAATTTTCGGCGGGAAGAAACCGCATCGGCTGCTACATGAACTTGGAACTCGTTTGCAATTAAATCCAGAGCTGTTTGCATTACGCAAACATGAGATTCAATTCCGCAAACAACAACTTGCTGAACATTTTTACTTTTCAACTCTTCAAACAAATTACCTGCGCCAAAACAACTGAACGACATTTTATGTATTGCGTTTCTCTCTTCCAGCACTGATTTAATTCGCGATTCGGTTGGACCTAATCCTTTCGGATATTGCTCGGTAAAGTAAATAGGCGAATTTAAAATCTTGAATCCGTTAATAAGTTTAACGACATTATTTACAACACGTTCGTTTTCGTAAATAACCGGAAGAAGTTTTTCTTGGATATCAATCACAAGTAAAGCTGATCTTTCTCTTTGTAATATTTTGGAATGACGGTTCATGTTGTTAACGGTTAGTTATAAATGAAAATTTTAATTCGCAATTCTCAACCTGCCTGCCTGCAAGGTTCTCAATTAATATATTGGATTCATTCCATACTTACCGCAAGAATACATCATCAGTAACGATGCAATATCAATCGTCGCACGTTTCTCTTCATCTTCCGGAATGATAAAATCATAAACATCGGCAATAAACTTCATGTTGGATAATATTTTTTTAAGTTCGGAATATGTGGGTTCACCGTGCCAGTTAGCAACACGTTTAATCAAATTCTGTTCGTTGCGGCGGAGAAACTCTGAAAACGTAATGATATTTTGACTTAGCTTAGTACGCGGTCTGCAAATATTTATTAAGTCGTTTGTGTATTGATCCCATTTGTTGGCTATATCTTCATTCTTATCATACATAAGAAGCTTGGCTTTTTCCGGTGTGAATTGTGCATGTGTTATTGTTTTAATTTTCGGAATTAAAGCGTAGCCGTCATAACTAATTATTCCGGTACCTTCCTCTACATACTTCCATCTTCTTAATAAACGTGAAGTTGTTTGTACGGAAACAACTTTATCCAGTTCGCTGTCTATTACAACGAACTTTCCTTTTTGATAACTTACAACCGTACACCAATGTTCCCAATTTTTTACACTTAGAATACACGGATAACCTTTCTTTAAGTGTTGGATCAACATCCGGCGTGCATCATCGGGATTGCTGGATTGAAAATGTTTCATTCTGCAATTGAATCTTCTAGCAGCACGTGCAAGACCAAACTCATCAGTACCTGCCCACCATGTACTTCCGGCAATAACTCCAATCTGATCTTCATCTTTGAAAACGCCTAACATAACAAGAGCATATTTCAACGCAAATGGTCCGCATTGATATTTGTTAGGCTGCGGATAAAAACTCATTTTACTAAATCCTTCCTTATCATATGTGGCGCAAAAATAACAAAACTTTTGATATGCAAAACATTTTTGTTTAGTTTGCAAAAAAAAATTGGGATAGAATGAAAGTAGCCGTTGTGTTCAATGAGGTTAACCCCGAGATTTATCAGACCAAAAAGGTTCGTAAAAAGGATTTGGATTTCAAACCCGTATTTGGAATGGATGGGAATAACCCTCTTTCCGAGTATGAGTATATGTCTAAATCCCTTATTAAAGCCGGTTATGAAGCTTATACGCTTAATATTATGGATAGTCTCCAACTTTTCATTAAAGACTATGAAAAAAATAAACCTGATGTCGTTTTTAACCTGGTAGAGCTTTTCAAAGATCAGCCAAGCTTAGAAATGAGTTTTACTGGAATTTTAGA
The DNA here is from genome assembly GCA_007280825.1 of Ignavibacteriales bacterium. GTDB lineage: Bacteria > Bacteroidota > Ignavibacteria > Ignavibacteriales > Melioribacteraceae > Fen-1258. The sequence goes on along the minus strand of QYQI01000080.1, from coordinate 429 downwards.
ATTACTGGGTATTGCATATACCGGCGCACCTCCTATGTCGCTCGGAACTTGCCAAAATAAAACTCTCACCAAAAGAATATTAAGTTCACTCAGTATCCGTACTCCGCGATATAAAATTATTAAAAACATGGAGCGTTCATTCCGCTTAGGTTTGCGTTATCCTCTCATTGTTAAACCGGCATTGGAAGATGCAAGTGTGGGAATTGATAACGATTCAATTGTAAATAATGTAGATGCACTTAAGAAACGAGTTGAATATGTTTTCAATTCTTTTAATCAAGCTGCGCTCGTAGAAGAATTTATACTAGGCAGAGAATTAAACGTAGCAGTTTTTGGTGATAAAGATCCTAAAGTTCTTCCTATTAGTGAAATTGATTTTTCAAATATGCCGGATAATTTATATCCGATAGTAAGTTTCCAGGCTAAGTG
>QYQI01000071.1 GCA_007280825.1 Ignavibacteriales bacterium | reverse complement strand
TATTGAATCTTAGAAGCAAATATTCTATTATTGGTGCGCAAAATTTTAGTTTATTGATTTATTTTAAGCTCGGGGGCTTAGCTCAGTTGGTTCAGAGCATCTGCCTTACAAGCAGAGGGTCGGTGGTTCGAACCCATCAGCCCCCACAAATGAAAGCCGCAGTTCATATCGAATTGCGGCTTTTTCTTTTTTATATTGCCACTATAATTTCAACCATAATAATATTTATTCTTAATCATGCTAAAACCAATTAAATTATTATTGATTTTATTAACTATCTATTCAATTTCTTCCGCTCAGAATGGAATTGTAAAAAGTTATTATCCGGATGGATCTGTTCAATCTGAAATTTCTTATGTGAATGATATTTTGGATGGAAGTGCGATATGGTATTATCCAAACGGACAATTGAAATCAGAGAAAAATTTTGATAAAGGGGTTTTAAATGGCTGGGTAAAAGAATATTATGAAACTGGGTTACTAAAAGAAGAATATTTTGTTAAAAATGGTATGAAAAGTGGTACCAATCGAGTTTTTTATGAAAATGGAACACTGAAAACGCTATCAAATTATTCTAGTGGAATTCAAACGCAATTACAATTATTTGATTATGATCCCAATTATCATCCAGTTGCTGCAGATACTAGTAAAATAAATCCTCCGCAAAATAAAATTAAACGTAGCAGAAACAATTATCAGTGCAATGTGGGAATATGTCCGGAACCAGTTGGAGGAATGAAATCCATACAAGACAATTTAGTTTATCCTGAACACGCATTGCGTTACGGCCTGGAAGGAACGGTTAGTTTGATCACTAAAATTAGTTCGGAAGGAAAAGTTGTTAATATTGAAATAGCCAGAGGTATGGGCTTTGGCTGCAGTGAAGCAGCTCAAGAAGCTGTTAAGAAAACAAAATTTTTACCCGGAGAGAATAATGGTGTTCCGGTTGAATCTGAGGTTACACTAAATATTGAATTCAAGATTTTTGAGAATAAATCTTTCCCCGAATCAAAAGAGAAATAAATTTTGATAAAAAATTGATTTAAGAATATTGATAAACAATCTTTCTAAAAGGTTTGGTTTGTCTTAAAAATTATAGCAATTGTCTTGTTGAATGAACACAATTCATATTGTAAACCTCATTTTGCACAATTTTTATTAAAAATCGATGGCATATTACTTGTCCAATAATAGATAGCATTATTTGAGAGGTCTATCATGAAAAAGACAATAATATTAATAACCGCGCTCTTCATTTTTATGAGCATTAAGTTAGATGCAAATCCAAGCTTTGAGGTTTCTTTTAACTTTTTCTATTCTTCATTACGACCTTACGGAGAATGGATTCAACTCGATAATGATTTAGTAGTTTGGCATCCAAATGGAATTCACAACCGATGGCGTCCTTATTCCGATGGAAGATGGAGTTGGACGTCAGACGGCTGGTACTGGGATTCTTATGAACCATTTGGCTGGGTAACATATCACTATGGTCGCTGGTACAATGATGATTATTATGGATGGATCTGGATACCGGATTATGATTGGGCTCCGGCCTGGGTAGAATGGCGTTATGATGATGATTATATCGGATGGGCTCCGCTTCCTCCATACGCAAGTTTTGAAATCAATTTTGGGATACATTTTTCTATCGGTTGGCATTCTCATTTCAGTTATTGGAATTTTGTAACATACAATCGTTTTTGCGATCACAGAATTAATAATTACTTACTTGATGACAGAAGAGTTTCGAGAATATTTGAGAACACTAGATATAGAAACAATTATTATTCAAATAAAGATAGAATTATTAATGGCGGAATAGATAAATCATTCATAGAACGTAAAGCAGGATATCGAATTGCAGAGAGAGAAATTACTTCGATAGATAATTACAGAGATTATGATCGTGTCCGTTCTGAACGTGGTGAAAGAATATATTCATATAGACCATCAGACAGAGAAGTAATTAATGAACGAACTGCAGATAAATATGATATTAAGCAAGGAGATAATCGCTCGACGATCGAAAGAGAAAAAGTAAGAATGCCAATGTCACGTGAATGGAACAGAGATCAAAATATTGCTACTGACAGAAATTCTGAAAGAGGACGGGATGTTACAGTTGAACGTAATGCAGCAAGAAATGATGAAGGAAGAATTCGCAGCGAAGTAAATCGTAATAATGAAAAAGATCAAGTTAGAAGCAATTCTGAAAGAGAACGATCAAATGTTCCAAGAATTAGCCGTGAAACTCAGAGAGAAAGACAACCGGTTTATAATCAGCCGGATAGAAGAGAAAGATCTCAAACTACAGAAAGAAGAATTGAACCGCGGAGAGATTCAGGTTCTGAAAGATCAACTCCAAGATCGCAAAGGGGAGAAAGAGCACCAGAAAAAAGTTCTAGTAAAGAAAGATCTTCCGAAAGAAAAAGATAAATTAAACCCCGCAGCAGCGGGATTTTTTTATAATCCTTCTTCGCTTAATAAATAACTCATGATTGCAATAGCTGCAGAGCCAAGTTCCATTTCTCTTGGATGAACAGCAGTGTAAATATCATTATCTGAATGATGAAGATCCATATATCGTTGATCATCAGGCACATAACCTAAAAGAGCTTTTGCATTTTTTATTTGTCCAACATCGCAGCCGCTGCCGCCTTTGTGAATCCATTCTATATCAGCTTTATTTAATATGGGTAACCAACTTTGCATTTTCATTAATGAAAGAGAATCTGTTGTTACTGAAAAACCTCTTGGAGTAAAAGCACCGCGATCGGATTCTATTCCAGCTAAATTAATTTCTGATGAGGTAGAGGAAAATTTTCCGTACTCAATTCCTCCACGCAAACCATTTTCTTCATTAATAAAAAGAACACAACGAATGGTTCTCTTTGGTTTGATGTTTAGTCGTTTTAATAAATTCAAAGCTTCCATCGTTTGGAGACATGGAGCGCCGTCGTCATGAGCTCCGCATCCTTTGTCCCAGCTATCAAAATGACCGCCAACTACGATAACTTCATTTGGTTTTTCGCCGCCGGTTAATTGCCCAATTACATTGTATGATTCAACATCAGGAAAACTTTTGCAATCCATTTTTATGGTTATGTTAAGATTAGGTTCAGACTGAATCGCTTTACTTAAAAAATCAGCATCTATCACACTTATAGCCGCACTTGGAATTTGTTTAACATTATCTTCATAAAGCATAACGCCGGTATGTGGAATGTTGTCATAACTAGATTGAACAGACCGAACAATTACAGCAGCAGCACCAATCTTTGAAGCTTCTATAGCTCCATTAATTCTTTGATCAACTGCTTTTCCATAACCTTCAAATGTGTTTAGTAAACCGTTATCAAATGGACGGTTATAAAAAACAATTTTACCTTTTGCTTTGTCACCAAGATTTTTAACTTCATCTAATCCTCTAACTTCAATTACTTGCCCGGAGATTCCCGCTTTTGAAGTACCAATGCTTCCGCCATAGGAAACAATGGTTATTTTTTTGTTCAAATATTTTTTTGATTTTGAAATGTATGCCTTTTCAATTTTTCCTCTTACCCACTTAGGAACCATAACCGGTTGCAGCCAGACAGAATCGAAACCACATTCACTCATTTTATTTTTAGCCCACGAAATTGCTTTAGAAGAATTTTCAGATCCGCTTAACCTTGGACCAATCGAACATAATTCATTTAACCATTCGTAACCTTTTTTATCTAATAATGCAGAACGAACAATTTTACCGGCAATCTCATTATAGTTTTGGATTTTATCTGGTGGCAATTGCTGTGCTTGTAATTTTATTTCCATTGAGAATAAAATTGTAAAGGTAGAAATGGTAAGTAATGGCAAATTTATTTTTTGATTCAATTTATCCTCTCGAGTTTTGTTCGGGCAAAGTTATTAGTCCACTTTGCTAAAATCAATGCAATCTTTTTAAAACAAAAAACCCCCATTTAATCGGGGGTCTTCTTTCGAGAAACTAAAGTTTATCTAACCTTAATCTTTTTCTCATTTACAAGTTTTGCAATTTGGGATGTTCCGTTCTTGGATATAGTCCTCAATGCACTTGCAGAAACTTTTACTGTAACAAATTTATTCAATTCTTTTACCCAAATTCTTTTTTTCTGAAGATTTGGCAGAAATCTTTTCTTTGTTTTATTATGTGCGTGAGAAATACTGTTCCCGGCCACCGGACCAATGCCAGATACTTGACATCTTCTAGCCATTTTTTAACCTCTTTAATTCGATTTTTGGTGGCGAAAAATAGTAAAAAATATCTTAACGAAAAAATTTTTGAACAAATAAAAAAAAAGCGGCTGAATAGCCGCCTTTGTAAAGCAATTAAAAGATTATTGGGCCCTCATTCCTAGCTCACGATCGAGAAGGAATAGGGAAGTTTTGTTATCATTCAATAATTTGAATTTGTGGACAATTTGAGCAACCGTTGAGACTTCTTCAACCTGTTCTGTTATGAAATAATTTAGAAATAGACTTGTTGAATAATCTTTTTCTTGTACCGCTAATCCGGCAAGACTGTTAATCCTTTCGGTAATGTAGAGCTCATGTTTATGAGATTCTTCAAAAACCTCCAGCGGCGTTTTCCACTTTGATTTTGGTTTTTCTATGCCATCAAGTAAAACTCTTCCATCTACATCATTTAAATATTTAATAAATTTCATTGCATGACTGTATTCTTCTTGTGATTGAACTTGCATCCATTTTGAAAATCCAAGCCAGTTTTCACTCTCAAAATAAGTCGACATTGATAAATATAAATATGATGAAAATAATTCCGCATTGATTTGTTCATTCAATGCTTTTTGCATTTTATCGGATATCATTTGAACCTCTCATTGTTAAGAAATTTGATTTCTTATTATTCAACTTACTATTTAATTAACAAATCCGTATCAGATTTAGTTCTAATTATCGCTTTATTTCTGTAATAAATTTTAAGTATGTTCATTCTAAAGTCATTAAATTTATTATGGTTAAAAATTCTTATTAGAAAATGAAAATACCCCTCAAGATCGTCAAATTTTTAGCTTCTTTAATTGCTATCTATACGGCACTTTCAATTTTCATAATACTCTTCTTTAGAATAATTGACCCGCCTGTTTCCGCATTCATTAATTCTAAAACAGATCCGTTTTTAGGATTGATCTCCTTTTCAGATGTAAAACAAAAATCCGTATCTGTCCAAAACGTTTCAAAATATGCAGCGCTTGCTGTTATTGCATCTGAGGATCAAAAATTTTTTGAACATTTCGGATTTGATTTTGAGCAAATTGAAAAAGCGATGAAAGAAAATGAACATCAAAAAAAAATTCGCGGGGCAAGTACAGTCTCTATGCAAGTTGCAAAAAATATGTTCTTATGGTCTGGTAAAAATATTATCCGTAAAGGATTTGAAGCTTATTACACTTTGATGTTGGAATTACTTTGGAGTAAGGAAAGAATTATCGAAGTATATTTAAATATTGCAGAGATGGGAAATGAAATATATGGGATTGAAACCGCTTCAAAAATTTATTATGGAAAACCTTCTATAAAACTAAATTCCACAGAAGCCGCAACTATAATTGCAGTATTGCCAAATCCAACCAAACGCGATCCACGCAGACCAAGCGGTTATCTAATACATAGGCGCGATAATATTTTACAGCAAATGAATCTAATTGGTGGGGTAGATATTTTAAAAGAATATATTTCTTACTAATAGCACATCATCTAATTCTATTTTCATCTGAAGTAATATATTCCAAACATCTTGCTAAGATCTTATAAACATCCGAGTTTCTAATTATTGGATAGTTGTAAAT
>QYQI01000052.1 GCA_007280825.1 Ignavibacteriales bacterium | reverse complement strand
TGCTTTGGTTATGTTGGACTACAATCAGATCTTTAAATCTATGAACGGAAAACTTTTTCCATTTGGGTTCTTAAAACTTTATACACAAAAGAAAAAAATGACTTGGTCACGAATTCTAACACTTGGAATAATTCCCGAATATCAAAAACGCGGACTTGATGCAGTATTTTATTGGGAGATAGTTAACCGTGCTGCACAAAACGGAATTTTTCTTGGTGAAGCAAGCTGGATATTGGAAGATAACGCTATGATGAACCGCGGTGCTCAGGTAATGAATGGTGAGATTTATAAAAAATACCGAGTTTATGAAATTAGTAATTAGCTACTTCATCGCTTCATCATACTTTGAAATATGTGGCGGATCAAGTTTTTTCAGAGTAATAAAAATTGATTTATCAGAATAATTTTTTAAATACTCAATGAACTCGCCTGCTTTAGCATCAAAAAATACTTTCATCAAAACACTTCTCGTATCTATCTGATCTCTCATCTTTTCTAAATTATAGATCAGCTTAACAATATTATTGTATGCACTTTGTTTTTGGTCTTCGGTATGGTACAAATCTAATCCGTTATAATGATAATCAAAATAATCTTGGCGGAATTGCTGATACTTTGCATTCAATAAATTATCAATCAGTGCTCTTCTATTATATGCAGTGCTTTCATATTGCCAGCCCTTAGGTGAACTGCTTCCTCCTTTAGCTGCAATGTCTAGTGCCTTTTGAAAAAAATCTGTTCCGCCTAATTTGTAATAAGAATCAAAATCGAATCCAATAATTATATAAGCATAAAAATCGAGAAGACTCGTAAGCGGATCAAAGTCTGTTTGATTAAAATACATTGCTTGATTCTTCTGATACTTGAATGACCATGAATTATCGAGAATGCTCATCATTAATGAATTGAGTTTAGTTCCTTCAATTGGTCTTTGGCTGGATATAACTAATTGAGCCGAATAACTTATTTCATCGCCAGATCCGTTAAAAAAAATATTGAATGTACACTTGATCTTATCGCCTTCCCATGCTTTGCGGGTATATTTTGTATTATTAAGATAGTCCTGGATTTGATTCTTAAAATTGTTCACTCGTTCACGCGAAGAAATATCAAGTTGTTCATACTTCACGATAACAGTTGCATCAAGTTCCTGAGCAACAAGAAAAGCAGGAAGAAAGGTAATCATGCAAAAAACAACAAATATTTTTTTCATACCTGCACTCCAATCTTTATTCCACATTTCAAAATAGAGATTTGGAAAAAATTAAACAATCATTTAAGTTAGATATATGAAATACGTTTTTGTACTCTTTTGCCTTCTACTAAAGTTTGTGGGTGAAAGTTTCGCGCAAGAACAACCTGGGGCAGGACAAATTGCTTTAGCTCACTCTGATGTTTCTTCAGTTAATGATGTTTTTTCATTATTTAATAATCCCGCAGGTTTGGCTCAATTAAAGACGCGTGAAATTGGCTTTTATTATTCACCCGCTCCGTTTGGAGTTAAAGAACTTGCAAATGCATTTGTTGCATATTGCGAACCAACCCAATTTGGTTCTTTCAGCGCAGGTTACAGTAATTATGGTTTTGAACTTTATAAAGAAAATAAATTTGCTATCGGTTACGGAAAAAAGATCGCAAATAACTTCCTCATAGGATTGAGTTCAGTTTATCATAGCATCTCGATTAAAAATTACGGCAGTAAAGGTGTTATTGTTTTTAACATTGGAGCTATTGCAAAGTTAAATGAACAGATAGGAATTGGATTTGCTATTAATAATGTAACCAGATCATCAATAACAAATGAATCTAACGATATACCAACTGTATTTTTGGCTTGGTGCAGATCTAAAATTTGTTAAAGATCTTGTATTCAGTGCAGCCGTAAAAAAGGAAATTGGTTTTAATCCATCTATCAGATTGGGTACTGAATATTCAATGGTGGATTTTTTCAAACTTAGGATTGGGACATCGAACGAACCGAATACTTACTCGGGTGGTATTGGAATTATTTATCAATTCGTTCAAGTTGATTATGCTTTTTTCTCACATCCCGATCTTGGTTTAACTCATCAGTTTGGTTTAATCATACGCTTTACAAAAAATTAATTTTTGATGAAATTATTTTTTCTACTCACAATATTTTTTTCTTTTGTACCTATACTTTACGCACAAGTAGATACCACTACTTTGCAAAATAATTTATACGATATCCTCGAAGATGCAACAACAGATAAAGAAGGTGTGGAGTACTATGATCTGGTTGAATATCTGGTGCAAAATAAAATTGCCGTTAACACAGCTTCAATTGCAGAATTAATGAAGATACCAAATATTGATAGGCAATCGGCAATAGCAATTGTTAGACAGAGAAATTTATTGGGTGGAATTAAAAACGAGAACGATCTAAGATCGGCCGAAGGTGTTAGCGAGGAACTGATTGATCGAATAATTTCCTATTTGATTTTTGGCGATGTTAAAGATGTATCTTTTTTTGATTCGATAAATAAAAATTTTAAGGCAATTGATTTCACACTTCGTTCCCGTGGTATTTATGATCTTCAACAGGACAAAGCTTTTAGTGATGGGAAATATTACGGCTCGAGCTGGAAAATTTATAATCGTTTCGTTGTGAGCAAAGACAAAAACATTCGTGTTGGAGTTTTAATAGAAAAAGATCCGGGAGAAAAATCATTTAACGATTTCACTACATTTCATTTCTATGCAAGAGATATTGGTTTTATTAAAAATTTTGTCGCGGGAGATTTCTTGTTCGAGTTTGGGCATGGCCTTACGCTTTGGAGCAGGTATTCAATTAGCAAAGGAATTGAAACTGTTGGGATACTTCCAAGAAATGGTAAAGGTATTATTCCATATTTAAGTTCAGATGAGAACATGTCCCTACGCGGTGCTGCAGTACAATTTAGTTTTAATAATTTTAATTTCTACACATTTTATTCAGTAAGAAATTTAGATGGTTCGATTGATAAATCTACAAATCAAATCACTTCCATAAGATTAGACGGACTTCATCGCGATTCTTCCGAAGTTGCTCATCAAAGAATAGTAAATGAAAAATTATTAGGAATATCTGCCGATTATTCTTTTGGTGAAATCGGGTCGGTCGGTCTTCTATATTACAATTCAACTTTTGAAAATGATTTTCAACATAATTCTTTACTCGATCCTTCAGGAAATAGTTTCGATTACTTTGCGGGAAGCTACAGCTTTACATTTGGTAAATTATATTTTAGTGGAGAAACTGCATATAATAAAATTTCTCTTGCTACTATTAACAGTGCGGAAATCGCAGTTGATAAGAATTTTTCTCTTCTCTTTTCTTATAGAAATTATCCTTATGATTATTGGAGCTTGCATTCAAACGGTTTTGGCGAGAAAGACGGGACTCAAAATGAATCCGGTTTTTATTCCGGATTTAAATGGCGGACCAGTTACGGTAATATCTATTTCTATTATGATCAATTTAAGTATCCGATCGGAGATGAAAAATTACCTCTCGCTATAAAAGGGAATGAATTTTTAATCTACTATTCTGTAAAACCATTCCGTGATACGGAATTCCGTTTAAGATATACAAATCAATTAAAAGAAAGTGTTGCCGCAATAAATGGAGAATACGGTGTACTAAGTAGAAGAAAAGATAATTTGAGAACGGAATTACTTTACAAGTTATCTAAATTTATCCAGATGAGATCAAGAATTGAATTAGTTAAAACTTATGCAACCGCAATCAGTTCCGAAGAAAAAGGTTTATTATTATTTCAAGATGTAAAATATGCGCCTACAGCTTCGCTAAGTTTTTCCGGTAGAATAGTTTTCTTCCAAACTGATTCATATGATTCACGTGTTTATGAATTTGAAAATGATCTTACTGGAGTAATGTCTAATCCAGCACTTTACGGTGATGGAATGCGATGGTATTTAGTTGCAAGATATAACACATCATTCGGTTTATCACTTTCGATGAAATATTCCGAACTTATCAAACCTAATGAAAAAACTATGGGAAGTGGTGATACACTTATTAACAGAAATGTTGATAATAGATTAAGTTTTCAGTTGGATTTCAAGTTTTGATCAAAAATAATTTTACAATTCATTCAACTCTAATCTCTTTACCTTGCCAAATTGTGCTATAGTCTCTAAGTTGTAATAGTAAATTTTCAAATTATTGAGGACTTATCATGAGAACAATTGTTGCCCTTCCCGGAGATGGAATTGGAAAAGTAGTATTACCAGAATCAATAAGATTATTAGAAGCCGCCGGGTTCAAAGCTAATTATGTTTGGGGCGATATTGGATGGGATTTTTGGTGCAAAGAAGGAAATGCTCTTCCACAAAGAACTATTGATCTACTCTCACAACACAAAATTGCTTTGTTCGGAGCTATTACAAGCAAACCTAAAGATGCTGCAGAAAAAGAACTTAGTGCCTCACTTCAAGGAAAAGGATACGTTTATTTTTCACCAATCGTTTCGCTAAGACAAAAATTTAATTTAGATATCTGTATACGTCCATGTATTTCTTTTAAAGGGAATCCATTGAACTTCATCCGCAGAAGTGCTAACGGAGGTTTTGAAGAACCGATGGTGAACACAGTTATCTTCAGACAAAATACAGAAGGATTATACGCCGGAGTTGAATGGACGAATCCACCTAAAGTTGTCCGTGACGCATTTGAAACAAATCCAAAGATGAAAACTTTTGCTCATGTGCCGAGTGAAGAGATGGCAATCTCAACAAGAATTGTAACCAAAAAAGCGAGTGAAAGAATAATCCGTGCTGCTTTTGAGTATGCTAAAAAATTTGGATATACAAATGTTACGCTATGTGAAAAACCAAACGTACTTCGCGAAACATCCGGTATGATGTTCAAGATGGCAAAAGAAATTGCGAAAGAATATCCAAAAATTTCTTTATGGGATACCAATATTGATGCACAGATGATGTGGCTAACTAAAAATCCGGAAGAGTACGGAGTTATTGTTGCAGAAAATATGTTTGGAGATATTATAAGTGATGGCTTTGCCGGATTGATTGGCGGATTAGGATTCGCATGCAGTGCAAATCTTGGCGATGAAGTTGCGGTGTTTGAACCTACTCATGGTTCAGCACCAAAATATGAAAAATTAAATCCATCAATTGTTAATCCAATTGCTATGTTTATGAGTGCAGTAATGATGCTGGAACATATTGGTGAAAAAGAGATTGCATCAAAAATAAAAAATGCAATTGCAAAAGTTATTGAGGAAGGGAAAGTCCGCACATATGATATGATGAAATTAAAAGGTGGAGCGGATGTATTCCAACTTGGCGCTGTTTCTACACAACAATTAACAGATGCTGTGATTTCAAAACTGTAAACGAAAAACGTGAAAGATCAAACGAAAAAAGATCGGAATTTCTTTTGACTTTTCACCTTTCACTTTTCACGGAGAAACAATGAAAGAAATAGTAAAGAAACTTTGGCCGGAAATTGAGTTGCTTAACGATAGTGTGCTTAAAGAGAAAGTAACAGAATGCTGGGTTTACGCAATAGAGAATTCCGCCTTAACTGCTGAAGACTTAGAAGTAATCCCATTTTCTCTTCTACTCAAAGATTGTAAAATTACTTTTATGAATCACAAGCGGACTTGTGTACAGCTTGCAGTTGAAATTGCAAAGCGAATGAAAGGAAATTTCGGTGATTCAATACATATCAACATGGATTATCTTATTGCCGGTGCAATCTTGATTGATGTAGGAAAGTTGATCGAATATGATAAAGTTGATGGCAAGTTAACTACAAGTCCCACAGGTAAATTACTTCGTCATCCGTTCAGTGGAGTTGCAATCGCAGATCGTTTCGGTTTACCGCCTGAAGTTTTACACATAATCGCATATCATTCTAAAGAAGGTGATCTTGGTAAACGCAGTGTAGAATCAATAATTGTTCATCATGCAGATTTTGTTTCTTTCGAACCGTTTAAGTCGTGAAAAGTGAAAGGTCAAATGTGAAAGGAAGTCGAGAAGTTTAAATAAATAATGAGGGGGAAAAATGCTTGAGCTTAATCATAAAAAGTTAGATGTATGGAATAAAAGTATTGAATTAGTTACTGAAATATATCGGGTTACAAAATTTCTTCCTAAAGAAGAGATTTTTGGTTTAAGTAGCCAACTTAGAAGAGCTTCGGTTTCAGTAATATCTAATATTGCGGAAGGTTCTGCTCGTAAAAGTAGTCTCGAAAGAAAACGTTTTTATGAAATATCAAGATCATCTTTGGTTGAAATAGATGCGCAGATTGAAATTGCTCAGCGGTTATCTTATATCAATATTGAACAAATTGATAAATTAAATATTCTTATAAATCAAATATTTGCTATGATGTCAAAATTAATTCAAAGGACTTAATCATTTTCACTTTTGACCTTTGACTTTTCACGGAAATAATTATGAACCAAACCCTAATAGAAAAAATTGCTCAGAAACATGCAGTGGGATTAGCACCAAATCATATTGTTCATGCCGGAGATTATATTTCCATCAGTCCGGCTTATGTGATGACACACGATAACACAGGTGCTGTAATTCCAAAATTTAAAAGCATTGGTGCAACTAAACTTGCAAATCCTCGACAAGTTGTTCACACTCTCGATCATGATATTCAAAACAAAGATGAGAAGAATTTACAGAAGTATAAAAAGATCGAAGAGTTTTCCAAATCAATGGGTGCAGATTTTTATCCAGCTGGTCGGGGCATTGGTCATCAAATTATGATTGAAGAAGGTTATGCTTGGCCCGGAACAATGGCGGTTGCATCCGACAGTCATTCAAATATGTACGGTGGAATCGGTTGTCTTGGAACTCCGATCGTGCGTACAGATTCAGCAGCAATTTGGGCAACATCACGTACTTGGTGGCAAGTTCCACCAATTGCAAAAGTAGAATTGAAGGGAGAACTCCGACCTGGTGTGACTGGTAAAGATATTATTATTGCTCTCTGCGGATTTTTTAATCACGATGAAGTTTTAAATCATGCAATTGAGTTTGTCGGCGATGGAACAAAACAATTATCAATTGATCAGAGACTTACGATCTCGAACATGACAACGGAATGGGGCGCAATGGCCGGTGTATTTCCTATTGATGGAATTACAATTGATTGGTTGAAACGTCGCGCAAAACTTGTCGCTCTTCGCGGATTAGAATGTGTTCATTCTGATATTGATGGAAATGGTATTCATCCACGTATGAACGAGAAAAGAATTGCCCAACTCGAAAAAGAATTGTCAGAATTGGAAACAGACGCAAATGCATTTTACGCGAAAGAACTTTCAATTGATCTCTCTTCGATAGAACCGCACGTTTCCGGACCGAACTCAGTAAAAACAATGACTTCAATTTCTGAGATCAAGAAGAAACAAGTGAAGATCAACAAAGCATATTTACTTTCATGTGTAAACTCGCGAGTTGATGATATTGCAGAAGCGGCATCAGTTGTTAGCGGTAAACAATTTGCCGAGCATGTTAAATTTTATATTGCCGCAGCATCAAGTGAAGTACAGGCAGAAAGTGAAAGACGCGGCGATTGGAAAATTTTAATTGATGCCGGCGCAATTCCACTTCCCCCAAGCTGCGGTCCTTGTATCGGACTTGGAACCGGTTTGCTTGAAGGCGGTGAAGTTGGTATTTCTGCAACCAACAGAAATTTCAAAGGAAGAATGGGTTCACCGAATGCTCAAGCTTATCTCGCCTCACCTGCAGTTGTTGCTTCTTCTGCGTTAGCCGGATTTATTAGTTTCGATTTTCAAGATTCTCCCAGCAAAATACTTGGAGAAATAAAGATAAATTCAAAAAAAGAAAAAACTAAAACAAAAGTTAATATCATAGATGGATTCCATTCTCAACTTAGCGGTGAATTAATTTTCTGTCATCAAGATAATTTGAACACAGATGGAATTTATCCCGGTAAGTACACATACAATGATGACATGACTCCGCAAGATCAAGCTAAAGTTGTTATGGAAAATTACGACCCCGAATTTGGAAAGATTGTAAATGACGGAGATATTCTTGTCGGCGGATTTAATTTTGGAACCGGAAGTTCACGTGAACAAGCAGCAACTGCGCTTAAGTATCGTGGTATCAGTTTGGTCATTGCAGGTTCATTCAATGAAACTTACAAACGCAACGCACTCAACAACGGTTTTCTTGTCATCGAATGTCCCGAATTAGTTAATGATTTGAAAACCAAATTCGGCAAAGAAAAACTTACTGTTAAAACAGAAATCACTGCTAAGATAGATTTTCTAAATTCCGTTTTGACAGCCAATAACAAAACTTATTCTATAGATCACGTTGGAGAAGCTGCGCAGGAATTAATTGTTACAGGCGGATTGGAAGAATGGGTTAAAAGAAATTTAAATCAATAGAACATGGATCAAACGAATTAATATGGAATTTATCAGCGAAAATCAGCCCGATCAGCGTCATCCGCGCTCTAATTTTCTTTTATTTGAAACCGTAAAACGATAATTTTACTTCAGAAATATTTCAGTCAAAAAAATATTATGCAGAAGAATAAATTAAATACTTCAAGACAACTCTTTCCGTGGCTCAACTTTCCAAAAGTTTTCGAAACCAACTGGCAAAATAAATAGTTTTCCCTCTTTCCATTTTTCTTTTTACAAAATCAATAAAATAAAAACAAGGGTAAACAAATATGGAGAAATCCATTTCACGAGTGATTTCAGAATTTGCTGTTAACTTGAAATATGAAGATCTACCGAAGGAAGTAATCAATGAAGTAAAAAGATATCTTTATGATTCGATCGGTTGTGCATTTGGTGCTTACAAAACAAAAGATGTAAATATCATACGCAATATTTATAAACAGATGGGAGGTAAACCAGAAGCAACTGTATTTGCATTTGGTGAAAAAATTCCGGCTGTGAATGCTACACTTGTAAATTCTCTCATGATACGTTCACTCGATTTCAACGACATTTATTGGAAAGAAGATCCGTCACATCCGTCAGATATTATTCCTGCTGCTCTTTCTGCTGCAGAATTAGTTGGTGCAACAATGAAAGATGTTATTGTTGCAATTGTTCTCGCTTATGAATTCGAGCAACGACTCTGTCTTTTTGCAAAACCGGGAGTAAGAGAGCGCAAATGGCATCATGCAACACTAACACAATTTGTTTCACCAATCGTTGCAGGAAAAATCTTAGGTTTAACAGTTGATCAAATGGCGAATGCAATTGGAATCAGCGGCTCGCATAATCACACCATCGGCTGTCCGACAGCAGGCAAACTAACAATGATGAAAAATACTGTTGACCCGATGGCAGCACAAAGCGGAGTATTCGCCGCTTTGATGGCGCAAAAAGGTTATACCGGAACGGAAAAAGTTTTTGAAGGCAAAGAAGGATTTATGGATTGCTTCGGAGGCTGGAATTCAAAAGAAGAAAAATTAAAACCGGTAATGATGAAAGGAAGAGAAGGTGAATCAGAATGGTTTTGGGATCTTGACGCGTTGATTAAAGATTTAGGTAAGAGTTGGAAAATTCTAGAATGCAGTATGAAAGCATTTCCTACCGAAGCACTAACTCACACTCACATCTCCGCAACACTTGATGTTGTTAAGAAGAACGATATTAATTATGATGAGATCGAATCTGTTACAGTAACAACTATAGCGCGTGCTTGCGATATTTTATTTGATCCGCAAAAGTATCGTCCGGAATCACGCGAGACTGCAGATCACTCACTTCCCTACTGTATCGCCGCCGCAATAGTAGACCGAAAGATCACAACTCAATCTTTCAGTGATGAGAAAATGAAAGATCCTAGAATTTGGGAAGTTATTGATAAGATAAAAGGCGAAGCATCTTTAGAATTTGAGAATATGTTTCCGGCAAAACAACCTTCTAAAGTTGTTATTAGAACTAAAGACGGAAGAGAGTTTCTTAAATATTTGGAATATCCAAAAGGCGATCCGCGTGAGCCGATGACAATCGAAGACTTAGAAAATAAATTCAATGGATTATCGGATAATATTCTTACAAAGAAACAACAGCAAGAAATTAAAGAAATAATTTTTAGTTGTGATAATTTGAATGCAAGATATTTTATGTCTAAGCTTGTTATGAAGAAATCATCAAAGAAAAAGAAATCCTTAGTAACCAAGAAGGTGAAAAATGTTAGTAGTAAAAAAAGGATCGGCAGGAAAGCGCGGAAATAATATTCGCTCCGACTGCTTTGTTGAAATTGAATTAACAAAAGGTAAAGGGATTAGATCTTCTCTTCAGAGCAAAGTTAATTCAATGTACGGTCAAAATATTAATGATTTGATTATTACGATGTGCGACTTCTTTGAGATCAAACATGCAGAAATATTAGTTGAAGATAACGGCGCTCTTCCATTCACACTTGCCGCACGATTTGAAGCTGCTTATAAAAAACTTAGGCCAGATGATTCAAGAGAATTTCTTCCATCAATGAACAAAAATAATTTTTACTTAACTCAAAAAGATAGGATGCGCAGAAGTAGGCTTTACCTTCCCGGCAATGAACCAAAATTTTATTCGAATGCAGGATTGCACAAACCCGATGGAATAATTTTAGATCTTGAAGACAGCGTTGCACCAAGCGAAAAAGATTCGGCAAGATATTTAGTACGCAATGCACTCTGCTCGGTTGATTTCTACGGTGCAGAAAGAATGGTTCGCATCAATCAATTGCCGATGGGATTAAATGATTTGAAATTTGTTGTACCTCATAACGTGCATGTTATTCTTATACCGAAGTGTGAATCAGCAATAACAGTTAAAGATGTGGAAGAAGAAATAAATATGATCAAGGCGATGAACAATATTTCTGCTGCAATATATTTGATGCCGATCATAGAAAGTGCTTTAGGAGTTGTGAAGTCTTACGAGATTGCAACTGCTTCCGATAAAGTTTGTGCTCTTGCAGTTGGACTTGAAGATTACACTGCCGATCTTGGCGTTGAAAGAACAAACGAAGGTAGAGAAAGTTTTTATGCGAGAAGCACAGTTGTTAATTCAGCAAAAGCTGCCGGTGTGCAAGCTATTGATTCTGTTTTTTCAGATGTTGATGATATGGAAGGATTAAAAGCAAGTGTTCTTGAAGCCAAAGCTCTTGGCTTTGAAGGGAAAGGTTGTATCCATCCCCGACAAATAAAAGTTGTGCACGATTCATTTGCACCATCTGAAAAAGAAATTGAGAAAGCAAGAAAAATTGTTCTTGCATTCAACGAAGCAGAAAAGAACGGACTTGGTGTTGTTGCTCTTGGCAGTAAAATGATAGATGCGCCTGTTGTTAAGCGCGCACAGCATACTATTAATCTTGCTATACTAAATGGATTGTTAGATAAAAATTGGAATAAGTAATGAAACTGATAAAAAATGCGGTGAACAGATTAATACCAACAATTATAAATGGGGAGAAACAAATTCCATTTAAAGGTGTTGATAAATTTAAATCGAGTGGAAGAATTGCAAGTCTTCAAATTAGAACTTGCGCAGATTACCCATCCGACGGAAATAAAGAAGTAAAAAGTTTGAAAGATGCTTTGAAGAAAGCCGGATTGAAAGATGGAATGACAATCTCCACGCACCACCATCTTAGAAATGGCGATCAACTAACAAATATTTTATTTGACACAATTCATTCTATGGGTGTAAAAAATATTCGTTGGTTCCCAAGCGCTTCATTTCCCTGCCACTCGTATTTAATTAGATATTTAAGAGACGGGACAATTCATCACATTGAAGGAAGTATGAACGGTCCACTCGGAAAATTTACAACCGAAGGAAAGATGAAAGGAGTTGGAGTTCTTCGTTCTCACGGAGGAAGATATCAATCAATTCAAGATGGCGAAGTTCATATTGATATTGCAGTAATCGCAGCACCAACTGCTGATCCATTTGGAAATGCAAACGGTGTAAACGGAAAATCTGCTTGCGGCGGAATTGGTTTTGCACTTGCAGATTCTGAATATGCTGACAAAGTTATTGTTGTTACCGATAACCTTGTTCCATTTCCTTGTGTACCTTGGCAAATTCAAGGCAACAATGTTGATTATGTGGTTCAAGTGGAATCACTTGGCGATCCATCAAAAATTGTTAGCGGTACAACTGAAATGACTAAAAGTCCGGACAGACTTTTAATCGCGGAATATATTGCAAAGTTCATGGACGAAGCAGGAATTGTTAAGAATGGTTTCTCTTATCAAGCAGGTGCTGGCGGAACGAACTTAGCTGTTATTCTTTTCTTAAAAGAAATTATGAAAGCGAAAGGAATTAAAGCAAGATTTATACGTGGAGGTTCTACAAAATATTTAGTTGAATTATTGGAAGAAGGATTGACTGATTACATTCTTGACGGACAAACTTTTGATCTTGATGGAGTTCGTTCAATGCGTGAAAATCCAAATCATGTTATGACGACTCCTTTCACAAGTTACAATTATCATGGTAAAGGAAATTTTGCTTCGATGGTTGATGCGACGATTCTGGGTGCAACGGAAGTTGATGTGAACTTCAATGCTAATGTCGTTTCACATTCCGATGGTTATTTGCTTCATGGAATTGGCGGGTGGCAAAATTGTCTTTACTCAAAATGTACAATTATTGCTGTTCCTTCATTCAGAGATAGAATTCCAGTTATACTTGATGAAGTTACTACACTTTGCGGACCGGGTGAACTAATTGATGTAATCGTTACAGAAAGAGGAATTGCAATTAATCCAAAAAGAAAAGATTTGTTAAATGCTGTTAAGAATTCTTCTTTACCAATTCGTTCAATTAAAGAAATTCAAAAAGAAGTTTATGAAATCTGCGGCGGTGCACCGGCAAAACCAAAAGTTGATAAGAAAAAAGTAGTAGCAGTTGTTAAATGGGTTGACGGAACAGTATTGGATTCTGTTTATCGAGTTGTTACTTAAAATCTAATTTTAAATTATAATTATTAAAATGTTCCTTTTTTAAGTTTTGCTATTCCAGCACCTATTGTTGCTAACCAACCGTCGCCATTTAGATCAATAGTAAATGATTTACACCACTTAGCAAAATATCCGTAAATACCTGAGTCATAAAACTTAAGAGGCTGCAACGGATTATATTTAATTAAACCACCATTAAGAGCCATCCAAATATTGTTATCATTATCTAAATAAAATGATTCAACTTCCAATTCAAAAAGTAAATTCAGTTTAATTTCAGTCCATCCAAAACCATCATATTGTAGAAGAGCACTTCTAGCTCCTGCAGGTGGATCTTTAACATGAAACGAATATAAATTTCCGTTTTTATCTACTACAATATCTTTGATAATATTCGAAATTTTCTCAGGTGTTAAATGCCCCCCGGTGTTGTTAAGCATTCCGCTGGTAAGGTAGTTAGTCCAAGTAGTACCATCAAATTTTATTATCCCACTACCGCTGGTTCCAACCCAAATATCGCCATTCTTAGATGAGACGACAGATGATAAATTTACCAAAGGCATTCTTTGAGAATTATAATAATTAAATACCTCGAAAGTAGTACCATTGTATTTAACCAAAGCATTTAGAGTTGCAATCCAGATGTTGCCGGTGGGATCTTCATCGAGCGCAATAACATTTTCATATGGTAAATTACTTGTATAAGACTTCCAGCTTATGCCATCGTAAACAAATAAACCACTTATTGATGCAATCCATAACTTACCCGATTTATCAATTAATAAATCTTGTATCCTTTCACCTTCTATTACTCCTGCATTTTCATAAGAGGTCCAATTCTTTCCGTCAAATTTCATTAGACCGTGATCAATGGTTCCGATCCACTTATTATTAAATTTATCTACTACTACTTTATTTACCGAGTTACTTGAGATTTTGGAATTATTAGTTCTGTAACTTACGGTGCGGCTTGTATCTTCAAGTATCCTTAAAATCTCAACATATTCTCCTCCCTTAACGAATATATTTGTACTATCATCTCTGCAGTCTTTTTTTAATAATTTTAATTCATACGCACCGGGGTAAACATTTCTAATTGTAGTTGGAGTTACAACATTATTAATCAGTTGATCGTTAAGGTATATTTTAGCTGCGGAAGGAATTGTAAATAATGTAAGAGTTGAAAAGAAGCGGGGATTCTTCATCATATCAATCGAAATAATTTTTATAGCAGATTTATCTACAGTAATAGTCATTGTAGTATCCGAATACAAATTATGTCTCAAATTCAGTTTGTGTTGACCTGCGACTAAATAAAGAACTGTATCCGGAGAAACTACGTCCATATTTTTATTATCGATAAAAATTTTATATCCGCCGGGATTACTGCTGACAAAAATCTTTCCGTATTCTGTAATGTTTGTTTCCACAACTCCTGTGAAAACTTCTTTCTCACAAGAGACGAGACCGAGTATGAATAAGGTTATAGTTATTATTTTTTTCATGTTTTTATAATGGCGGTACCACATCCGCAAGACCGGGTGTGTAGCCAAATGATTTAATGTATGCATGAGTAAAATCAAAAGACCAATAATTATGTAGGAAAATTCCGAATATCCCTATTCCGTTTGTAATATTTGTGTAATCAATCTCATTAAGATTGACCGTATAAGCATCATTAGCTCGAGCTATAGAATTGAAGTATGTACTTAAATTTTTATTAAAAGAAGCAACTTCCAAGAACGGACCGAGAATAACATAATTACTTTTGTTGGGATCTCCTTCTGAAATCAATTCCATTGTTTTACTAATTGTTTCAACATATAATTCCAATTTATTATCATTACTGGGTTTCGGATATATTGCAAATGATCTTCCATCTTGATTAACATATCTTGCAGGGACATGTGCTATTCTAATTTCTTGCTGCGGATCGTCTTTCTTAAAGTAATAAATTGAAACTTGCGTTAAGTAAGCATTATCAACTAAACCAGGATCCCAAATGAACTCTACATAAGATTTTGTTTTTGGAGGAACTACTTTATCAACATAAATAAACTTTATTGGGTTGGGTTGATCAGTTTCTGATGAAAGTCTAACTCCATTTGGCAAAATTGCTTCCATCTCTAATTTATTACCAACTAATTTAAATTTATTTGTGTAATAAGCGTTATAAGGAGTTTGATATTTGTTATCAACCTGCCTGTTAAAAGTAGTATCTCTAAAAATTACAACAGAATCTCCGTTCCAAACTCTAATTAGTGCACCTTTTACATTTGGATCCACAGTATTTGAATAAGGATTATAATTTCCATTTGCATAAGTTTTTGTAAGAGTAGCTACTTGAAAAGTTGTATCTCCTCTAATAATACAGTTGAGAACATATTTAACTCTTAGATCGCCGAATGGCTCAAAATTTTCTTCGCAAGAAACGAAAATTATAAAGACAAATATTATTGAAAGATATTTTTTCACAGTTCAATCTTTATTGTAGCAGTTGGAAGAAACGGCAGCATATTTACCCTTTCGCCTGTATCACGCTTGAAATAAAAAATATTTTGCCGATTGTAAACATTAATTATGCTGAAGCTCAAATCAATATTAAACGGATCGAGAATTAACTTTTTTGATATTGTAAAATCTAATCTATGATACGTTGGAAGCCTTTCTAAATTTTGAACGCCAAGAATTCCGTAAGGTTTTCTCGGATCAAAATTAGCCCAGTTCCCAAAAATATTATCGAAGTAATACTTATCATAAAAACCAATAATCTGTGTAAAAGGTAAACCGGAATTATATGTCCAGACAAATCCTGTATTCCATCCACTTCCAATATTTAATTCAAGTGAAACATTTAGACTATGTCGAATATCATACTTAGG
>QYQI01000073.1 GCA_007280825.1 Ignavibacteriales bacterium | reverse complement strand
TTTCGTCGGCAGCGTCAGATGTGTATAAGTGACATTATCCATCCAGATAAAATTGAATGGGGATTTAAGAAGCGGACTTACCATGATTAATAAAAATGAAAGCACGAGTGAAAAAGTCATCATTACTCTTGGTTCAAGGTCTCCTCGTTTCGAAGTGTAATCCAATAGAACCAATCCGATAACAGCAGTAAAAAAAGTCCATAGCATGAAACTGCCTTCCTGTCCGGCATAAAAAGTGGACATGAGTAATCCGGTTGGAAGATCGCTTCCGCTGTAATTATAAATATATTTGTATTGATACTGATGAGTTAATACTGCGTAAAGCAGCAATGCAGCAGAGGCAATTACCATAATTGCTGTCGTATGAAAACCAATCCGTGCTAAAGATAATGTATTTTGATAACCTCGGTAGGTTAGATAATACATTACAACCGTAAACACTCCGGCTATTAAACCCAGAGTGAGTAAAATATTACCGATCATAAAATCTCCTAACTGCTACTCTTACGAGTTAGCTTTTTGTCCAGCTTGATCTTGATACTTTGATGGGCACTTAGTGAGAATATCAGATGCGTGAAAATTTCCGTCATGATATTTGCCGGTTACAACAACACTTGTTGATGATTCAAAATTATTTGGTATTGCACCATGATAAATTACTTTCATCATGTTTCCTTCAGGATCTTTCATGTAAAAAGAAAAAAGATTATTTGTTTTATCTATTTCATAATTTCTTTCTTTAACCCAGCTACCGGTTGCTTTTACTGTTTTACCGTTCTGCATAAGTTTTGCAAAACTGCTTTCGTACTGAACGTTAGTTTGTGTAAATAAATAAACCATCACAGCAAGAAATACAATTATGATAGCTCCGCCGAACATATATTTATTTTTCATTGAATTATTTCTCCTTTAATTCTTTTTCGATCGCCTTTAGCCGCTTATCAGTATTAAGAAGGAATAAAAATATTCCTGTCCAAACAACAAGAACTATAGCCAATACAATGTATATTGAATTTTTTTCTAGGAATCCTACTAATCCGCCTTCCAAATTTTACCTCAAATTAATTTTTTAGAAAGATTTTCTTTAATAATTATTGCCCTGGATCTGATTTTCCACATCCAGAAATAAAGAATTGTAAATGCAGCTAACGATGTGAAAAATACTAACCGCATATTACCATTCATCTTAAAATCTACAACGGGACTTGTTCCCTGAATTACTTTGCCTGAGTTAGGATCAATTTCTAACGAACCGGGATGTAAGCCCAACATTATTCTTGGCATGATGAAAATAAAAAACGGCACAGTTAAAAAAGCTATTATTGAATAAACGGCTGAAAGACGAGCACGTTTATCTTCATTCTCAACTGCTGAACGAAGCGCAAACAGTGAACCGTAAATTAATAATAGAATGAATATACTTGTTTCCCGCGGATCCCAATTCCAAAACGTTCCCCAATTAAATTTTGCCCAAATCGATCCTGTAATTGTTGCAAGAACACAAAAGACCATTCCGATTTGCAGCGAAGCAGATGATTTAGCATCGTCATCTAAATTTTTCTTTCTCAGATACCTGACGCCATATACCATCGCCATTAAAAATGCAAGTACTGAAAGCCAAGCTGTAGGTACATGAAAGAAAATTATTTTTGCCTTTTCGCCGAGACCCGGTATTATAGGAAACTGCATCCATCCTTGAGGGTGTTCAACTATTGGAAATGAAATTCCGGTAATTATAACAAAGCACATCAGGATAAAAAGAATTATTTTCCAAACCATTATTACGCTTTCTGATGATAAAAAAATTGAGTAATTAATAAATTACGATTCAAAAATAGGCAATTGAGCCTTGATATTCAAAGATGTAAAATGATTTTCAATAATGTTAATTTAATCTAACTAAATAATGTTGAAATCGTCTTAATAAGTAGAAAAATCAATATAAAAACCATTGTCTAACTCAAATCCAATAAAAAGATTATTCGAACTCTACACAAGTGATCTCAGTGCAGATGAAATAAATCGCCTAATTAAACGAGATGCAGGAGAAGTATATGAATTTTTTGCAAAGGATATTCCCAAACCAGATCCTTCCAAGAATAGAATTATCCGCGGATTTATTTTAGTCAGGAGTTTGTTCAACGCTTTTTTGTTAAAACTAACACCTGCAAGAAGAATTTTTTATTTGGCAGCTTTGCTATTTTTTATTGTAGGATATTCTCAGCCATCGCCTGCTTATTTGCTGCTATCTTTTTTAATTTTCAATCTACTTATAGCTTTTGAACTGGCAGATAAACTTTCTGCCAAAAACGAACTTGATGTTGCACGTAAGATTCAATTCGATTTAATACCAAAACATTCTTCAACTATTTTCAATTACCAGATCGTTTCTTACTACGAACCCGCCCATGAAGTTGGCGGAGATTACTTCGATGTAATTGAATCGAATGGACGATACTATATAGTGGTTGGAGATATTTCTGGAAAAGGAATGGCTGCAGCTCTTTATATGGTACGTGTTCAATCTATAATTTATTTATTGCTCGATAGTTTATCTGATGTCAGAAATTTGATAATAAATATCAAAAAATATTTCTCTAAATCATTACGAAGAGAATATTTTCTCACACTATCAATTGCTTCCGTTGAAAAAGACGGCAAAATTAATTTTGCACGTGCCGGTCATCCCCCTGCTTTGTGGTATAAACACGATAAAAAAGAATTTGAGGTTATTTGTCCTAGCGGAATAGGAATTGGATTGAATGATAAAGGCATTTTCGAAAAAACATTAGAAGAATTTTCATTTCAACCGGGAGAGAAAGATATTATCTTTTTCTATACCGATGGAGTTAATGAAGCAATGAATATTCTTAGAGAACAATTCGGCGAAGAAAATATTAAACGAATATTTAAAAATAACTGTGATAAATCAGCAGAAGATATAAAGAGTGCCTTACTAAATGCTGTTACTAATTTCCGTGGTACTGCAAATCAGAACGATGATTTAACTTTCGTAATTTTGAAAGCTATTCATTCTGAAGATAGATCTTAAATTCTTCATCATCGGGTCTTAATTCATCATACATTCTTTTAAGTGAATTGTAAGCTGTTTCATTTCCTCTCTGAGCGGCATGACGGTAAAATCTAATTGCTGTAGCTTTATTTTCTTTAACACCAATTCCTTTTTCATAACATAAAGCAAGCGCGGTTTGCGCGAGTATAGAACCTTCATTTGCTATATTGTGCAATGTTGTAATATCATCACTATAATTTTTTACAGCTGTTGAATCAAACAAATTACTCATTATAATTCTAATGAAAGCTTCCTTGCTACCAAATGCTTTTGCAGTTTCCCAATATTGAATTGCTTTAACTCTGTTTCTTTCTACCATTTTTCCGGTTGAATATAAAAGTCCGAGTTCGATCATTGATGAAATATGTTTTTTCTCAACAGCTTTCTTAAGAAAATCCAATGCTTGTTGATTTGATATTTGGTTATCGAATCCAAGAGCAGAAATACCTGCCCATGCATACATAGCGTTCGCATCTCCGCGATTTATTCTTTCTTTCAACATTCCAAATAATTCTTTTGATTGAATCATTGTAAATAAATATTGTCCGGCTTTCATGGAACCAAGCCGGTAAGCTCGTAAATAATTTACTGCAGCAAGTATTAAATCTTTATCAAATACGGTTCCACTTTCGTAACCTTTTCCGACAATCATTAACGCTTCAGGGCTTCCGTTTTCTGCTGCAAATTTTAATAGATTTACTGCGCTTGAATCTTTAGGCATTGATCCTTGCGGCAGTTCATCTAATCCTAAAAATCTTTTTAGCTCCGAAGGTTTTTTCTTAAGAACCTTTGAGATAAGATCTTCTTTTTTATCTTTTCCTTTTTGTTCATCAAAATTATAAAAATCCAAATCCCAATTTGGATTTATAACAGATGCCATTTCATCAATTCTTACAGATTGTTTTTCATTTGAGTTAGAAGCTGAATCAATTGCGGGAGTAAAACCGCTTTTAAGTAATTGCTGCAATGCTTCCTTAGCGGGAAGGTAATTGGCTTCTTCAGAAAGTTTAAAATATTTGTAAGCAATATTTAAATTTTTATTTATTGTCAAATTATCGGTATAGGTTAATCCAGTAGCAAATTGAGCTTCCGGTAATCCGGCAGAAGCGGCGCTCATAAAATTTTGATAAGCTTCAAATGGATTCCATGGAACTCCTATTCCATTATAAAGCATTATTCCATAATTAAATCTGGCGGACGGAAGATTTTGATCAACCGCTTTACGGATCCAATAAATTGCTTTAACTGTATCAGCCGGAAATCCGTTGCCCAACAAATAACGTAATCCTAATTCGTGCTGAGCAAAAGGATCGTTGCGATTGGCTTCGGTTACTAATAGATAACCGGCTATTAATGAATAAGAAGGATATTTTGCTTTGATGATAGGATATTTACGCGGAGTGTTTTCTTTCAAAGCTTGACTGTGTGTAGAATCTTGAGCAAATAGAGATGTTGATATGATTAAAAATAGAAATATAAAATAGCGCAAAATCTTTCCGATGTATTATGCTCGTTAATTTGTTAGATGAGCCACTTCTTTAATAAGAAATAATTTTTCCCGTCCTGGGTGTAATATTTCATTTCATCCATTAGTTGTTCAATAATGTAAAGACCCATTCCGCTCTCCGGTAAATTATTAATGTCTTGCGGGTCAAAGTCGAGTTTTGAGACAGTTAAATTTTTTCTAGGCAGTCCATTATCAATAATAGTGATCTCAAAATAATTGGTTTCTTTTTTTACTATAAGATCAATAGACTTTGTGTCATCATTTTTATACGAATGTTTGATTACATTATTAAGTGCTTCAGTTAAGCAGATTTCTACTGCATTACTTATATGCTGTTCAATACCATGTAGTTCCAGAAAAAAACGAATCTGTTTATTAACTAATGTAACATTTCCGTAATCGCTATTAATATGGAAACTTTGTTCAACCACTTATTCACATCCTCTTTTACTTTGGCAATATAAAAAAGTGTAATATAAGTCCAAAGTCTAATCAAGAAAGAAATTCATTAAAGAAGGATTTTATTTATTTTTTACAGAATGATTGTAACTGCAATTAAATTATTGAAATAAATGAATTTTTCAAATACAGTAGATTATTTTTTAATACTCGGATCAACTTTACGAGTAGATAACCCGAACGGAAGATAAAGCGGGCACCGGCTGATCAATGCTGAACTCCTAATAAACCCCACCAACTTTGGAACAAAATACCAAGTGCAATTATTACTAAGCCAAGCACTAAACGTATGACTTTATTAAAACTGCCAACATTCTTTTTCATCATAACTCCTATTAGATAACACAAATAAAAAAAGACGTCGCAAGGACGCCTTTTAATTTTATATTGATTTTTTATAACACCTTCTCCGTTTGTGTAATCTGTTTTCGAAGAACCGCCATTGAGCTTGAATCTTAGAATTTTCTTCAAGTTCACGGTTGGTTTCCACTTTTTGGATTTTATTTCGAACAAAGACATTATACATTTCATTAATCAGCATTGCATTTACACCTTTATTCTGTAACTCCGGACGTACAGCCGTTAAATACAAATCTACATTAGGATTATTATTCATTGCTCTTAAAATATAAATGAATCCGAATGGAAATAATTTTCCTTTACTCTTTTGAACAGCAACAGAAAGAGAAGGCATGGTAATACCAAACGCCGCAACTTTATTATTGGTGTCTAAAATTATAGGAACATAATCCGGTTTTATGAATCCAAAATATGCTTTAACATACATGTCAATCTGTCTGTCAGTTAATTCAACAAAACCAAAAAGATTTTTATAAGCTTCGTTTATCAGATAAAAAATTTCTCTTGCATAAGGAAGCATCTCTTTTGCTTTTTTAACTTTTAGAATGTGAAGATGATTTCTTTCTGCTACTGCATCAGCAATCCGCGAAACTTTTTCCGGTCCGGAAACTGTTGGGTCAAAATTTACTAAGAACTCAATCCAATCCGCATCTTTTTCAAAACCAAGTTTCTCAATATGTTTTTTGTAATAAGGATGATTGTAAATCGAACCGAAAGTACTAAGTTCATCAAATCCTTCTATCAGCATTCCTTCACCGTCAAAATCTGAGAAACCAAGCGGGCCATGAATTTTATTCATTCCTTTTTCTTTAGCCCAATTAATAACAAGTTCGATTAATTTCTGTGATACTTGCTCATCGTCAATAAAATCAATCCATCCAAACCTTGCCGACTTTTGATTCCACTTTTCATTGTATTTGTGATTAATTATTCCCGCTATCCTTCCAACAATTTTATCATCTTTATAAGCAAGCCAATATTTTGCTTCGCAAAAATCGAATGCGGGGTTTTTATCTTTTCTCAATGTTTTAAGTTCATCAAAAATCAGCGGTGGAACCCAATATTTATTCTCTTTGTAAAGAGAGAATTGAAATTGAATAAATTGTTTTAACTCGCTTCTCGTATTTACTTCTTTTAGAATTATGCTCATTAATAACTCTTGTTTATTTGTTTATTACTAAAATATTTCGCGGAATCAGTTCAAGAATAAGAAAAATTTATTAAATGAATTTAAGTAACATATCAAATAACAGGAAGAATAATTCAAACTGAAGTTTGCTTGCTGAAAATATAATGAATTTATAATTTCATTAAAATATTTACTGGCTTAAGATAACATTTTAAATTTGGAAGTGAAGTAATAAAAAAGGCACTCAACTGAGTGCCTCAAGAAAAAGGATTATATATAAAATTATTTTACCAATAATAACTTTTTCACTTCAATATAATTTCCGGCTTTTAATTTATAGAAGTAAGCACCGCTCGGAAGATTTGATCCGTCGAATGTAGCTTCATACCTGCCGGATTCTTGTGTTGTGTTTACTAATTGAGCGACTTCCTTAGCAAGCATATCATAAACAAGCAGATGTACATACACTCTTTGTGGTGAGGTTTGCAGTAAGCTTAATGAAAAATTAAAACAATCTTACTAAAAGAAATGGAATTATTGTGTAAAAATTTATGTTAATATTTAATTAAGACTATCTGCCTCAATAAGGAATTATATGAAAATTTTTACAAAACTATCTTTGTTATCATTTCTATTTTTTATTGGTTGTAATTCAAACATGAAAAACAATTTATCAACAGCTGAAGTTAACCTGCCTGACGGCAAGGCAGGTGCTCAACCAAAAATTGAGGATAAAATGAATGATCAAAATAAATATGAAGTTGCAACTTTCGGAGCGGGATGTTTCTGGTGCACGGAAGCAGTTTTTCAAAGACTAAAAGGAGTTGTAAAAATTGAAAGCGGTTACAGCGGCGGAACCGTTCCCAATCCTTCTTATGAAGCTGTCTGCACCGGACAAACCGGACACGCGGAATGCACGCAAATAACTTTTGATCCAAAAATAATTTCTTACAAAGAGCTGTTGGAAGTCTTTTGGAAAACTCACGACCCGACTACATTAAACCGACAAGGTGCAGATGCCGGGACACAGTACCGTTCGGTAATTTTTTATCACAATGATGAACAAAAACAACTTGCCGAGAAATACAAAAACGAATTAGCGTCTGCAAAAATTTGGAGCGATCCGATCGTAACTGAAATAAGTCAATTCAAAAAATTTTATAAAGCGGAAGATTATCACCAGGATTATTACAACCAGAACGGCAATCAGCCGTACTGCAGTTTTGTAATAACACCGAAGATCGAAAAATTCAAAAAAATTTTTGCAGATAAGTTGAAAGAGAAATAATTCTATTCATATTTCTTTCTAAGTAAATTATCTTTGAGCCATCTCATAAATCCTTTATTTTTAATATTAGAAATCATTCCACAAGGTGAAGAAATGAAAAAGCTCCATTTACTTTTTATTGCTGTTCTATTCTCGTTTAGCTTCTTATCAGCACAAACAGAACAATCAATTCAACTTAAGGACGGATGGAAATTTAAGGTAGGTGATAATTTAGATTATGCAAAACCAGGATATGATGATTCTCAGTGGAAAGGAATTCAAGTTGATAAAATTTGGGAACAGCAAGGCTACGATCCCCTTGATGGCTATGCTTGGTACAGAATCAAAGTTTTTATTCCCTCTTCATTAAAAAATAATTCATTCTTAAAAGACAGTTTGAAAATATTTTTAGGTAAGATAAATAACTTTGATCAATCATTTATCAACGGGAATATTTTCGGCATCAACGGTAAAAATGTAACCGCAAATACAATTATTGATACAAGTTTTCTTTATGCGCCAACAATACTTTGGGATTACAATCGCCGTTATACTCTTTCTGTTGATGATCCAAGAATTTTGTGGGATAAAGAAAATGTAATAGCTGTAAGAGTTTTTGATCAAGGCGGACAAGGAGGAATTTACACCGGCAATGCCGCAATTAGTATGGTTCATATCGGCGAGTATTTATCGCTTGATTATGGACAAGTTCCCTTTCTCTTTAAAAATAAAACTGCATCAAAATCATTTACAATAAAAAACACTTCTGATAAGCTTACAATTAATGGAAAGTTTACAATCAAGGCGGAAAATAAACTCAATAAAAAAATCATTTATGAAAAAACGGAAGTACTTAAATTAGAACCAAAATCTTCAAAATATTTTAGTTTTTCTTTGGTGAATCAAGATCAATCAAGTTATGTGAATTACATATTTGAATTTGCTCACAACAAAGAACAAACTATTCTTAAGGAAGAGACACCATACATATTAACTTCGGCGCCATCTCAAAAACCAAAGATTAACGGTGCAAAAGTTTATGGACAGAGACCGAACAAACCTTTTCTCTACACAATAGCTGCAACAGGTGTGAAACCAATGATGTTTGATGCAGTCAATCTTCCGAAAGGTTTATCGATAGATGAAAAAACCGGAATTATTACAGGAAAAGTTTCCGACAAAGCTGAATACAATGTAACACTTGTCGCAAAAAACAAATTTGGTTCAGCAAAGAGCAAATTAAGAATTGAAATAGGTGATAAACTTGCTCTCACTCCGCCTATGGGTTGGAACAGTTGGAATGTTTGGGGTTTAACAGTAGATCAAGAAAAAGTTTTGGCATCTGCAAAAGTTTACAAAGAAAAAGGATTAATGAATCACGGATGGACATTTATAAATATTGATGACGGTTGGGAAATTGTCGGTAACTCAACTGATCCAAAACGTGATGCAGACGGAAATATTTTATGCAATTCTAAATTTCCAAATATGAAAGCACTTGGCGATAGTCTCCATGCACTCGGACTTAAATTCGGAATTTATAGTTCGCCGGGTCCACTTACGTGCGGCGGTTATACTGCAACATATCAGCATGAACTTCAAGACGCAAAATCGTTTGCTTCTTGGGGTATTGATTACTTGAAATATGATTGGTGTTCATACGATAATATTGCAAAAGATACTTCGCGCGCCGAGAGGATTAAACCATACACAATTATGCAAGATGCACTTCAAAAAATTGACCGTGATATTGTGTACAGCTTGTGCCAATATGGAATGAGCAAAGTTTGGGAATGGGGTGGAAGTGTTGGAGGAAATTTGTGGCGCACAACCGGCGATATTAACGACACATGGCAAAGTTTAAGTGATATTGGATTCAGTCAAATTGAAAATGCAAAATATGCTAAACCCGGTAACTGGAACGATCCCGATATGCTTGTCGTCGGCTGGGTTGGATGGGGACCAAGTCTGCATCCGACAAAATTAACTCCCGATGAGCAATACATACATATCAGCATGTGGAGTTTACTCTCTGCCCCGCTTCTCATCGGTTGCGATCTTACAAGACTGGATGATTTTACTCTGAACTTATTAACGAATGATGATGTGCTTGCAATAGATCAAGATCCGCTTGGAAAGCAGGCAACACCAAAAATCATCAAAGATAATATTCAAGTCTGGGTAAAGGACTTGGAAGACGGAAATAAAGCAATTGGGATCTTTAATCTTGGGAGTGAAACCAAAAAATATTCCTTAGATTTTTCGGAGATTGGAATAAAAGCAAACTCAAAGGTTCGTGATCTATGGCGGCAGAAAAATTTAGGAAAGTTCAAAGAAAAATTTGAAACTCTTGTTCCTTCACACGGTGTAGTTCTAATAAAATTATTTGAATGAACCTTTTAAGCTTATTCTGATTTATTTCTTAAAAAGTTTATTGTTATATTTGTATAGATAGTTTTTAACATTGTAAGA
>QYQI01000113.1 GCA_007280825.1 Ignavibacteriales bacterium | reverse complement strand
TTTTGCTTTACTGTATTCTGGTTTTGTAACGAATCTTTTTTGTTATTATCCATAAGCGGTTTAGATAAATTTTTTAGATCAACTGCATCTTTTGTTTGATCAGTTTGCTGTTTTGAAATATTGTTTTGATTTGCAGAATCATTTTTAAGTTGAGTCGAGTCTTTGCCTAATGGAATCTGGGTAGAATTTTGTTTTTGTTCATTTATAAATGGAATAACAACGATCCCGATTATAACAAGAGCAATTACCGCAAGAAACATCCATGCAAGTTTGGATTTTCTCCCTTCCATATCTACATTATTAACAACAATAGTCGGTTGATCTACTTGAATATTTAATTCTTCAAGTATTTCTCCGGCTGATTCATATCGCTGATTTATATTTTTCTTGAGCAGAACAAGAAGTATCTCTTTTATATTTTCCTGAACACCGGATAGTTTTTCTTCGAGAGCAGTTTCATCATAACTGTTAATTTCGTTGAGTGTAAGACTAACATTTTCTTTTAAGAATGGATTTTTCCCTGTAAACAATTCTGTAAGAACAACTCCTAAAGAAAATAGATCGCTTTGCGCAGTAAGCTTTGAACCGCGTATTTGCTCGGGGCTCATATAGCTTGGTGTGCCCACAATTGAATAAGGATTTGTTACATAATTATCTTCAGCAGAGAGCGCCAGACCAAAATCACCTAATTTTACGTTTAAGTTTTTATCAATAAAAATATTTTCCGGTTTTATATCGCGATGTATAATTTGATTAGCGTGTGCATAATCCAATCCCTTTAAAAGCTGAATCATCAAATGTTCTTTTTGTTCTTGAGTGAGAGTTTTTGTTTTGAAAACATTTCGAAGTGATTCGCCCTCAATATATTCAAAGGAGATATAGAAAAACTCTTTGCTAAGTCCAAAATCAAGCACCTTGATAATATTCGGATGATCGAGCTTTGCTAAAATCTTTGCTTCGCGTTTAAATCTTTCAACAAGAGATGGATCATGAATTTTTTGTGTGTTAAGAACTTTGAGAATAATTTTTTTGTTGAGATAAATATGATTAGCAAGAAATACCGCTGCGTGTTCGTCTTTCTTTAAGACTTCAATAATTTGGAACTTCTCAAATAATATTTCAGAAGAGAGAGCGGACATTCTACTTTTCTCCCATTTCTTTCAATTTGAGTTGTATCCATCTAACGGAAACATCAAGCGACTTAGCTGTAAGTGTTCTGTTTCCGTTTAATTCTTCCAGTCGTTTTTTTAAAAGCAGCATTTCAAATTCTTGTAAAGTGCCTTGAAAATTTTCTGTGACTGCTGCATCTTCAAGTATAATATGTTCCGCAAGTAATTTATTCCCTTCACAAAGAATAAGTGCGCGGTGAATTACATTTATTAATTGCCGAATGTTTCCCGGCCAATAATAGCTTTCTAGTTTTTTAATTGCTGCTGAATCTATTGCCATATCTTTCTTGCCCATTTTCTTAATAAAATGACTGGCAAGCAATGGGATATCGGTTCTTCTTTCACGCAGAGGCGGAATACGTATTGGGAAAACATTTAATCTATAAAATAAATCTTCGCGGAACGCACCTTCTTTTACAAGCGTCTGTAAATCTTTGTTTGTTGCAGTTATTATTCGAACATTAATTTTCCTTACCTTCACATCTCCCAGACGGATTATTTCTCTATTTTCAAGAACGCGCAATAATTTTGCCTGAAGCGCTGTGGAAATATCCGCAATTTCATCTAAGAAAAATGTTCCACCCTCTGCTGCTTCAAGTAATCCCTGCTTATCAGTATTGGCGCCGGTGAAAGCTCCTTTTTTGTACCCGAACAATTCACTTTCAAGAAGATTATCCGGAATCGAACCGCAGAACTGTGCAAGAAAAGGTTTATCTTTTCTTTTGCTCAATTCATGAATTGCTTTTGCCGCAATCTCTTTCCCTGTTCCGCTCTCGCCCGTGATTAACACTGTTGCGTCTGTCAATGCTACTTTATAAAGAATTTGTGAGAGATTATGCATCACAGTGCTGTTACCGATCATATCCGGGATTTCAAAATATGACTGCAGCCGGTTGATAAGAATTTGATTTTCTTTTTCAAGCTCTTCTAATTTTATTATTCTCTCTAGCGCAAGAGAAACCAGATTAGAGAAGAAACTCAAGAATAAAAGATTTTCTTCCGTAAACTCACGACGGTCAAGCTGGCTATCGGCAACAATTACTCCCCATATTTTCTCATCGCGGATGATGGGAACGCCAATTACAGATTTGATCCGTTGAATTTGTACGCTTTCAAATTGTGAAAGATGCGGATCGCTCATTACATCATGATAGAGAAGCGGTTTTTTTTCTTTAATAACTTTTCGCAATATACCGGAAGAGAATTCATGCAGATCGGTAATACTCTCATTAGAAATCTTTCTCGCAGTGATTATGGAGAAGCTGTCATTTATTTCATCATACTTTACAAATAATCCGCGCTCCGCATTAATAACATTAATTACAATATCAATCGCGTCTTCAATCAATAATTCCTGCTTAGTAGCTGAATTAAGAATTTGACTGAACTCATAAAGAGATTCAAATTCATCCTTCGATAAGTTCTTAATATGAATAATATTATTTGTAAAGAAAGTTGTCATCTGCTTTTATAAAAATCTATTTATTGAACATTAAAAGTTGCCGGTTTGGATCGTGTTCTGTCCTGAAAATCATCAATACTCCATATCACCCAATAATAATTTCCAACGGGCAGACTGATTCCGGTTATAGCTTCAATATCATCCTTAGAAATATTTTGCTTTTCCCATTTCAATTTCGGAATTGTTTCATCGGTATAAATCTGAACCATATACTTAAAATTAAATCCCGGTAAAAATCTGTTCCATCTACAAACCGGTCTAGAACCAACTGTTGTGCCGTTAGCGGGTGATTCAAATAATATTTCTTGTTTTATGATCCTCTTTATAGTTGAAGTACCTATGGAAAAAGTTTTGCCAAGACGATCTTTTACTATTATATCAAAAGTTTTACCTATTGCATCGTCAATTGAGGGAACGCTGTTCTTGCTTCCATAAGGATAACTAAGTTCATAAAAACGAGTCTGAGAATTATATTTTAATTGTTTGTTAAAATTTAACGCCGTGCAAAGTACATTAACGCTGTCTATGTCATTCTCAACATCTGAGATAGATGCTTGAACAAACAAGGTATATCTCTGGTCATCAGGATATCGATTCTCAACACTTGTGTAGATTACCAAATTATCTAGCTTAGGAATAGCGTTGAGTGTTGTAGTCCCAAGATTAATACCCTTCTGATTTTGCCAATTTATTTTTATTGAATCTTTACTATAGCTGTCCTTTTCGAAATAAAGAGTTCCATCAATCATCTGTAAGTTTTCTAATTTATAATATCCGTTAACATCCGTTTCAATCATTCTATTATCATTCTTCCAAGAAACTTTTACTCCCACAATCGCTTGTTGAGGAATTACTTGTGTTTTAACAAATCCATAAAACTGTCCAAGCCCGGAATCAGGATTATTAGGGTCCAATG
Organism: Ignavibacteriales bacterium; assembly: GCA_007280825.1. Lineage (GTDB taxonomy): Bacteria > Bacteroidota > Ignavibacteria > Ignavibacteriales > Melioribacteraceae > Fen-1258. The sequence continues at coordinate 9,501 of QYQI01000113.1, read as the reverse complement.
GATTGAGTTTAGGTGCATCGCATGAGGCAACAGTCAGTAGAACCATAAAAACAATTAGACTACGAATAATTTTCATACAGACTTTTTTCAATACAAATTAGTTAGAGAGATAAACCATTCAACTTAAAAATACCCAATTTCCAGCGCTAATATGCAGGAAATAATCTGAATTATAAACTCAAAAATATATTGCCTGTGGAATAGAGCACAGCTCGACCCGATATTTTAACCCGTTTTCCAAGGTCTTCACAAAAAAGCTCTCCTTCTCTTTTAGATACTTGAAGTGCACGAAAATTTTTCTTACCTAGTTTTTCCGCCCAATATGGAATAAGAACAGTATGTGATGAGCCGGTAACTGGATCTTCGTTAATGCCTTCATTGGGGGCAAACATGCGCGATACAAAATCTGCTTCTTTTCCTTTTGATGAAATTATTACTGCATGAGGATGAATTTGTTTTATCAATTCGAAATTTGGTTGAAAGTTTCGGATGTAATCTTCGGAATCAAAAACTGCGAGAACATAAAATCCATTTTGTAAAACTTCCAGCGGCTCTTTATCAAAACAATTTTGAATTGTGTCGGTAATTTTGATTGGTGTTGGTTTATGTGAGGGAAAGTCGAGTGTCAACATCTCTCCATTTCTTTCAACAATTAGTTCTCCGCTCTTTGATATGAATTTTATTTTGTTCGAGTTCTTCTCAATAAAATTAAAAATTACAAATGCAGAGGCAAGTGTAGCGTGTCCGCATAAAGGAACCTCGCTCGCCGGTGTCATCCATCGAATTTTATAATGCTCTCCTTCTTTAACAAAATAAGCTGTCTCGGATAAATTATTCTCTACGGCAATGTTTTGAAGAGTTGAATCATCTAACCATTTTTCTAACGGAACAACCGCAGCTGGATTACCGCCAAAAAGTTTTGTTGTGAAAGCATCAACTTGATATAATGGTAAAGTCATATCTATTCTCCTTCAAATCGTAATCATGCTCATGATTTTTCTCTTGATCGTTTTCAATTTGAGCAGATCAAGATCATGAGTAAGATATTAAAAAAACATTTCTTTATGCAAAAATGGAATTACCGCTACCTTCAATCCTTCAACGTAAAGTTCTTTTCTATTCATAACTCCATTAGTGAAAAACCCAATTGCGCCGTGTTTCTGTTTCGTGTTTTGCTGATTCATTATTTCGTCCATAACATCGCCAAGCTCAATTCCTTGCAAAAGTTTTTCAACAACGCTTTTGGGAAGTTGAAAATGTGGAGACGTTCCAAATCCGGTTCTTCCATTATTATCTAAAACACACATACACCCAAAAGCAAACCATTTGCTAAATTGTTTCGCAATCCCTCCTTCAATACCTACAAATAATTCAGCATTGAGATTTTGCGAATCGTTAATTTCTTTTAATCTTAAGGCACGGTTTTGCGCTCCGGTAAATGTTTCATCATTAATCGGTTGAACTGAAACTCCGGATTCAACTTCGATTCCGATTACTTCAATATTTTCAAAATAATTTTTAAACGCTTCTTCAACCGAAGATATTTTTACGGGATTTTTTGAACCGACAAGAATTTTCATTTAATGAACACCAAAAAATATCTTTATTGGTTTCCAAACACGCTTAGCCCAGGCAGCTTCATTGTGTTCAGCGTTCTTATCAATAAAAATAAAAAGATCTTTCCCTTCCTTATAGCCTTTCTTTTTCAGTACTTCAATCATTTTATCAACACCTGGTTGAAGCACAGTTTCCAGACCTGCGCCGCCGTTATCTATATATATTAGCAACTTCTTCTTTGGTGATTTATCCTCTTGAATAATTTTTGTGTAGTCAAAATCGCGGAACAAGAATGCCGGGGAAAAACAAGCTGCTTTAGAAAATACATTTGGGTAGTCCCATGCACAGATAAACGAAATTAATCCGCCCATTGATGAACCGCCCACAGCCGTATGTTTTGCCTCCGGAAGTGTTCTATACTTTTTATCAAAGAAAGGTTTTATTTGTTCCACTATCAATTTCATATAAAGTTTTCCAAGCGGTGTATTGCTGTATTCCGTTTCGCGATCGTCCGTGTTATTTATTCCAACAATGATAAATGGTCCAACCTCTCCCGCACGGATCAAACTGTCGGCGGTTTCATCAATTTGCCAATCAATAAATGTATTAGAAGTTTTCGGATCTACAAGGTTTTGTCCATCATGCATATAAAACACGGGATAGTGCTTCTTTATATTGGTTTCATAATCCGGCGGAAGCCAGACAAAAATATCACGTGCTCTTAATCCTGGAAGAACAAAATTTTTATGATACTTAACTGTTCCGGTAATTTGTCCTTTTACTTTGAAATTAAATTTATCTCGCCAATTCAAAATCGTAACAGATACTGTGGTATCTCGATTTGCAACAAGAATGGAGTTTTGCGGAACGGAAGAATCATTTCCAAGTGCTTCGGTTGCCCAGCTTCCTTTTGTAAATTTGTATTCGAGACGAGAGCTTTTTACTATTTCGAATTTCTTACTCCAAATTGTATTACCCTCATTATCAAGCAATACTTTATCCGGTTGCCAATCGCCAAGTTCTTCAATATTTCCTGCAACATAAATTTTTGACGTATCATCCAATGGTGGAGAAATTACTTTTAAAGTTATTTTTACTTTATCTTGTGCATTTAGAAGAGACAAAGATAAAACTAACAAAACAAAAAGATTTTTCATCATACATTCCATTAATGATTTTTGCTTTACTTAACCGCCAATGCTTTTTTAATTCTAATTGTATCAAACCAGCTGATTTCACCAATAACACCTGGCAATACAGATATTGATAAACCAACCTTCTTTGAGAAGTTTGGTTTATTCCAAATTATGATGTTGCCGCAACAACTGCGCCCGTGGAAGAATCCATCTGAAGAACAATTATTAAGTACCAGCCGAGCAAGACTAATATTGATAGCTCTTCAATATTTTTTTTGTGATCCGGAAATTCAACACGCGCTTGCGTCTTGAACCAATCTTTTAATTTCGGTTCTTCAATGCCTGAACGGAATACAACAACGGATTCGCCTTCGAAATCTTTGAACTCAAACTTTGTAGCCCAAAAATTTGATGAATGCCACTGATATTTCTTCCCATTATTAAATTCTAAGATCCCGCTTGATGCCATCATATTCGGCTTGAACACGGCGAGATCATTTTCCTCTCCGGTATTTCTAATTGTTATTCGTGTTGTAAAAAATCCCACCCGTTTGAAAGTCCATTTTCCGTCAAATGTTTCCGCCTCGGCAAGCGATCCAACCGATTTGGGAAACAATAACGTTCCGAACAAATCATCTTTAATACGCAGTTCAAATAATTGTTGAGTGGCTTTTGGTTGAATCCAATCTAAATGTTCGTTTGATATTTCTTTTAATGATTTCATTTTTCATCCCAAATAATTTATTTCGTTCTTGCTAGTCCGACAAATATTCCTTTATGAGTGGCAATTAGTTCGCCCTGTGAATATAGATTTGTGAACATTGAAATTCTTGCTTTTCCTTTTGCAAGCAAACCACTTTTAAATTCATTCCACAGTTTTTCATTCAGCATATCGCATACTGCTTCAAAGTCTGTGTATGCCGGTCGTATATATTTCATATTGCTTTCTTGAATTACAATTACACAGTTGAGTTTCTCTTCTGCTGCCCTAAAATGCAAAATTGACCACCCGGCTAAAATACCTAACGTTGCAAGACTGCCTCCGAAAGCAGTTCCGTAATGATTGTCGTTCAGTTTTATTGGTGCGGATAGTTTGATCGAATAGGGTTGTAAATCTTCAACACGGAAATTCATATAATCGGTTATTGGAATGTTGCTTCGAATATAATTTTGAAGATCGAAAACTTTTTTGTTTGATAAATCTTTACTTTCATCCCGCAAAAACATTGATGCCTCATCTTTGTATTTAATTGATAACAATAGCTCCGGAACGATTGTTCCGTTATTAAGAAATTATTTTTCCAATAGAATAAATATTTGATTCAAATGATGTTTCATGTGACCGATGTAATCCTCTATTAAATATTCCAAGGTTGCAGATTCATTTTTAGATAACTCTTTCCATGCAATCAGATCGTAATTGTGATTTATTGTTGATTTCTTTAACACGTCATCCGGTATTGACCCGATCACTCGGACTAATTGTAAATTATTCATCGTCCATAAACCAATTAGAAAATTCCATTCGGCGTTCTGGTAATGCTGCGCTTCAACCCATTTGTTTTGATCGTAACCGGAGAATTCTAAATCACTTTTGAATTGGCCGTTGACAAATCTTATCATGTTATTAAAAGAGGAATCAATCAAGTGACCCAATATTTCTTTCGATGACCATTTATCCGGCGAAGATTTCTTTGAGCTTTGTTGTTCAGTTACTGTTTTTAATTTTTTCTCTGATGATTCTAAAACAGAATTTAATTTGCGTGCTAAATCATTCATTGTTAACGACTCCAAATAAATTAATTGTTCTAAGACATTTGTTTTAATGTTTCAAGGAATGATTCCGTAAGCGGAGCTTCGATTGAAATATCTTTTTTGTCCGGAAGCTGAAACTCAAGACGCTTTGCATGAAGCATTATCCGTAAATATTTTTCTTGGATTGTTTTTTCGCCGTAACGCAAATCTCCAACAATCGGGAAACCAATACTATATAGATGTACGCGCAGTTGATGTCGGCGGCCGGTTGATGGATTTAATTCCAACAATGTATAATCGCGCAATCTTTGAACAACATGGAATTTAGTTTCACTCGCCTTTCCTTTCCGGTCATCAATACCCATTCTTCCCGATCCAAACTCGCGAATCGGTTTCTTGATCATGCCGTCATTCTCTTTTATAGTTCCGTGAACTACTGCCGTATAATATTTTATTACTTTTCTCTCGGCGAACTGATCATTCAAGTATTTATGGGCATCGGAATTTTTTGCGAATAGAATTACACCGCTAACTTCTTTATCCAACCGGTGAACGATAAAAAGTTTTTGTTCATATTTTTTTTCTAAAAGTGAATGAAGAGAATCTATAGTTGTGTCGTTTTCCGTTATTGAAGCAAGCCCTTCCTGTTTGTTAACAGCAACAACATTTTTATCTTCAAAAAGTATTTCAATTTGATCCGCCATTAATCGCTTCCTTAATTGTACTAATTTGTTTTGCGGATGCCGTCATCGTTCAAGATAAAATGTCAAGGCAATAAACCGGTTTTGAATCTAAGCTTGATTTAACAAAACCCATCCGCTTCAAATATTGTTCATGCTTTTTGTTGCCGGCATCGCTGTAAATTTTTTTTATTTTTTTCTCTTTGAGTATTTCATGAAACACATATTTGCCGATCTTAAAATCTCTATAGCCGGGAATTGCATAATCTAATTTCATGTAGATGCAGTCATTGTTAAGATATTCCGAGCAGACAAGTCCAGCAGGAACAGTATCTCTTAGTACGAACATCACGTGGGATTTATCGTTCGGTTCAAAAATAAAATTGGGAATGAATTTTGTTATTTCCTTCTCGTGAAATTTCAAAAAATATTCCAAATATTCGGAATTTGTTTTCACCTCCAATATGCGGAAGTATTCTTTAGCGCCGAATATCTGAAGCAGATAATAAACATCAATGAGTGTAATAAATCCGTTAAGCATAAAAACAGGGTATGCTTTAATAATTAATCCGTAACTGGAAAATAACATCGCCCCGAATAGATTTATAATTCTAAGTTTTACAATTGAGCTCATCATCAAAGAAACTGCAATAATAACTGATGCAGCGTAACCGAAGAGTACGATCGGCTGTATGTTGTTAAACATTTTTCTCCATTTCTGTTTTATTTATAAATCGAAAATATTGTGCGTAATCTATTTTACATCTTCCGAAAAAACAGATTTCAACCCATGAGTAACAATATATGGAATTATTGTGTAGTGGGTTTCGCCTTCTGCAATTTCCGGTTTCAATTTCATGCCGGCATATTCGCGTGATTTCAAATTGCTAATTAATTGCTTCCATGGTCCTTTAAATAATTCACTTTCAAGAGAACCTACTGCAGTATATATGATTGGTGCTAAAGAATTATGATTTTTTGAAAATTTTTCTTCCTGCTTTAATAATAATCCGTTATCCCATAATAAAGCCGGACTAATTGCGATATACCTTTTAAATAATTCCGGTTCCTTAAACAATGAATAAAAAACAAAAAGCCCGCCCAACGAATGACCTTCTAATGTTCTATCACCGGGACTAAATCTATAATTCGATTCAACATACGGTATCAATTCGTCTTTGATAAATCCAAGAAATTTTTCTGCCCCGCCTGAAATTGGAAATGTTGATCTAAATTCTTCCGGCAATTTTTCTTGCTGGATCTGTGTTGGTGTAAAATCTCGTGCTCGATTATAATTAAATTCTTTAGAACCGCCTTCGGATGATATACCTACAATTATTACTTCGGGGATTTCTTTATCGAACGCAAGCAGGCGCGCCATTTGAACCATAACTCCAAATGATGAATAAGCATCCAGCATGTAAACAACCGGATAAGTTTTATTTGATGTAGAATAACTGCCCGGCAGTGCAACAAATATCGGGTAGGTTACGCCATTTATTTTTGATGTAATATTAAATACTTGCGAACGGTGTATTGTAACCGGAGTGGTTTTATCTGTTGCTTTATCTTGTGATTTTAGCTGGAGAGCAGGCAACATTGCCCAACAAAAAAATAGGGTAAGAAATATTTTCTGAATATAATTTTTCATTTTTCTCCATTCTGGATTGTCGTTTAATTAAATATATAGCTTGCAGATACATTATTCCATCCTAGTTATATTATAAAATATTACTTTTACATTAACAAAAAACTTAAGCGATGGCAAACACGATTAATCACCCGACAATGGGCGTGGACGAAATTATTCGTCCAACAAGAATGGAAATAGATCTGAAAATCTTGTCTGATAATTTTAATAAAATAAAAAAGTTCGTTTCGCCGGCGAAGATAATGCCGATCTTAAAGGCCAATGCTTACGGACACGGATTGGTAAGAGTTGCTCAATTGATGCAGGAACTAAAATCAGATTGTATTGGAGTTGCTGTTCTTGAAGAAGGAATTCTTTTACGAGAACAAGGAATTACAATTCCAATTCTCGTACTGGGAGGAATTTGGGGAAATCAAATTCCGCTTTTCTTAAAACATGATTTAACAATTACAGCGTCTTCCATTGGTAAGCTGAATCAAATAGATGAATTTGCTTTACAGATGAAAACAAAAGCTAAAGTTCACCTAAAAATTGATACAGGGATGGAACGAATCGGGGTTCATTATTATACTGCAGAAAAATTCCTTGGAGCCGCGGTTAAATGTACAAATATTAGAATAGATGGAATATATTCTCATCTTGCAAATTCGGAACTGAAAGACACATCCTATACGCGCATACAACTTGAAAGATTCTACGATGTATTAAAGTTCTTCGAAAAACATTCTATCGAAATGCCGCTTCGTCATATCGCAAATTCCGGTGCAATACTTCAAATGCCCGAAGCCAATCTTGATATGGTGCGTCCCGGAATTTTATTATACGGAGTTTATCCTTCACAAGAAATCCCACAAACGATAAAAGTCCATCCGGCATTAACATGGAAATCTCTGGTAGTTTATTTTAAAATCATCAAAGCGGGTCATCCCGTTGGATATGGTTTAACGTGGAAACCCGAGCACGACATCCGCGCAGTTACTGTTCCTCTCGGTTATGGAGATGGGTATTTGCGAAGCATGAGTCACAAAGCAGAAGTTTTAATTCGGGGAAAACGTTATCCTGTTGTTGGATCAATTTCAATGGATCAAATTGTTGTAAACATCGAAAACGATTCTGCATTTAACGGCGATGAAGTTATTTTGATTGGTCGAGATGGTTCCGCTGAAATAACTGTTGAAGAACTTGCAGACTGGGCGGGAACAATTCCTTATGAAATTCTAACTAATATTAATACCCGTGTACCGAGAGTTTACTTGAAATAATCTTTTCAATCAATTTCCACGGCGACAGAAAAAATAGCAAGCAAACGTTGTTCTAATGCTTCGATCCCTTCTTTAATTTTTTCTCTCGTTGTCTCTGTTTCTTCCAAAATATCAGAAATCATTTTTTTGTAGTAGCCAATACCTTCTAAAAGATTTGCGGTAAACATATTATAAAACTCTTCCTCTTTTGCAGAAAACTCGTTTCCATTTTCGTCCATCTTTTTCTGCAAGTAATCAATATAGAGCCCAAGTTCTTTTACAAACATATTTGGTCTGCTGGGATTGGTGATGAGATCTATTCTACCATAAATGTGATCAACCATTTCATGCAGAGAAACAATTTTTGAATAATATGCCAGGTTGGGTCCGGGACATATGGACACGGAGCGGCTTAGTTTTGGTGTTGCAATATTATTTACGATCAATGCCGAAACGGTAAGCCCTTCACACAAACAAACTTTGTTAACAACTTTATCGAATTGTTTTTTGTATTCATCTTCGTTTGTATAATTTTCTTTTAGCTCGGCAATTTTTTTGTTGATGTATGTGATTGAGGCAGTGCACAGCGGTTTATCAGAAAAATCTTTATTCGACAATAAAAACTTTTTGGGGCAAGGACTGCCGGGTTTTCCGTTTTCAATTCTTTCCATTTTTTCAATGTCTTTGCTGTTGCCGCGCAGACTGTTGAAAGGAATTCCCAATGGAGAGATATCACTTAAATATAAATCCTCTTCTCCTGCAGCAGAAAGTTCCTGCAATGTATAATCATCAACATTCATTACTTCCGGCACTAAAAGGAATGGACTTCCCCATCCAACCGATTTCACTCCGTAGTAACGAAGAAGAAATTCCTGTTCGCTTGATTTTCCAACTCCGCCCTGAACAGTTACATCATAATTTAATTTTTCTGCATCAACAACTATTTCTTTTTTGATGAGCGCGGGAAGATAAATTTCTTTCAGAGTATTAAGTAATTCGTCTTTTTTGTTTTTGAATTCTTCGAGAATTGGACCGAGCAATAAACCATCTGTTGCAAATGCGTGACCGCCGCAATTTAATCCGGATTCAATCCGATACTCTGAAACCCATAATCCTTTCTTCGCTAAAAACTTTCCTTGAATCAATGCCGAACGATAGTCGCTGACTTTAATAACAATTTTCTTTTTAAAACTACTATTCTCGTTTGGATAAAAATCCTTAAACGTTTCAATGTAGCCGTACAATTTCGGATTCATGCCCGCAGAAAAAATAATAGAGCTTTCCAGATCGCTTTTTGCAAAGCCGCACAAGGCAGCATGTGCATCATTAAATTCATGCGAAAGCTGAGCGCCCTCGGAATTATAATTTGCTTTGTCCACCTTGGTCATAATGTTTACATCAATCGAGCCGGGATAAATATTTTTTCGCAATTCATTTTGTAAATTTATTCGAGCTTGCTCGTCCTCAGAGTTCAGCATTTC
>QYQI01000006.1 GCA_007280825.1 Ignavibacteriales bacterium | reverse complement strand
TAATTGTGAGGAATAATATTGGTGAGCTAATTAATAGTAGGCGTACACGAGTGAAAAAAATAAAAGAAAGGTGAAAACATGATTGAATGGATGCAAAACCATATTGCTGAAACTACATTTATTGCAACAGTAATCCCTATAGTTATATCTATGCTGGTATTAGCGTTTTCGGCATTAAAATACGTGGGGAATCGCAAGGAAGAATTAAAACAAAAACAATTTGAAAACTATCATATGATATTGGATTGGCTTGTCGCTGGTAGAACTGGACATTTATTATTAGATAGTCAGATTGCATGTATATATGAACTAAGAAATTATAAACAATATAAAGATGTTAGCATAAGGATATTGGAGGGACAGAAAAACACATTGTCAGGAAGACCCAATACAGAAAGACTTATTAAAGAGATTGATATTGCATTAAATGATCTTAGGTAACGTCTAAACAGTGTCCGTCCCGACCGCCTTTTCGATGCGGTGTTTGTGTGTTCATAAATAAATATTTACAAAATAATGACCGAGACAATTTCATGCTGCGGTTTACTCTTTCGAGGCTGCACAAATATAATTCACTCTTAAGCAACTGCTAATTATTTCAAACGTCTGATTAAGCACAAATATTTTTTAAACTGTTTAAGTGAGGATAAAATGTCAGAACGTGTTTGCCCGGTTTGGATCGGCTATCTATTATTAAGCCCGTTACGGAAACTATTTCAAAACCCGAATAAGATTCTAAGTCCGTACGTTAAGAATGGAATGAAAGTAATGGATGTAGGATGCGCTATGGGTTATTTCAGTTTGGAGCTTGCAAATTTAGTCGGTGCTAATGGAAAAGTAATTTGTGTTGATATGCAGGAAAAGATGCTCGATGTTTTGAAGAAGCGCGCCAGAAAAGTTAATTTATCGGAAAGGATTGAAACGCGTTTGTGTAATCAAGCATCACTCGGGCTTGATGATCTAAAAGAAAAATTAGATTTTGTTCTTGCTTTTGCGATGGTTCATGAAGTTCCGGATGCAATTCCGTTTATAAAAGAAGTTTCCGGCACAATGAAAAGAAAAGGTTATTTGCTCATTTCTGAACCGGCCGGACATGTAACTGAAAATGATTTCAATAAAACTATTTCAATTGCCGGGCAGAATAATTTAAGAGTAATTGAAAGACCAAAAATTAAAGGAAGTATTAGCGCTTTATTTCAGAAAGAATAATTGGAGAACTAATGGATTGGACAAGAGAATTTCCCGCGTCAATTTTATTGTGTGATAATTATGGAATCGTTACGGAGATGAACGAGAAAGCTGCTTTAACATTTGCGGATGACGGCGGTTACGGTTTGATTGGAAAAAATTTATTTGAATGTCATACAGTCAAATCGAACGAAATAATAAATAAGATAATGAACGAGAAGAAACCAAATGTTTACACAATCGAAAAGAACGGAATCAAAAAATTAATTTATCAATCGCCGTGGTATGAGAATGGTGAAATGAAAGGACTTGTTGAGTTATCACTCGAGATTCCTTTCGATATGCCTCACTTTATCAGATAAAATTTTATTTCTTATCGGGTTGAGATTGTTCTTCTTCTTTTTTAATCACCTCAATCGTAAAATTGGCAGCAACGCCTGCCAGCGCGCCGACAGCAGCAACAACCGGTGCAAACAAAGTTCCAATAACTCCAACTGTTACCGGAATCTCAATGTAAGTTCTGCCCTTATCATCTTTAATGATTATTTTACGTGCATTCCCTTCTTTGATAAGCTCTTCGATCTTGGTGAGAAGCTCTTGTCCTTTAATTTTAAATTCCATTTTCTTCATCTCTATTTATAAATCAATGTTTATTAACTTGGAACACCTAATGTTTTACAACGGCAATATTCAAATCAGTTATTATAGTCGAAACCGCTTTTATAATAGGAATAACTACGGCTACAAATGATCTTGCCCAAAAAGAATTTACAGGCAGATCAATCCAATAATTATTCTGATGGGATTTGACTACCACACGTGAGACTTTCCCTTCATAAAAATATTTCTCAACGGTAATCGAAGTGCTGCCGTTAAATTTCATCTAAGTTTCCTATCCAACTTTCTTTTACATTACTTTAGATGAGCAAGAAGACTAATTTGTTCCGCGAAGATTAAATAAAATTAATGTTGATGGTTAATTATGTAATGATGAAGAAAAATTAGGTTTGTGCTTTTGAGAAGTGATTTGTTTTATTGAGACTAAATCAAACCGCTAACTTTATTACATGTGGATATTCAGCGGTTAATAATTTGTTGTCCTTTTTAGAGGAAGATATTCTTTTCTTTTTTTGCTTTTTTGTTTTTCTAACTTCTTTATTTTCTAAATAATAAAGTCTGACTTCCGGAAAAAGTCCTTCATTAATTATTTGCAATTCAAAATGAGGAACGCTTCTCTCTCTTGTTTGAAAAAGATTGATTTGATTTGGGGTTTCTAAAGTTATTGGTAGCATGTGCCTATAAATAAAAATAATTTGTAATCGCTTCCGGTCACAATTAAAATCTATTAAAATAGATCTATTCTTCCTAATACGATTTTATTAAATAAAAAATTTTTTTGTTGATATTGTCCTGCTATTGTTTATGAGTTATATATTCTACGAGCGTTATTTTTTTTCAATTACAACATCATGTTTAATAAATTCTTCTCCGCTAGCCGGAATGTTAATAATTAATTTCCCCTCCTTAAATTCTGCGCAGGTAACTTTCCCGATTAGTTCATAATTCATCACTCCTAACTCATAATTTCTGTTTGCTTTGCCTTCGCAGCTAATTATAAATTTCTTCCCATCTAGCTTTTGAGAAATAATCTTCAGTCCTTCGTTCGTCGCACCGATTGGAGTAGTTGATAAGAGCAAATAAATTCCAATCGACGGTTTATAATTGATTACTAATTCGTTTTTTCCGTTTGCTTTGAAATTTGTTTTAAGCTGATAAGCCTGCTCGTGTTTTTTCAATTCATAGTCCAGCTTCTTTCCATTTAACATTACGGAATTAATTTCAACACCTAATTCAAAATCCGGATTGTATTCGAATTCGATTTCTTTTTCACTGTTCACATCTATTAACAATTTCATTTCACCATTCTGCACTCTACACTCTGCACTCGCTACTGTATTCCCAACTTTAATATTGTTCACTTTCAGAAATTTCCAATCTGCCGGCAATTTAGGTGCAAATGTAATTTTGTTGTTGAGTGCATCAACATTGAGTCCAATCAATCCTTGCATCATCGGAAATACAAAGCCGCTTACGCTGAATCCTTGATCGTGATAAGCTTCGCCGAGTTTTGTATTAATGTCGCCCGAAAAAACTTCCGGAACAATTCCGATTCCATAATCGAATGCATGCTGAGCGGTCTTGCGGATAGTTTCCAAACCTTGAAGATTAAAATGTGTATAGAATTGCGCAGCGCCAATAAAATAAGAGGTGAACGGCCAGATCGTTCCATAATTATAATTTGTCGGTTCATACATAGATGATTTGTTTGAAAGATTACGCACTCCCCAATCAGTAACCATATCGCTTTCATTAAATTTTTTGATTGTGCTTACACTTCGTTCGTTGTTCATCAAACCAAAAAGAATTGATGTGGAAGAATAAATATTTTTATCTCTGACTTGCTTTCCGTCTTCCGCAGCACCGAAACTGTAGAAACCGAGATCATCAATCCAAAATATTTTTTCTAACGCTTGCTGAGCTTGCGGAAAAAGTTTTGCTGTTTCGTTTTCAATCTCTTTATCACCAACGTACTTTGCCATCAAGCTTACTTCTTTAATTCCTTGTGTCCATAAACTTTGAGTATAGTTGTCGTTAAATATTTTCACAAGTGTTCCAAATTCTAACACTCCAAGTCCGGCGCCGCGTAAATCCATCAATCCATCTCCGTTGCTGTCTTTACTTAAGCACCACTTATATGCTTGAACAATTGATTTCCAGCTTTTCTTAATGAATTCTATATCGCCGGTTTTTCTAAAGTAATCTCCGATCGAAACTAAATACCACGGTGAAGTATCCGCATGATTATATCCGAAATGATAATCGTTCCACCAATCAACCAAGCCGTCACTTTGTGATAGTTCATGAGCCATCTTTCCGACATCAATTACTTTATCATTAGGACCCTTTTTTCTTATCGGGAAATTTTCTTGTCTCTGCCATTTTTGTGTAAACTCAAGTGCATCGCGTACCATTGAATAATCGCCGTAACTATTTATTGCAAGTGAATTAATAAATGCATCTCCGCCGAAGTACCATGCAAATCCCGGGCGACCGCCGCCGCCGCTCAAACCGTAACCTGCAACCAATCCTTTTCCTAATGTTGCATTATCTACCATTAAATTATTGAGAGCAACTTTTCCATATTCGAAAGCAAGATTTAATTTTTCATCCGGCGTTATCACTTCAACAGTTGAGTTGCGGAGATTTTCATAATACTCATAATTTTTTTTGTACAGCGTTTCAATATTGCCAAGAAGATTTTTGTAAAGTGTTTTCACAGAATCATATTTCGTTTTAACGGGACTTCCGGCAATCACGATCGGAATAAAATTATTTTTTGCATCACCGGGTTTGATATCTATTTTAAATTGAATCGGATTATCTGCAAACATGTGGGCAGGCGGTGCTGCCATTTGTTGTGCAACAGGCGATCCGCATAAAAACAAACCACGCTGTTGTGATTCGGAAATTACATACGCATTCATTCCATCATCCCAGTAACTATATTGTCCGCCGATTCCCGCCGGCCATTGCGGCTGCATTACCGGCATAAATCCGGGAACAATTGTTAGCGGAGTGGTTGTGTTAACATCTAATAAAATTATTGCGCCGGGTTTATCGTGCGGGATAAAAATTATTTCTTTCACCGTGAATGATTCGTAAACAAATGTGAGCGTTGTTGCTTCCGGAGTTACAGAAATATCGCGCAGAATATCTTTCGCAAGGATCGGCTGTGTTGTTGTTCCAACAAAAAATTGTGTTTCAAAATTGCGCAGAACTTTCCACGGCCAGATCCACATTTCAAATGAGCCGTTCTCATAACCCAACAATGCTGCCTTCTGCCCGATCTTATCCATGTATTGATTTGATTGCGCGGGACGTGTGATTGTTAGATCGTTCTGTTTGATTTCAAATTTGTTGATCAGTCCGTTCTGTGCTGAAAGATTTAGTGTTATCAACAATGTGATTGCAAGAAATAGTTTTAATTGTTTCATTTTTTAGTCACTCATTTGTTATAGATTTATATAGAACACAGATGACGCTGATTAGACGGATTATCGCAGATCTATCAGCGTAAATCTGTTCGATCCGTGTTATCTGCGTTCTATTTTTTATATTTCTCAATAAGTACTCTCG